>JAEWBW010000033.1 GCA_023390955.1 Pseudomonadota bacterium
ATCGTGGACGATACCGCCGGACCAGGCGGCGAAGCTGCAGTCGATCGCCGACGGTCTCAACCGTGCGATCCAGGCCAACCCGCGCGTGGTGTTCCTCATCGAGGGTCACACCGACGCGGTCGGCAACGACGTCGACAATCTGTCATTGTCGGATCGCCGGGCGCAGTCCGCAGCCGAATTGCTCACCCAGCAATTCAACGTGCCGGCGGAGAACCTGACGTCGCAGGGCTACGGCGAGCAGTACCTGAAGGAGCAGACGCAAGGGCCGAGCCTGATCAACAGGCGCGTCACCGTCCGCAACATCACGCCGCTGCTCAATGGTGGCCAGGCTTCGCTGCCGCCGCCCCCGCCCGGCACCGCGCCGCCGCGCTGAGCCGACACACGAATGAAAGATGGCCGGGAGCGATCCCGGCCATTTTTATTTTGACCGCAGGTGAGAGCTACTGCCCGGCGGCGAGCCCGAGCGCATCGGCGATGACGCGAAACACCTCGGTGTTGTCCATCGACCCATGCACGCGATCGCTGCCGGGCCCGGTCGCCGTCAGGATGACGTCCTCGCCGGAATGTACGCTGGCGCCGATCAGCGCCGGCAGATTGCCGAACCGCAGCGCGACGCCGGGCACGTCCTTGTATTTGTCGTTGGCCTTGTACGTGCCACCCTCGCCGCTCTTCACCGTCGGCTCGTTGGGATCGTCGAGCTTTGGGCGGAACGTCTCGTAGTGGTCCGGCAGGCTGGCCGAGAAGATCGCGAGCCGCCGGCTGACATCGACGCGCGACGGATAACCCTCCGCATCGGGCGCCGGATAGTTGGGAAATCCGGCCTGCTCATAGACGCCGACGCGTTCGCGCAAGGGAACGTTGGGCGTGCTCCCCATGTCGTCATTCACCGTGCCGACGAGGCTGTTGGGGTGATTGTGGTCCGCCAGCACGAGGATGAGGGTGTCGTCGCCGCGCGCCTGCGCCCATTCGCGGGTCTGGCGTACTGCATTGTCGAGCATGATGGTGTCGTAGACTGCCCGCTCCATGTCGAGCAGATGCGCGTATTTGTCGATTAATCCGGACTCCACCATCAGGAAGAAGCCGGTCTCGTTCTTCGACAGGATCTTCAGCGCCGCCTGGACCTGTTCGGTCAAATCGGGCTGCTCCGGCGACTTCTTCACACCGCCGCCCTTGAGGAATTTGCGGTCGAGCACGCCGTCCATGTTGCCGGGCGCGAACAGGCCAAGCAGCCTGTCGGTCTCCGGCTTTGCGGCGAGAGCGCCGAGCTCGCTTGCAGTGGTGGCGACGGGATAGCCGGCATCGCGGAATTTTGCGACGTAGTCGGTCTCGTCCTTGCGCCTGGAGCCGGAGGCCGATTTCGGCAGGAAATTCGCGGCGCCACCGCCCATCAGCACATCGGGCTTCGCGGCGAAGAACTGCTCGACGATCTCGTCATAGGCCGCGCGGCGGCGGGTGTGCGCGACCATCGCGGCAGGCGTCGCGTCCTCGACCTCGGTGTTGGTGACGATGCCGATCGCCATGGCGTGCCGACGCTTCGCAAGGCTGGTGATGGTCTCGACCCTGGGATCGTCGAACGGGCTTGCGGTGCGATCGGCATAGACGCCCAGCGCGTTGACGGCGCCCTTGTGGCCGGTCGCATAGGCGCTGGCGGAGTTCGCGGAGTCCGTGATGATCGAGTCCGAGCCCGCGGTCGCCACCATCGCCATATGCGGCATCTCGTCGATCGCGAGCTTGCCGCGGCTCTTGCCCTCGGCAATGCCCTTGGACAGGATCCGCGCCGCAACCCGGTGCGCCGGCGACATGCCGTCGCCAATGAACAGGATGACGTTCTTGGCCTTGCGCGGACCGGTGTCGTAGACCGTCCAGGTGATGCTGCGCTGCTGGTTGCCGTCGCTCACCTCGACCACGACGCTGCCGGGCTTCTGCAGCGTGACGTCGCGCAGGATCAGCGCCGACTGATCCTTGCCGTCCTCGCGATCGACGAAGGTCGCGGCGCGGCCGAAGGCCGTCGCATGATCCGCGCCATTGACCGTCACCTTGAGCTTGGCCGGATCGACCAGTCCGGGAAATTCGACCTTGAAGTCGAATTTTGCACCAACCAGGATATCGGCTCGATCGATCGGATAGATCGTCTGCGCCGCCAGCGGCGATGCCCAGGACAGGGCGATAAGGAAGGTTAGCGTCGGTCCCTTGACCATGCTCGATGCTCCGCGATCTCGTTCCGAAAGGGAACGCGGAGCCTAGCGACCGAGCATGACACCGTCATTAAATCGCGGGCCGCATTTACGCATTCATTGCGTCCGACGACAGGCAGGCCTCGCAAACGGCCGCGACATGCCGGTGATCGGTGCCACAGCAGCCGCCGAGAATCCGCATGCTAGGGAACGCGCGCCTGAGCGCGACGTAGCGGCGGCCGAGATCGACGGGATCGCCGCTGTCGAGCGTCTCGGATTCGTCGAGCTCGGCATGGCTCTTGGCCGATGCATTGGCCCTGACGCCGTGAATGCGCTGGACCCACGCCGCGCCCGCGGCGAGCGCGCTCTCGAAATGCGAGGGATGCGCGCAGTTGATCAGGAAATACTCGCTGGCACGGTCCGTCGCGCCGTCGACGGCTTCGATCGCCTCCCGCAGGGTCTCTCCCCTGACGAGGCGGCCGTCGGTCTCGACCGTGAAGGAGATCGCGACCGGAATGCCTTGCGCCTTCGCCGCACGCACCACGCCGACGGCCTCGTTAATGCTGTTCAGCGTAAAGGCGGTCACCATGTCAGCGCCGCCCTTGGCGAAGGCCGCGATTTGGGCTGAGTGATAGGCTTCCGCCTCCGCCGCATCCATGTTGCCGGCCTTGTAGCCGTCGCCCCGCGGACCGATCGCGCCGTTGATCACGCAGGGCGCACCTGGCGACTCCCACGTGCTGCGCAGCTCTTCGAGGAACTGGATGGAGCGCATGTTGACGGCTTCGAGCCGGGCCGCATCGTAGCCGAGCTTGGCGGCCCAATCGGGGTTGGCACGCCAGGTTGGACTGTCGAGCACGAAGCCGAGCCCGCGCGCCTTCGCGATGCCGAGATAGGATTCGTAGTAGCGCTTAAGATGCGCCCGGCCATCGGCGCTGTCGAGGAGCACGAATGCAGCGAAATGGGGTAGTTCCAGCCCCTCATGAAAGATCAGGGTGGTTTCCATGCCGCCGTCGGTCAGGAAGATGCCGCCGCGATGCTGCGGCAGATCGTGTCTGTATCGGGCCATCAATCGCTCCAGGCGGACCGCTCTCTTTGTTCGGTCGCCCGGAGCCGCGTTTGGTCTCGCGCAATCGCTGCCGCATAATGTCGCGGCGTGATCGCTTCGTCGTCGCGATCAGCCCTTGTCGCTCTCCAGCCGGAAAATCTGCGAGCCTTCGCTGCCCGACAGCAATCCGGTGTCGGTGTAGAGATTCAGCTTGGTGCGGGTATCCGCGATGTCGAGGTTGCGCATGGTGAGCTGGCCGATGCGATCCGCCGGCGTGAACGGCGCGTCCTCGACCTTCTCCATGCTGAGCCGTTCCGGCGCGTAGGTCAGGTTCGGGCTCTCGGTGTTGAGAATCGAATAGTCGTTGCCGCGGCGCAGCTCGAGCGTCACCTCGCCGGTGATCGCGCGCGCGACCCAGCGCTGCGCGGTCTCGCGCAGCATCAGGGCCTGCGAGTCGAACCAGCGACCCTGATACAGCAGGCGGCCGAGGCGCAGCCCGCTGATGCGATACTGCTCGATGGTGTCCTCGTTGTGGATGCCGGTGACGAGGCGCTCATAGGCGATGTGCAGCAGCGCCATGCCGGGCGCCTCGTAGATGCCGCGGCTCTTGGCTTCGATGATGCGGTTCTCGATCTGGTCGCTCATGCCGAGGCCGTGGCGGCCGCCGATCGCGTTGGCTTCGAGGAACAGCGCGACGGGATCGCTGAAGGTTTTGCCGTTGAGTGCGACGGGCTGGCCCTCCTCGAAGCGCACGACGACCTTCTCGGCCTTCACGGCGCAATCGTCGCGCCAGAACGGCACGCCCATGATCGGGTTGACGATTGTGATGCCGGTGTCGAGGCTTTCGAGATCCTTTGCCTCATGCGTGGCGCCGAGCAGATTGCTGTCGGTCGAGTACGCCTTCTCGGCACTCATCTTGTAGGCAAAACCCTGCGCAGTCATGAACGCCGACATTTCGGCGCGGCCGCCGAGCTCGTCGATGAACTGCTGGTCGAGCCAGGGCTTGTAGATCTTCAGGCTCGGATTGGTGAGCAGGCCGTAGCGATAGAAGCGCTCGATGTCGTTGCCCTTGAAGGTCGAGCCGTCGCCCCAGATGTTGACGCCGTCTTCCTTCATGGCGGCGACCAGCATCGTGCCGGTCACGGCACGCCCGAGCGGCGTGGTGTTGAAATAGGTGATGCCGCCGGTCGAGATGTGGAACGCGCCGGACTGGATCGCGGCGATGCCCTCATGGACGAGCTGGGTGCGGCAATCGACCAGCCGCGCCTTCTCGGCGCCGAACTCCATCGCCTTGCGCGGAATCTCGTCGTAATCAGCTTCGTCCGGCTGGCCGAGATTGGCGGTATAGGCGTAGCAGCGCGCGCCCTTCAGCTTCATCCAGAGCAGCGCTGCGCTGGTGTCGAGACCGCCGGAGAAGGCGATGCCGACCTTGTCACCCGTGGGCAGGCTTTTCAGAATCGTACTCATGGCGCGTCCAATCGATCTCGGGGAGCTGACGTCGTTTGCGGCTTTGAGGCGCGAATATCAAATTTCGCAGCCCTCAGCACGCGTTTAATGGTTCAAATCGAGGCGGCCGGGTCCGACTTGCGGCCGAAGAGGCGCTGACGGAAGCGATAGCCCGGCCAGGCCAGCCGGGTCAGGGCGACATCGACCGCCTCATTGGAGAACCGCGTCCGCGGCCAGCGATAGATCATAGCGTAGGCGAGCCAGATCACCACGAAGGTGACGAGGCCGGCGATCGACACGTCGGTGAAAAAGTGCCCGCCAAAGGCCATGCGCAAGCCGCTGGTCGCGGCGCCGAACACCACCGCGGCGGCATAGGCGAGCGGACGCCATTGCGGCGGCGCCAGCGCGGCCGGCGCCAGCGTCCAGAACGCGGTCGCGCCTTCTCCGGAGAAGAACGAGCAGTTGCGGCCGCAGCCGCCGCGCGGATCCCACCACGGAACGAACGGCAGGTCGCCGGCAAATTCGGTGACCACCACGGGGCGGGGGCGGCCCCAATAGCTCTTGAAGGCGAGATTGGTCAAAATGCCGGCCGACAGCGTCAGCGTCACCAGCAGGAAAATGATGGTGCGTCCCGGCACCAGCAGCGGCCGGTCGGGCCGGACCAGCTTGACCACGACAGCCACGATCGACGGCAGCGCGAACGCCCATGCGATCCACATCGCGGCATCGCGCGCGAAGCCGGCCCAGGCATCGAGCTTGAGCGGGAATGTCTTCGTCGCGGGATCGAAGAACAGCGCGGCGAGCTTGAGATCGAGCTCGGGATAGAGGCCGAAGAGGAGGCCGATCACGACCCACAGCGCCAGCCCGATGCAGAGTCCGGTACGGTTCATGGCGCGCGGTTTAGCCGAGGCGGACGGGGATGAAAACCCTCGCTGAGGTCACATCGTCACCGCATATCCGGCGACTGCGACGGCAGCGGAGGCGGCGGGCTGCGCGGCGGCGGAGGACGACGCCAGAGGCCGGCATTGCGGCCCGCAATCATCCAGTAGACCACGCCCGCGGCGATGCCGGCACCGGTCATGATCTCGAGATGACGGCGCACGATGCCTTCGAATTGCAGCGTCTCGGGATGGAAGGGAACGAGCCCGAGATAGCAGGCGAGCCCGACGACACCGCCGCCGACGGCATAGGCCAGCGCACTGCGGATGTAGAAGGCCTCGGTGATCGCGGCGATCAGCATCGCCGGCACCAGCGCAAAGCCGGAGACGAAAATGAAGCCGAAGCCGAGCAGGATGTCGATCGCGCCCTGATCGATCGGGCCGGCGCCGAGATCGGCAAACTCCGGAAACAGCAGCGCGACGACGACGATCATGCCGCCGACGAAGCAGGCGAAGAGAAAGCCGATGAAGATGACGATGAGGCGGCCGATCAGGGACATGACGGGAATGCCACTGTGATCCTCATTGCGAGCGAAGCGAAGCAATCCAGAGATGCGTCCGCAGAGATAGTCTGGATTGCTTCGTCGCTGCGCTCCTCGCAATGACGAGGTTGCGACAGCGCGCACATCACCATCAATCCGTCATCGCCATGGCGCGCAACGCCTGACGCTCTCGTGCACTGAGCTTCTCCGTCTCCGATTTGAGCTGGCCGCAGGCGGCGAGGATGTCGCGGCCGCGCGGCGTGCGCACCGGCGAGGAATAGCCGGCGTCGAAGATGTATTCGGAGAACCTTTCGATCTGGTCCCAGTCCGAGCATTCATAGGCGGTGCCGGGCCAGGGATTGAACGGGATCAGGTTGATCTTGGCGTGAATGCCCTTCAGCAGCTTCACCAGCAGCTTGGCATCGTCGAGCGAATCGTTGACGCCCTTGAGCATCACATATTCGAAGGTGATGCGGCGTGCGTTCGAGGCGCCGGGATAGTCGCGGCAGGCCTGCAGCAGCTCCTTGATCGGATATTTGCGATTGA
>JAEWBW010000131.1 GCA_023390955.1 Pseudomonadota bacterium
GCCTTCGACGGCGCGATGCCGCAGGCCTCGATGTAGCAGGACACGCCGATGCCGCGCAGCTTGCCGTCGGCCTTCGCCTTGGCCTTGCGGCCTGCGAAGCCGGCATAGTCGATCGCCTTCATCGCCGCGTCGAGCGAGGCGTTAAAGTCGCCGACGTCGTAGGCCATGATGACGGGCGTCTGGTACGGGAACTGGGTGATGAAGTTCTTGCGGCGCAGTTCGGCCGGGTCGACCTTCAACTGCCGCGCTGCCGTCTCCATCATCCGTTCGAGCAGATAGCTCGCCTCGGGGCGGCCTGCGCCGCGATAGGCGTCGACCGGCGTGGTGTTGGTGTAGACGCCGATCACCTCGGCATGGATCGCCGGGATGATGTACTGGCCCGACAGCAGTGTCGCGTAGAGATAGGTCGGCACCGCCGAGGAGAACAGCGACATGTAGGCGCCGAAATTGGCGTAGGTCTTCACCTTCAGGCCGGTGATCTTGTTGTTGGCGTCGAACGCCATCTCGGCATGGGTGACGTGGTCACGGCCATGCGCGTCGGTGAGGAAGGCCTCGGTGCGGTCGCTGGTCCACTTCACGGGGACGCCGGTCTTCTTGGAGGCCCACAGCGCCACCATTTCTTCCGGATAGATGTAGATCTTCGAGCCGAAGCCGCCGCCGACATCAGGGGCGATCACGCGGAGCTTGTGCTCGGGCGCGATGTTGTAGAACGCCGACAGCACCAGGCGCGCGACATGCGGGTTCTGCGATGTCGTGTAGAGCGTGTAGTGCTCCTCGGCCGTGTCGTAGCTGGCGATTGCCGAGCGCGGCTCCATCGGGTTCGGGGCCAGGCGGTTGTTGGTGAGGTCCAGCTTCACCACATTGGCGGCCTTGGCGAAGGCGTCGTTCGCAGCACCCTCGTCGCCGATCACCCAGTCGTAGACCTGGTTGCCGGGAGCTTCGGGGTGGAGCTGGGGCGCGCCGGACTTGATCGCGGCGTGCACGTCGGCGACCGCCGGCAGCTCTTCATAGTCGACGACCACGGCCTCGGCCGCGTCGCGCGCCAGATTCTTGCTTTCGGCGATCAAGACCGCGACGGCCTGGCCCACGAAGCGCACCGTGTCCGGCGCCATCGCCGGCCATGCGCCCATCTTCATCGGGCTGCCGTCCTTGGAGGTGATGGCCCAGCCGCAGATGAGGTTGCCGACCTTGTCCTCGACCAATTCCTTGCCGTTGAGAACGGCGACGACGCCCGGCATCTTCAACGCGGCGGAGGCGTCGATGCCCTTGACCTTGGCGTGGGCATGGGGGCTGCGGACGAAATGGGCGTAGGTCATGCCCTGAAGCTTGATATCGTCGACGTAACGGCCCTTGCCGGTAATGAAACGCTTGTCTTCCTTGCGCACGACGCTTGCGCCGATGCCTTCAACACCCATGTCCTGTCCTCCCGACTGGAATTTTGTTGACCCGCGCTTTCCATCGAAAGCGGCGGTGCGATGTGTTCGATAGGGCTAAGTCGCCGTTACTCGGCGGCCTGCGAGACCTTCATGCGGCCGGCCGCATCCAGCACCGCCTTGACGATGTTGTGGTAGCCGGTACAGCGGCAGATGTTGCCTTCGAGCTCCTGGCGGACGGTCTCTTCATCGAGCTGGCCGCCGTGGCGGTGCACGATGTCGATCGCCGACATGATCATGCCCGGGGTGCAGTAGCCGCACTGAAGGCCGTGATTGTCGCGGAAGGCGGCCTGCATCGGATGCAGCTCGTCGCCCTTGGCGATGCCCTCGATGGTGGTGATGGTCGAACCGTTGGCCTGGCCGGCCAGCGTGGTGCAGGACTTCACCGCCCGGCCGTCAATATGCACGACACAGGCGCCGCACTGGCTGGTGTCGCAACCGACATGGGTCCCGGTGAGGTTGAGGTGGTCGCGCAGCAGATGGACCAGCAGGGTGCGGTCCTCGACATCGACAGAGACGGCTTTGCCGTTCACCGTCAGCTTGACTGTAGACACGTGAAGTCCTCCCGGGATGATTTTGATTGTTTCTAATTAGAGACAGCGGCCCGGAACTTTGCAACTAGGATTTTGGTCGCTGCGACCGCGGACACCGTCACGCAAAAGTCATTGATCGCCTTGGCAAAGCAGCTCTCGCGGCCACGTTCGACGATCGAACGGACCGATAGCTACGAGACGCAAGTATGGGGACGGCAGGATGCCGGCGGTCATCCTCACCGGTCGGCCGTTGGCCGACCGGACCAGCGCGGTCAAAAGCCGCAGAATTTACCGGCTCTTATCGATTCTGCCTTAGTTTTGCGCATCCGGGACGGGAGGCGGGGCGCCCCCTGATCGCGGCTGAATTGAAAATGGGGGTTGGAATGTCCGGGCGTAACGCGTCGCCGTCGAAGCGCACAATATTTCCCACCCTCCGTTTCCGCGCCAAAATCATCCTCGGCTTCGCCGCGGTGCTGGTGATCTCCGCCGGCAGCATGGCTTTCGCCTATTTCGGCTTCGAGCGGGTGGCGTCGGGTGTCGGCTCCTATCGCTCCAGCGTCTCGGAGGCCGATCTCGCCCGCAACATCGACCGCGAACTGCTCGGCTATCGCTCGGCAGTGCGCTACTTCGTCGTCACCGGCAAGGACGACGATTCCAAGGCGGCGCTGGACGCGGAGGCCAGCCTGAAGAACGCCATCGACCAGGCGGTCAAGAGCGCCAAGAACCCGGCGCGGCAGGACAGTGTCGGCAAGCTCGCCAAGGAGTTTGCCAATTTCTCCGCGACCTTCGCAAAGGTGCTCCAGGCCAAGCGCGAGAGCGCGAACCTGGTTATGAACCAGCTCCAGCGCAACGCCAATCTCCTCAAGTACAAGCTCGACGACATCGGCAACAACGCCTCCGACTCCGAGGCCCAGGCGATCGAGTTCGGCACCAAGCAGGTCAACGCCCAGTTCCAGACCGCGAACGCGGCCGCGACGAACTTCGTGCTGACCTCCGACCAGACGGTCGCCGCCAGCGCGCTGGCGCGGCTGAAATTCGTCGAGAACTCGCTCGGTGCGATCTATTCGATGGACGACAAGATCGTCGCCGGCCTGAAGGACGCCAAGGACCTGCTCAAGGCCTATCGCGAATCGCTGGAGAAGTTGATCGCCAACGCCAAGCTGGTCGACGATCTCGTCACCGAGATGAACGGTTCGGCCGGCGCGATCCGGCAGGGCGCGACCGCCATGAAGGCCGACCTCGTCGCCGAGCAACAGCGGCTGGAAACCCAATCCGAAGCCACCATCAGTCAGACCGAGCAACTGGTCCTGATGCTGGCCGTCGGCGGCACCCTGCTCGGCATCGTCCTCGCCTTCCTGCTCGGCACCGGCATCTCGCGGCCCATGATCGCGATGTGCAAGGCGATGCGGGAACTTGCGGCCGGCAATTTCGACGTCGTGCTGCCGGGTCTCGGCCGCAAGGACGAGATCGGCGAGATGGCCGGCGCGGTCGAAGAGTTCAAGGTTCAGGCGGTTGCCAAGGCGGAGCGTGATGCCGCGGCTCAGGACGCCCAGAACAAGGAAGCCGGCGCTGCCCGCCGTGCCGAGCTGATCCGCTTTGCCGACGATTTCGAGACCGCGGTCGGCGCCATCGTGTCGAACGTGTCGGCCTCGGCCGTGCAGCTGGAATCCGCTGCCTCCACGCTGACCCGCACCGCAGAGACCACGCAGTCGTTGTCGAGCCAGGTTGCCGGCGTCTCCGAGCAGGCGTCCTCCAACATGCAGTCGGTCGCGACCGCGACGGAAGAGCTGTCGGCCTCGGTCGAGGAGATCGGCCGCCAGGTCCGCGATTCCAACCGGATTGCCGACGCCGCCGTCGTGCAAGCCAAGGAGACCGACGGCCGCATCGGAAAGCTCTCGCATGCCGCCCAGCAGATCGGCGATGTCGTCAAGCTGATCACGGCGATCGCCGAGCAGACCAACCTGCTCGCGCTCAACGCCACCATCGAGGCGGCGCGTGCCGGCGAGGCCGGCCGCGGCTTTGCCGTCGTTGCAAGCGAGGTGAAGACCCTGGCGAGCCAGACTGCGAAGGCGACCGACGAGATTTCCTCGCACATCGCCGGGATGCAGGGCGCGACCGCCGAGTCCGTAGCTGCGATCAAGGAGATCGGCTCGACCATCGGCCAGATCTCGACGATTGCGACCTCAATCGCCAGCGCTGTCGAGCAGCAAGGCGCCGCCACGCAGGAGATCGCCCGCAGCGTCCAGACGGTCGCCCAGGGCACGCAGGCCGCCGCCACCGACATCGGCCAGGTCAACCGCGGCGCCGCCGAAACCGGCTCCGCCTCGGAAGAGGTCCTGAACTCCGCCAAGACCCTCTCCAGCGAAAGCACGCGCCTCCGCGCCGAGCTCGACCGCTTCATGGCGAATATCAGGGCGGCGTAAGGGCGTCTCTCCATCGTCGTCCTGGCGAAAGCCAGGACCCATTACCCCAGGCTTGAGTTGTCGCGCGAGCTGGAAGTTGTCAGCCTTCGCCAAACTACTCCCTTTGGTAATGGGTCCTGGATCGGCGCTCCGCTTCTCTACGCTTGTCCAGGACGACGACTGAATTTGCGTAGCTCGCCCGCCCCGCGACCCACCGCAAGTTGCGCCGGCGCCGAATTTACCGCGGCTTATCCTTTCTGCTTTACCCTGCTGGCCGAGTCAGGGAGCGGGCTGCTCCCGGATTGCGGCTGGATGTCCGCAGGTGACAAGGGGTGGGGCTATGACCGTCAAGGCGAAGAAGAGCGCGATTTTTCCGACCCTCAGGTTCCGCGCAAAGATCATCCTCGGCTTTGCCGCGGTGCTGGTCATCCTGGCGGGCAGCATGGCATTCGCCTATCTCGGCTTCGAGCGGATCGCCGGTGCGGTCGAATCCTATCGGACCAGTGTCTCCGAGGCCGATCTCGCCCGGACCGTGGATCGCGAGCTGATCTCCTATCAATCGCTGGCGCGCGCCTACACGCTCACGGGTGCTGCCGATGACGAGACCGCGGCCAAGACGGCCGAAGGCAACCTCAAATCCGCGATCGAAAAGTCGCTGGCCGCCACCACCGTGCCGGCACGGCGCGAGCAGGTAGGCAAGCTGCAGCAGGAATTCCAGGCCTTTGCGAAGGTCTTCACCGATATCGTCGCGGTGACGCGCGACAACACCAAGATCGCGGGCGATGAGCTGAATGCCGTCGGCAACAAGATCCGCTTCAAGTTCGACGATCTTTCCGACACGGCGGCCCTGGCCGGTCTGTCGTCGGTGCAGACGACCGCCAAGGACATCACCTCGCAGTACCTTGCCGTCTCGACCTCGGTCAGCGCCTTTGTCGCCAAGCCCGAGCCGAAAACCTCCGACGGCATCGTCGCGCGCATCAAGTTCCTGGAGACCCTGCTGGTCTCGATCTATGCCAACGACCAGAAGATCACCCAGCGCGTTACCGAGATCAACGATCTCCTGAAGCAATACCGCGCGTCCTTCGCAAAGCTGTCCGACAACGTGAAGACGATCGCCAAGATGAATGGCGAGATGACCAAGTCGGCCGCGACCATTCTCAAGCTGTCCAGCGTACTGCGCTCCGAGCTCACCGCCGACCAGCAGCGTATCGAGACCGAAACCCGTACGACGATCAGCGACACCGAGAGCTTCATCCTGATGCTGGCGCTTGGCGGAGTCATCGTCGGACTCGTCTGGGCCCTGCTGCTCGGCAATGGCATCTCGCGGCCGATGATCGCGATGTGCAAGGCGATGCGGGAGCTGGCCTCCGGCAATTTCGACGTCGTGCTGCCCGGCCTCGGCCGCAAGGACGAGATCGGCGACATGGCCGGCGCGGTCGAAGAGTTCAAGGTTCAGGCCGTCGCCAAGGCCGAGCGTGATGCTGCCGCGCACGAAGCGCAGAACAAGGAAGCCGGCGCTGCCCGCCGTGCCGAACTGATCCGCTTCGCCGACGACTTCGAATCCGCGGTCGGCGCCATCGTGTCGAACGTGTCGGCCTCGGCTGTCCAGCTAGAATCGGCGGCTTCGACGCTGACCCGCACCGCCGAGACCACGCAGTCGCTGTCGAGCCAGGTCGCCGGCGTCTCCGAGCAGGCGTCGGCCAACATGCAATCGGTTGCGACCGCCACTGAAGAGCTGTCTGCCTCGGTCGAAGAGATCGGCCGCCAGGTTCGCGACTCCAACCGCATCGCGGATGCTGCCGTGGTTCAGGCGAAGGAAACCGACGGCCGCATCGGAAAACTGTCGCATGCCGCCCAGCAGATCGGCGATGTCGTCAAACTGATCACGGCGATCGCCGAGCAGACCAATCTGCTCGCGCTCAACGCCACCATCGAGGCGGCGCGCGCTGGCGAGGCCGGTCGCGGCTTTGCGGTGGTCGCGAGCGAGGTGAAGACGCTGGCGAGCCAGACCGCGAAGGCGACCGACGAGATTTCCTCGCACATCGCCGGGATGCAGGGTGCGACCGCGGAGTCGGTTGCCGCGATCAAGGAGATCGGCTCAACTATCGGCCAGATCTCGACCATCGCCACCTCGATCTCCACGGCCGTCACGCAGCAGGGCACCGCGACGCAGGAGATCGCCCGCAGCGTTCAGACCGTGGCGCAGGGCACGCAGGCCGCCGCCAACGATATCGGCCAGGTCAACCGCGGCGCCGCCGAGACCGGCTCTGCCTCGGAAGAGGTTCTGAACTCCGCCAAGACCCTCTCCAGCGAAAGCACGCGCCTCCGCGCCGAACTCGACCGCTTCATGGCGAATATTCGGGCGGCGTAAGGCTCGGCCTTCGCCGGGACGACGACAGAGTTTGACGAACGGCCATCGCCTCACTCTCTTCCGAACGCCCGCTTCAGCTCCACCTTCGCGCGCTCGAGCCGCTTGCGCTGCGCTTCGGGCAATGTCTTGCCCGCGCGATTGATGTAGAAGGTCAGCATCGAGAGCGCGGAGCGATAGGCGCCGGTCTTGCGGCGTGAGGAATGCTCGGCCGAGCGCTTCAGGGAGGCCGCGATCCGCTTCGCGCTGGTCAGCTTGAACACGCCCTGCCTGAGATCGAGTGCGTCGCTCTCCTTGGTCACGCGCTGCGACCATCGCTTCGGCGCAGCGCGCTTCGTCGTCTTGCGCGCTGTGGCCGTGCGGGCGGTCGTCTTCCGTGCCGTCGTCTTGCGTGCTCCGCTGCTGCGGGAATGTGACCGCTTTCTGACGTGAGCCATGCATCAACTCCTTGCTGCTACATCGGAAACAGGCGCGCCAGCGTCGGGTTCCTGTTGGAACTGGGCCTTGCCGCAGACGTTGTCGCAGGTGGCAGGCGAAATGCCGCAACCCCCATGATCGGACCGACCCCGTCCACTCTGTGAAGCGGGGATACTGGCTTTGGTCAGATGACAACGCGATGGATGTGCAGCAAACCTCAGCACTGAATCTTGCTCCCGCGGTCGTATCAACGAGCGCTGCGGCCGATCGCGTCATCGAGACATCGATCCCGTCACGCCTTGACGCCTTGTCCTGGAGCGGTTTTCACACCCGCGTCGTGCTGGCGCTCGGCATCACCTGGATTCTCGACGGGCTTGAGGTGACCCTTGCCGGCGCGCTGTCGGGCGCTCTGAAGCAAAGCCCGACATTGCAGTTCTCCAACCTCGATCTCGGCCTTGCGAACTCCGCCTATCTTGCCGGCGCCGTACTCGGTGCGCTCGGTTTCGGCTGGCTCACCGATCGCATCGGGCGCAAGAAGCTGTTCTTCATCACGCTCGCGGTCTACCTGACCGCGACGGCAGCGACTGCGCTGTCCTGGAACATCACGAGCTACGCGCTGTTCCGCTTCCTTACCGGTGCCGGCATCGGCGGCGAATACACCGCAATCAATTCGACCATTCAGGAATTGGTGCCGGCGCGCTATCGCGGCTGGACCGATCTCGTCATCAACGGCAGCTTCTGGATCGGCGCCGCCATGGGGGCGGTCGCGGCAATCGTCCTGCTCGATCCCGCCTTCCTCGCGCCCGATCACGGCTGGCGCCTTGCCTATCTGATCGGCGCTGCCATCGGCCTCGTCGTGCTGCTGATGCGGATGTGGATTCCCGAGAGCCCGCGCTGGCTGATGATCCATGGCCGGCCCGACCAGGCCCACGCCATCGTCGACGAGATCGAGCGTTCCGCGGCCGGCCGTCAGCAGACCGGAGATTTCCCGAAGATCCGCATCAAGATGCGTGATCACACCCCGCTTCGTGAGGTCATGACCACGCTGTTCTCGACCTATCGCCAGCGGGCGCTGGTCGGGCTCGCGCTGATGGTGGCGCAGGCGTTCTTCTACAATGCGATCTTCTTCACCTTCGCGCTGATGCTGACCGATTTCTACGGCATCGGCGCCGACAATGTCGGCTGGTACCTGCTGCCATTCGCCGCCGGCAATTTCCTCGGTCCCCTGCTGCTCGGCCGCCTGTTCGACACGCTGGGCCGGCGTGTCATGATCGTGCTCACCTATGGCGTCTCCGGCGTGCTGCTCGCTCTGTCCGGCTATCTCTTTTCGATCGGCGCGTTGAGCGCGCAGGGACAGACCATTGCCTGGATGATCATCTTCTTCTTTGCGTCACCGGCCGCGAGCGCGGCCTATCTCACCGTCAGCGAGACCTTCCCCCTGGAGGTGCGGGCGCTCGCGATTGCGGTGTTCTACGCGGTCGGCACCGGTATCGGTGGCGTCGTGGGGCCTGCGCTGTTCGGCGTGCTGATCGATACCGGCTCGCGCAACAGCGTGTTCGCGGGCTACCTGCTGGGGTCCGTGCTGATGATCGCGGCGGCCGGCGTAGCGTGGCGCTATGCCGTCGCCGCCGAGCGAAAATCGCTCGAACATGTCGCACGACCGCTTGCTGCCATGGAGTAGACTATGAAATCAGAACTGGCGGAAATGATAGAGAACGACGAGCGGACCATGCCGAACGAGAAGCCCGACGCCGTGCCGGTGCCGCACGCCCTGGTGCCGCATCTCAGCGAGACCGCGATCCTGCTCGATATCGACGGGACGCTGCTCGAATTGATGCCGACGCCGCGCGAAGTATGGGTGCCGCCGGGGCTGTCGGCCACGCTCAACGGGCTCGTTCAGCAGACCTCCGGCGCGCTGGCACTGGTCAGCGGGCGCTCGCTCAACGACATCGACCTGATCTTCGCGCCGGACGTCTACCGTGCGGTCGGCGGTCACGGTGCGGAGATGCGCCTGTCGCCCGACAGCGAGGCGGATGCTGCGCATGCTCCGCCGATGGACAAGGAGCTGAAGCGACGGCTGGCGGCGATCGCAAAGCTCTCCCCCGGCATTCTGCTCGAGGACAAGGGCTATTCGCTGGCGCTGCACTATCGCCTCGCGCCACACGCCGAGAAGGCGATTTATGAAGCAGTCTCGCTGATCCGCGCGGACCTGCCCAACGCGCCGATCGAAGTGCTGCCTGGCAAGTTCGTTTGCGAGATCAAGCATTCCGGTTTCACCAAGGCGAGCGGTGTGCGCGAGCTGATGACGCATGAGCCCTTCAGGGGACGTCGTCCGATCTTCATCGGCGACGACGTCACCGACGAAACCGTGTTCGCGATCATGCCCGACATGAACGGGCTGTCGTTCTCCGTCGGTCGTCGCGCCATCGGCGTCGATGGTCACTTCGATTCACCGAGCGATGTGCGCGAGTTCCTCGCCAAATTACTCGAACCGAACCGAAGGTAAAAGCAAGGCAGCGCCACCGCGCAGCCATATTGGGCGACGGAACCCGTTCGCGCGTCGATGTTCCGCGTTGCGCAACATTTGCGCAAAAAGCTGTCTTTGCGCGGGATTCCTTCAATTCACACACAAAAACCGGTTCCAACGCGCACGCCTGATTTTGGTTTCAATTCGTTGAAACCATGATCCGGAACCATATTGATGAACGTCAGTTAAACGTGACGGAATAACAGGAGGGGACGACCTGTGAATCTCGTCGTCGTTTCGAACCGCGTTTCGCGCGGCAAGCCTAATGAACCCATGACTGGCGGCCTTGCGGCCGCGCTGCTTCCCGTGGTGGAACATTCGGGTGCGATCTGGGTGGGTTCTTCGGGCCGCGTGCGCGATGGTCATCAGAAAGAACCTTTCGCCGAAGTCGAGGCGCTCGGAACCGGCGCCATCGCGACGCTGGATCTGCCGGCGGCGCATTATGGCGGCTATTACGAAGGCTTCGCCAATTCGGCGCTGTGGCCGGCGCTGCATTCGCGCAGCGACCTGATCCGCGTCTCGCATGGCGATTATGTCAGCTATCGTGAGGTGAACGCGTTCATGGCGCGCGCGCTGCAGCGCTTCCGCAAGCCACAGACCGCGTTCTGGGTGCAGGATTATCATTTCCTCGCGCTCGGCGCGGAGCTGCGCGATCTCGGCGTCGACGATCCCATCGGCTTTTTCCTGCATACGCCGTGGCCCGTGGTCGCGGTGATGCAGGGCGTGCCGCATCATCGCGAGCTGATCGAGGCGATGCTCGCCTATGATCTGCTCGGCTTCCAGACCAATGAAGATTGCCAGAACTTCCTCGCCTATGCCGGGCAGGAGCTTGGGCTGACGGTCGAGGATGGCGTGGTGCTGTCGCGGCTTGGCCGCACGCGCTGCGAGGTATTTCCGATCAGCATCGATGCGGAGAAGTTCGCGCAATATGCCGCGAAGTCGGTGTCGCATCCCGATGTGTCGCGGCTCCGAAAGAGCCTCAACGGCGAGAAGCTCGCCATCGGCGTCGACCGGCTCGATTATTCGAAGGGCCTCGTCAACCGCATCAGCGCGTTCGACCGTCTCTGGACCGACCGGCCGCAGCTGGCGCGCGCCGTCTCGCTGCTGCAGATCGCGAACCCCTCGCGCGGCGGCATCGAGGCCTATGGCAATCTGCAGAACGACGTTGCGCGCCTCGTCAGCGACGTCAACGGCCGCCACGGTGAGGTCGACTGGACGCCGATCCGCTATCTCAACAAGGGCTTTAGCCAGGCCGTGCTCGCGGGCCTCTATCGCACCGCGCAGATCGGCGTGGTGACGCCGCTGCATGACGGCATGAATCTTGTCGCGAAGGAATATGTCGCGGCCCAGAATCCTGCCGATCCCGGCGTGCTGGTGCTGTCGAAATTCGCCGGCGCCGCCAACGAGCTCGACACCGCACTGCAGGTCAACCCGCACGACATCGACGGCATGGCGCGCGCGATCGCGATTGCCGCGTCCATGCCGCTCACCGAGCGCAAGATGCGCTGGGAAGCGATGATGAAGACGCTGCGCGGCCACACCATCCAGCAATGGTCGTCCGACTTCGTCGCGGAGTTGGAAAAGTGCCGCACCGAGAAGGCCGCCGAGGCGCCGCTGGCCGCGCAGCCCCCGCAGGCGCTGCGCTGGCTGAAGTCGGCGATCTCGGGTGTGAGGCTGATGTAGGAGCGGTCTCCCACGTCGCATCGCGGTCTAACCACTCGTCGTTGCGCTCGCAATGACGGAGAGGGAGCGGGGCGCCGCCCTCAATAACAATACGACACGCCGTCCAGCACGGCGCAGCGCCGCTTGTTCGGTGCATTGGGATCGTCGAGCGGCACCACGCCGCTGCCCTGGCCGACGAACACGCCCTGCCCGACCTTCACCGAAGATTTGTTGCCGATGATCACGCTCTGATGCGGCGATGAGCTCGAGCGGGTGCCGTCGGGCCAGATGATGGCATCGCCCGACAGCACCCCGCGCCGCCCGTCATCGCAGCTGACGTCGACGCCCTGGCGCGTGCAGGTCTGGGCCTGGGCCGGGGCGGATGCGAGCGCGGCGGCGGCGAGAAGGCTGGCCGCGGCGATGGCTTTGAAGCTGCTCATGATGTCTCTTCCGGCCCTTCGTCGGCTCTGTCTGGAGAATCGTCGTTCCAGGGCGGCCTCCGGTTCAGTGATCCGGCACCCCAGAGAGGTGGCTGATTGCGGATATTATCGTTTATTCACAATATCTTAGCGAAATTCTCCGCGATCTTTCCGCAGTCCCTTGCAAAATCGGCGGCGTCCCTTCAAGAGAGGGCGCTCCGGAGAGATGGCCGAGTGGCTTAAGGCGCACGCTTGGAAAGCGTGTGTGCGGGAAACCGTACCGTGGGTTCGAATCCCACTCTCTCCGCCACCTCATTTGGCGGCCATTCCCCAAAATTCCGTGCGTCTCATGCAGCCCCCCGCCGCGGTGGCCCCGCGAACGTAAATTGCCGCATGTCGATGTCGTCGGGGATGGTCTCGCCAAGCGCTAGCTTCGCCAGAACTTCACCGATGCCGCCGGAATGCTTGAAGCCGTGGCCCGAGCACGGTGAGGCCACGATGACATTCCCCATGTCCGGATGGCGATCGATGATGAAGCGCGCATCCTCGACCTTCGTGTAGAGGCAGACTTCGGCCCTGACGCAGTGTGAGGTCACGCCGTTGAAGAACGGCTCGACATAGGTCTCGAACATCACGCGCCGTTCGTCCTCGGATACGACCCGGGATACGCTCTCGGGCGTGTCTTCGGCCAGCTCCTGTTCCGTTGCGACCTTCATGCCGTCGGACACGCCGCCGAGCGCAGGGAGCCCATAGATGTTCTGGTCGCGATCCGGGACCATCCAGATGAAGACCGGAAAGTTTTCCGGCCGGTACATGTCCAGCGCTTTCCGGTCGGCAAGTGCGAACCAGTACAACACCTGGCGCTGCACCTTCAGTTCGACAGGCGAGCGCAGCAGTTGCGGCAGCCAGGGCCCCGCCGTGATGATGAGCTGACCGGCGTGATAGACACCACGATCCGTGACGACGCGAACGCCGCCGGATACGCTCTCATAGGAGATGACACGCTCTTGGATCCTGATCTCGGCCTTGTGCTGCCGTGCGCGGACGAGCTGCGCACGGATGCATGCTTCGGGCATCACGTATCCGCTGTTCCGGTCGTAATAGACCTTCTCGTCGTCCGCGACCCGGAACCCGGGATGCCGGGCCATCAGTTCGGCCGGTGACAGGCGCTCATAGCTGACGCCGGCAAGATCGGCCGCCTCCTCGGTTGTTTCGACAAAGCGGAGATTGCTGTGTCGATGCGCGCCGCGCGGACCGCCGATGACGGCAAGCCCGTTCAGCCTCATGAGCTCGACATCGAGCTGCTCTTCGAGCTCAACCCAGATACGATGGGAGCGCTTTGCGAGCGCCGAATACATCGGACCTTCGCCACAGGCGATGCGCGTGATGCGGCTCTCGCCATGCGTCGAGCCGAGGCGGTGCGGCGGATCATATTGATCGATGCCCAGTACGCTCACGTTTCGTGACGCGAGCTGATAAAGCGCCGAGGAGCCCATGGCGCCGAGACCGAGTACGATCACGTCGTATTGCGTCATCTTGTCCCGCTTCTCCTGGGATCACGTTATTCCGGCCGTGCTTCGCGTCTTGCCTCGTAGGTCGCGTCCGTCAGGAAGATCGTCTGCGCTTCGCGGAGAAGCGCCTTTAAAGCCTCGACATCGAGATCGTCGAATGTCTCGAAGCTGAAATTGTTGCGTCCCATCTTGAGCTCGCCGAGCTTGTCTTCATAGCGCGCGGTGACGGGCTCTCCGTTCCGCCGCACGGCGAAGTAGACGCTGATATAGCTCTTCTGCAGGGCGACGCCGATGACGGGCCAGGGCGTGGTCTTGCCTGCCTTGGTCGTGTAGCTGGATTTGCCATAGCCGAGCATCTTCATCCGCATTCCGGCTTCGCCCTCGGGCGTCCCGGCGTGGAAATGCGGTGTCAGCTTAGGAACTGTCTTGCGAATGAGCGCGTCGAGCTTTTGCAGGTCGGGTTTGCGGGCCGGATCGAACGCCAGATACGCCTTCGCGCTGTCGACATCGATTTTGAACATTTCAAAAATGCTCCCCGGGCAGTGCGGAGCATCCTGCAAGCAGCTCCCCTTGGCAATCGAAAGGCACGTCAGTCGCTGACAATTCGCCGCATCGGTGTGCTGTTGCAGCGCCCATGCATATTCGCGCCTGTACACGGTCGCCGACGGCCCATAACCTCCACCGCGCAAATTCAGGAGATGCGACGTGGCGAAAAAGACGGCGACGAAGAAGAAAAATGCTTCCAAAAAGAGCGTAGCGGCGAAGAGGGCGCCGACAAAGCCGACAAAGAAGGCTTCGGCAAAGAAGGCTCCGGCCAAGAAGGCGTCGGCTCGCAAGAGCGCTGCTGCGAAGCCGGCCAGGAAGGCCACGGCCCGCCGGCCCAAGGGCGCGATCTGGCAATGGTCGGCGACTGATACGGCAGCGGCGATCCGCGCCGGCGCCGTCACGGCGGTCGAGACGGTGGAAGCGCATCTGGAGCGGATGCGGGCGGTCAACCCGAAACTCAACGCCGTCGTGGTCGATCTCTCGGAGGAGGCGCTGAAGGCCGCGCACGCCGCCGACAAGCAGCGCGCCAAGGGCGGCGAGCTCGGGCTGCTGCACGGCGTGCCAATCACGATCAAGGAAAACGTCGACTATGAGGGCCGGCCCAATTTCAACGGCGTGCCGGCCAATGCGCATCTTGTTGCCCCCTCGGATTCGCCGGTGGTGCGCAACCTGAAAAAGGCCGGCGCCATCGTCATCGGTCTTACCAACACGCCGGAATTCTCGTTCCGCGGCTTCACCGACAATCCGTTGCACGGGCTGACGCTCAATCCCTGGGATCCGAACATCACCTGTGGTGGCTCCTCCGGCGGCGCGGGCGCCGCGGTCGCCGCCGGCATCGGCACCATCGCCCATGGCAACGACATCGGCGGCTCGCTGCGCTGGCCGGCGCATTGCAACGGCGTCGCCACTATCAAGCCGACGCAGGGGCGCATCCCTGCCTTCAACCAGAGCGCCACCGCGGAACGCCCGATGCTGGCGCACTTGATGTCGGCGCAGGGGCCGCTCGCGCGCCATGTGGGCGACGTCCGCCTCGCGCTCGACGTCATGAGCCAGCGCGATCCGCGTGATCCCTGGTGGGTGCCGGCGCCGCTGGCAGGTCCCAAGCCGAAGGGGCCGATCAAGGTCGCGCTGGCTAAGATCCCCGATGACATGGACGTCGACCCGTCGGTCGCCGCGGCGCTGCGCCAGGCCGCCGATCACCTCGAGCGCGCCGGCTATCGCGTCAGCGAGGTCGCGGTGCCCGATCTCGACGGTGTCTGGCAGACCTGGTGCGACATCATCACCAACGAGACGGTGGTGATGCAGGAGGCCGGCATGCTGAAGGTCACGTCGGAGGACTTCCACAAGGCATGGGGTGGCATGAAGGCCAAGGCCAATGTGCTCGACCTCAAGGCCTGGATGCAGGCGACCGCCGCGCGCAACGGTCACATCCGCGCCTGGCAGATGTTCTTCGAGGAGTATCCGGTGGTGCTGGCGCCGACCACGGTGAAGCCGACGCCCGGCCCGCGCGAGGACACGGTCAGCGCCGAGCGTGTGCGCCAGATCTTCTGGAACGAGATCCGCTTCATCTCCGCCATCAACGTGCTGGGCCTGCCTGGCGCGGTGGTGCCGGTCGCCCTGCATGACGGCAAGCCGATCGGTGTCCAGCTCATCGCCGGCCGTTACCGCGAGGATCTCGCGCTCGATGCCGCGGCAGCGATCGAGAAGCGGGCCGGCGTGCTGACGCACCGTCTCTGGGAGACGATGGGCTCCTGAGCTGCGCTACGCTTGCCCTCTCCCCTTGCGGGAGGGGGCTCCACCTTCTCGCGCAAGCGAGAAGAATAATATCAAGAGGAACGACACATGCCGGGCGATCTTCCCATCATTCTGCATCATTACGACGAATCGCCGTTCTCCGAAAAGATCCGCCTGATCTTCGGGCTGAAGAGCCTTGCATGGACCTCGGTGCGCATCACCAGGATCATGCCGCGGCCCGACCTGATGCCGCTGACCGGGGGCTATCGCCGGACGCCGGTGATGCAGATCGGCGCCGACATTTTTTGCGACACGCAGATCATCATTCGCGAGCTGGAGCGGCGCTTCCCCACGCCAAGCCTATTCCCCGACGGCGGCGAAGGGCTCGCCTGGGCCAGCGCGATGTGGACCGACAAATCGTTTTTCCAGACCACCGTGAACCTCGTGTTCGGCTCGCTCGCCGACAAGGTGCCGCAGAGCTTCATCGAGGATCGCGAAAAGCTGCGCGGCGCAAAATTCGACGTCGCGGCGATGACCGCGGCTATCCCGCAAATGCGCGACCAGTTTCGCGCGCATGTGCAGTGGATCGAGAGCCAGCTGGCCGGCGGCGACCCGTTCCTGTCCGGCAGCGCGCCGGGCCTCGTGGACATCAACGCCTATATGAACGTCTGGTACATCCGCTCCAATCTTCCGGCTGTCGCCGACAAGCTGCTCGCCGAATTCCCCAAACTGCAGGCCTGGGAAGGCCGCATGCGCGGCATCGGTCATGGTACGCGCAGCGAGATGTCGACTGCCGAAGCGCTGGAGATCGGTCGCGTGAACACGCCGCAGACCGCGGAAGCGGGCGATCCGCACGATCCGAACGGCCAGCAGATCGGCGACCTCGTCGATGTCAGGCCCGACGATTATGGCAGGGTCGCCGTGCGCGGCCGGATCGTTGCGCTATCGGCCCAGAGTATCGCCATCCGCCGTCACGACGAGATCGCCGGCGACGTCGTCGTTCATTTTCCGCGTGCAGGTTTTTGGATGACCCCGGCCTCCTAGGGCTTCAGGCCCTTGCGGCGAGTACGGCGCGGGCAGCCGCGACATACTCCGGCCAATGCACGTCGGCGTATCGCTCGGTCTTCCACGCGCAGCCGGTGTCGGGTGCTTGTGCCGCCGCAATCAGCCGCGCATAGCGCTCTTCGGCCACTGTCATGCTGGCCACTTCGGGGCTGGCCCCGAAGGCCGCTGCGGCCTGCGGTGCTGCGATGACACCCGCCATTCCGGCGAGCAATTTGCGGCGTGATGGCTTCATCTCGTTCGTCCTTGTTGCTCTCGCCTTCCGGGAAGCGAATGTGTCGTTGCGATCACGGCAACCTAGTCGCGTCGCCGCGCGTCGTCCAGAACGCTTGACGTGGCAAACGATCGCGTTCCATCTAGGCGACGGTTCCAGCCTCATCAAGATGACGATCGGATAGCGGCCTGTCGATCCCTGACACATTCTCACGCACAGTTTGTGGCGTCCGGTCTCGGCTTTTCGGCGCCATGCTGTCATGCATCGCCGCGATCGTCGCGCCGTGTGCGGCGTTGGGCGCCGACGCGGACGAAGAAGCCAAACCGACGTTGCCGAATATCTATCTCGACATGCGCACGATCTACGCGTCGATCCCCGCGGGCACGCTCGGCCTCGGCTTCGGCAGCAGTTCGATCTCCGCTGCGATCGAGGCACTGGCCGGGGCGAGGGGGGCGACGCTGCCGAACGGTCTCCCAGCGGCGAAGTCGATCTCGGTCGATTTCCCGCTGACCGTCGACGTCAGCGACCGTGTCTCGCTCTATGGCGGCGTGTCGGGCAGTGCCATCGATTTCGGCGGCGGCTGGTCGTCCTTCGATATCACCAGCTGGAACATCGGCGTTCAGGCCGATCTCTATCAGCAGAACGGCGGACGCATCCCGACTGTCACCCTGCAATCCACCTTGACCCAATCGGTGCCGAACGAGCCCGGCATGACGACGTCGTTCAACAACATCGTGGAGTTCGACTACGCCCTCGACGAGGATGAGACGCGCGGCTGGCTCGCCGGTGTGCAGTACACCACCGTCGACATTGCCAGTCCGTTCTCCAGGATCAAGCCCAACAGGATCTTCTACGTCGGCGGCTACTATCAGTGGCCGAACAACTGGAAATTCACCGGCCGCCTCGGTGTACAATCCTTCGGCGGCGCGCAGTTGCTCGACCGGACGCCGATCGAGCCCTTCACGCAGCCGATCCTGCGGCTCGACATCGACCGCATGGACGACAACGACAACCGCCTGTTCGGCGTCACGGCCCAGATCGCGTGGATGCCGAAGCCGGCCTATCAAGTCACGCTGCGAACGCCGCTCTATGCGGTGCGTAACTGATCGCCGGTGTGGTGGATTTTGGGTAAAATATCGCCCACGCATTTTTACGGATAGCGGCGTTCCGCTCCGGAACTGGTCCATTGATCGAGCAGGGCTTTTCGTCCTCAACCGTCCGTCAACCAATCGTTAGCTTTCATCTCAAGACTTCAATCGCGTTACTGCGGCGCAAGGAACCTTGCGCGAGACTGGGGCGGTTTCGCTTGGGAGGTTGCGAATGACCCGCTTGGTCTCGGAACGGACGTTCCTTGCTGGCAAGATCATCTTCAATTTCGGCCAGTCGTCGATCGACTGCGTCGTGCGCCGTCTGTCCGAAGAGGGCGCGACGCTCGAAATGCAGAGCGGTCTCGGCGTGCCCGAGCACTTTCAGCTCCGCCTTGCGGGCCGTGACATCCTGACCTGCCGCGTGGTGTGGCGGTCGGACCGGCAGGCAGGCGTTTCCTTCGAGCAGCCCGATGCCGAGCCCAAGGCCGGGGAGGAATTGGCGCGGTCAACCGACTCGCTGATGCGCGTCCAGATGCTGGCGCTGCGCGCCGCACTCGATCATGTCCCGCTCGGCATCGTGTTGCTGGATGCGCAGCTCCGTGCCCAGCTCATCAACCGCGCGTTTCGCCGGATGTGGCTGTTGTCCGACCAGGTCGCCGACAGCCGCCCGTCCTTCGTCACGCTGATGCATCACGGCCGCGACACGCTGGCCTACGAAGTCAACAAGCCCGAGCTGGAGGCGTATGTCGCCGAGCGCGTGCGCCATGTGCAGGCGGGGGACTCATCGCCGCTCGATCTGCGCCGCTCCGGCGGCGACGTCGTTCGCATGCAATGCACGCCGCTGCCCGACGGTGGCCGCATGCTGACCTATACGCCTGTCACCGACATCGTGCGCTACTCCGACGAGCTGAAGCTGCTGCGCGATGCGCTCGAGAATGTCGAGGACGGCATCCTGCTGCTCGATCGCGATCTCAACTCCAGCTTCATGAACCGCCGGATGCGTAGGTTCTGGGAGGTGACTGAGCAGGAGGCCGCGACTCATCCCAGCTTTGGATCGCTCGTGAGC
>JAEWBW010000142.1 GCA_023390955.1 Pseudomonadota bacterium
TCATGTCCAGGAAGAACATGGTGAGGCCCTTGTGCTTGGGCACGGTCGGATCGGTGCGGGTGAGCAGGATGCCGTAGTCGGAATAATGCGCGCCCGAGGTCCAGATCTTCTGGCCGTTGATCACCCACTCGTCGCCATCTTTCTCGGCACGCGTGCGCAGGCCCGCGACGTCGGAGCCGCCGGCGGGCTCGGAGAACAGCTGACACCAGACCTTTTCGCCGGACGCCAGCGGCGGCAGATAGGTCCGCTTATGCTCCTCGCGCGCGAACGCCATCATAGTCGGCCCGCACATGCCGTGGCCGATGATGAACATGCCGGAGAGCTTTCCGAACGGACCTTCTTCCTGTTGCCAGATCACGCGCTCGATCGGGCTCGAGCCGCGGCCGCCATATTCCTTCGGCCAGTGCAGGCAGGCCCAGCCGGCGTCGGCCTTCTTCTTCTGCCAGGTCTTCGCGACCTCAAGAATGTTGGCATCCTTGAGCTGGGTGCGGCCGAGCGAGGATTTGCGCAACTCCTCTTCATACTGCTTGGGCGCGTTGGCCGCGATCCAGGTGCGCGCGGTCTCGCGGAATGCCGCTTCCTGCGGAGTGTCTTCGAAGTTCATGATCGTGCCCTTCGCTTACGCCGCGTTCTTCTTGCGCATGCGGTCGATCAACTGGTCTTCCCAATAGGACAGGCTGCCGAGCCCGAGCGCCATGGCGTTGGCGCGGCGGTAATACATGTGGCAGTCGAACTCCCAGGTGAAACCCATGCCGCCGTGAACCTGGATGTTGTTCTTGGAGCAGTGCTGGAACGCCTGCGTCGCGCTGATGCGGGCGGCGGCAGCAGCTTCCGGTAACTCGGCCGAATTGGTCGAGAGCGCCCAGGCGCCGTAATAGCTGTTGGAGCGCGCCAGGGTCGCCGAGACATACATGTCCGCGAGCATGTGCTTGACCGCCTGGAACGAGCCGATCGGACGGCCGAAGGCGATGCGGTCGAGTGCGTAGTCGCGGCCCATCTCCAGCGCACGGTCGGAGCCGCCGACCTGCTCGAAGGCGCAGAGCACGGCGGCGCGGTCGAGCACCTGCGAGAGAATGCTCCAGCCTTCGCCGGCTGCGCCCAGCGGCTCGGCCTTGCAATTCTTGAAGGTGAGTTCGGCCTGGCCGCGGGTCGGATCGAGATTGGTCAGGCTCTTCGCCTCGACGCCGCCGGCCTTGAGGTCGACGAGGAACAGCGAGATATCGCTGTCGCGACCGCTCGAACCGGTGCGCGCGGCAACCACGGCGAAGTCGGCGATCGCACCGTCGGCGACCGGCTTCTTCACGCCATTGAGCGTGCCGCCCGAGGCCGCGAGCTTGATGTTCTTCGGCGCCGGATTGCCCTTGCCCTCGAACAGCGCCAGCGTGCCGATCGCATCGCCCGAGGCGATCGCCGGCAGCCACTTCTTCTTCTGCGCGTCGCTGCCCGCGATCAGCAGCGCTTCGGCAGCGAGATAAACGGTCGAGGAGAACGGCACCGGCGCATTGGCGCGGCCCATTTCCTCGGCGATCACACAGAGCTCGAGATGACCAGCGCCGGCGCCGCCGAATTCTTCGGGGATCGCAACGCCGAGGAAGCCCATCTCGGCGAGGCCCTTCCAGAGTTCCTTGTCGTAAGGCGCCTTGCCGTCGAGCACGACGCGCACGGCCTTGGGCGAGCACTTCTCGGCGAGGAATTTGCGGGCCTGGTCGCGGAGCTGCTTCTGATCGTCAGAGAAATCGAAATTCATCGCGGCTTACCTCTGTTCATTCGTTCGTATTCATTGATGCCGTCATTCCGGGGCGCACGCAGCGCGAACGCGGAATGACGAATTCGTTCGCACTCATCGCAGGACGACGACGTCCTGATCGGGCTTGTCGGCATAAAGGCGATCCACCAGAGCGGCGCGGCGCTCGAGGCCAGCGCGCTGGTTGATGTAGCCCTTGTCGGTCAGTTCGTTGCCGTCGATCGAAGGCGGCTCTGCCATCAGCATCGCACGTGCGATGATGCGGCTGCTGGCGCCTTCGCATTCCTTGTTGTGCGCTTCGAGCCCGCGCCGGAAGCAGGCGATCACCTCGGGATGCTTCACAGCGTCCTCGAAGCTCAACTCGGGATTGCCGGCGAGCTGGCGGCAGGCGTGCAGGTTCGGCCAGGCGAGCAGTCCGATGAAGGCGCGATCCTGTCCAGCCACCAGCGCGTCGTGCACGACCGGCGTCGCGGCCGCGATCGTATCGGTGCGCAGCGAGCCGACGTGAACGAAAGTGCCGGTGGTGAGCTTGAAATCTTCGACGACGCGGCCGGCGAAGATGATGCCTTGCACCGGATCTTTCTCGTCGACGAAGATGCCGGCATCACCGATGCAGTAATAGCCCTCCTCATCGAACATCTTCCTGGTGAGGTCAGGCTGGCCGAAATAGCCGGGCGTGACGTTGATGCCGCGCAAGCGCAGTTCGTATTTCGAGCCGCACGGTACCATCTTCAATTCAACGCCGGGGAACGGCAGGCCGATCAAGCCGACGCGCTCGGTGTCCCAATAAGTGCCGGTCGAGGGCGGCGCGGTCTCGGTCGATCCCCAGCCAGTGTAGAACACGATGCGCTCGCCAGTGGTCTTCACGGCGAGGGCCTGCATGCGGTCGTAAAGATCGTCGGGCAGCCGCGCGCCGCCATAGGCCATGATCGACAGGTTCTTGAAGAACGAGCGGCACAGCGCGTCGTCCTTTTCCATCGCAGCCGCGAGCGCGGCGTAGCCGGCGGGCACGTTGGCATAATAGGTCGGCGAGATGTCGCGCAGGTTCTTCAGCGTCTCCTCGAACTGGCCGGGCATCGGCCGACCGTCGTCGATATAGAGCGTGCCGCCGTCGACCAGGATCGGATGGAACGCGGCGTTACCGCCCATGGTGTGGTTCCACGGCATCCAGTCCAGCATGGTCGAGATCGGACCGCTGGGGTCGCGCGG
>JAEWBW010000180.1 GCA_023390955.1 Pseudomonadota bacterium
GGCGACGAGGCCGTAATAGGCGGGAATGGTCGGACCGAGCGGCACCTCGTAGTCGGGATGGCCGACCTGCGCCAGCGCCTGGATCGAGGCATCGCGGCTCTGCCCGGTGAGACGGTTCTCGCCGGCAACAACCAGCACGTTGCGCGCCACGCCGGCTTCGACGAGGTGATGGGCCAGCATGGTCATGGCGAGGCCCGTGGCGCCACCGACCTGCACCGCGTGGGCGTAAGCAGGGCGGATGCCAAAATGCTCGGCGAACACCGTCGCCAGCATGATGTGCGGCGAGACCGTGGAGTAGCCGCACAGGATGCCGTCGATCTCGGAGCGCTTCAACCCGGCATCGTCGAGGGCTGATTGCGCGGCACGGCTCATCAGGTCGAGCGAGGACGAGCCTTCGTGCTTGCCATAGGGCGTGAGGCCGACGCCGGTGATGAAGCTCATGGCTCTCTCCTATTCCGGCGGCGAACGCGTGACACCGTCGCGGACCAGGGCGGCGATCTCGTCCGCGGAATAGCCGATCTCCCGAAGGATCTCCGCGCCGTGCTCGTTGAGCCGCGGCGCGAGGCGCGCCGGCTCGGCCTCGGTGTCGGACCAGTTCGCCGTCACCTTCATGCTGCGAATCGGCCCCTCGGTCGGATGGGTCACGACCGGGAAGAAATTCGTCGCCTCAAGATGCTCGTCGTGCAGCATCGATGCGAGATCGTGCATCGGCATCACGGGCACATCGGCCTTGGTGAGCAGCTCGATCCACTCGGCCGTGGTCCGCGTCTCGAAGATGCGGGCGAGCTCGGCATAGACGACGTCGATATTGGCGGCGCGTCCCGCAAAGTTCGCGAACCTTGGATCCGCGCGCAGATCGCCGCGGCCGGTCGCCTCGAAGAAGCTGTTCCACTGCTTGTCGTTGTAGACGATGACGCTGAGATAGCCGTCCGAGGTCTTGTACGGCCTGCGGTCGCGCGACAGATGGCGGGCATAGCCGCCCTTGTCGAGCGGCGGCTCGAAGGTGAGCCCGCCCATGTGGTCGCCCATGACGAAGCCGGCCATGGTCTCGAACATCGGGATGTCGACGCGCTGGCCGCGGCCGGTGCGGTCGCGGTGCACGAGGCTGGCGCAGATCGCGCCGACCGCGGTGAGGCCGACGATACGGTCGACCAGCGCGTTTGGCACGTAGCGCGGCACGCCGTCGCCGGTCTGCGCCATCAACGCGGGCAGCGCGGTGGCGCCCTGGATCAGATCGTCATAGGCGGGCTTCGCAGCATAGGGGCCGTCCTGGCCAAAACCGAACACGCCGGCATAGACGAGGCGCGGGTTGATCGCGGAGACGACGTCATAGCCGAGCTGCAGCCGCGCCATCGCCTGCGGGCGGACATTGTAGACCAGAACGTCGGCGTCCTTGATCAGGCGCAGCACGGCGTCGCGGCCGGCCGGCTTCTTGAGATCGAGGCAGATCGAACGCTTGCTGCGGTTGGTGTTGAGGAACACCGGACCCATGCCGGCATGACGCATCGGGCCGATCAGCCGGGTGACGTCGCCCTCGAGCGATTCCACCTTGATGACGTCGGCACCGTAGTCGCCGAGCATCTGGGTCGCATATGGCCCCATCAGCACGGTGGTCATGTCGACGATCTTGATGCCCGCGAGCGGCCCCATCGTTTACTCCCGATTGCGCGGGCTCATGTGGCCGGCGATTTCGGAGCAGGTAACGGCAGCGGCGCAGCCCGCGCAAGGGCGGCCGGCGTATGGCCGCATGCGTTGGCCAAGCCGCTTATTTCTTCTGGCGGGTTTCGCGCACCTTGAGCAGGCGGTCGAGCTCATCGTTCTGCTGGCTGATGCGGTCGGCGATCCGCGACTCGCTCTGCTCGCCGGAGGCGGCCGCGGCCTGCTCGATCAGCTGCCTTATGTTGTCCTGGAGGATCGCGATGCGATCGTTGAGGGCCTCCAGCGACAGTGAATTTTCGTAGTCATTGCTCATGATGCGCGTCTCGCCAATCAATCAGGAGCGGTAGGGTGGGCCACGCGGAGCCGGTCCACCATGATCTAGCGCAAACGAAGGGTGAGCACGCGCCTTGCGCGAGTGCCCACCCGACGCAACTTACTTCAGCGGCTCGAGCACGGAGACGTAGTTGGCGACCGCTGCGCCGCCCATGTTGAAGATGCCGCCGAGTTTTGCGTTTTTCAGCTGCATGCCCTCGGGCGCCTGCCCTGCAAGCTGCATCGCCGTCATCACATGCATGGAGACGCCGGTAGCGCCGATCGGATGGCCCTTGGCCTTCAGTCCGCCGGACGGATTGACCGGCAGCTTGCCGTCCTTGAGGGTCCAGCCTTCCTTGATGGCGCGGGCGCCCTGCCCCTTCGGCGTCAGGCCCATCGCCTCGTACTCGATCAGCTCGGCGACCGTGAAGCAGTCATGGGTCTCGATGAAGGAGAGATCGGTGAGCGCCACGCCCGCCTTCTCCAGCGCGCGCTGCCAGGCGACCGTGCAGCCCTCGAATTCGAGAATGTCGCGCTTGGACATCGGCAGGAAATCCTGGGCATGCGCGGTGGCGCGGAAGCCAATCGACTTGCTCATCCCCTTGGCGGTTTCGGCGTCGGCCAGCACCAGCGCCGCGGCGCCATCCGACACCAGCGAGCAATCGGTGCGCTTCAGGGGGCCGGCGACGTAAGGATTCTTCTCGCTCTCGGCGCGGCAGAACTCGAAGCCGAAATCCTTCCGCATCTGGGCGAAAGGATTGGCGACGCCGTTCTTGTGGTTTTTGGCCGCGATCAGCGCCAGCGCATCGGACTGGTCGCCATATTTCTGGAAGTAGGAGCTGGCGATCTTGCCGAACACGCCGGCAAAGCCGCCGACGGTGTCGCCATCCTCGGGCAGATAGGACGCCTTGAGCAGGTTCTTGCCGATCTCCGGACCCGGCGTGCGCGTCATCTGCTCGACGCCGACGACCAGCACGCTCTTGGCCGCACCGGCCTGGATCGCGCGGAGTCCCTGATGGACAGCAGCAGAGCCGGTGGCGCAGGCATTCTCTACGCGGGTGGTCGGCTTGAAGCGCAGCTTCGGGTCGGCCTGCAGCACCAGCGAGGCGGTAAAATCCTGCGGCGAGAAACCGGCGTTGAAGTGACCGAGCACGATCTCGTCGACGTCGGAGGCGGAAATGCCGGCATCCGCCATCGCCTCATTGGCGACGCGCGTGACGAGGCTTTCGACGGTTTCGGTGTCGAACTTGCCGAAAGGCGTATGCGCCCATCCGACGATGCTGGCGGTCATGATCTTATCTCCCTGGAACTACCCTGAGGTAAGTCTTAGCGCAGGGATGGCAAGACTTCACGCGGCTTTGAGGGCCTTGAGGGTGCGCTGGCAGATGGCAGTTATGCCGGCCCAGTTCCCTGCCCTGATCTCCGCCGTGGGGCACAGCCAGGAACCGCCGACCGCAACCACATTGGGCTCGGCCAGCCAGGTCGCGGCATTGGCTTCGCCGACGCCGCCCGTTGGACAGAAGCGCACATTCGGGAACGGGCCGCCGAGCGCGCGCAGGCCCTTAATGCCGCCGGCCTGCTCCGCGGGAAAGAATTTCGCGAGGTCAAAACCGTGCGCCAGCGCCGTCATCAGCTCGGACGCAGTCGCAATGCCCGGCGCGAACGGCAACGCGCTGTCGGCGGCAGCCTTGAGCAGATCCGGCGTGCCGCCCGGGCTGATGCCGAACTTGGCGCCGAGCTTTTCGACCCGCGCAAGATCAGCCGGGTTGAGGATGGTGCCGATGCCGATGATGGCCTCGGGCACCTCCGCGATCATCGCCGTCGCCGCCTCGACCGCCACCGGCGTGCGCAGCGTCACCTCCAGCGTGCGGACGCCGCCGGCGACCAGCGCGCGCGCCAGCGGCACGGCGTCCTCGAGCCGCTCGATGGTGAGCACGGGGATGACGGTCGCAGCCTTGAACAGTGCGACGAGCTTGTCCTGTTTCGCAGTCATGGTCATTCGGTCTTCTTGGGTCTTCGTTTTATTTGGTCGCCTGGCGCGTGGTCGACGGCCGGTAGCGCTTCTTCGAGGGCATGGCATAGCCCGGAATGATGGCGCCGGGATAGCAGACCACGACGCTTGCAAGGCGGTGCCCGGCCTCGGCCGCCTCGACCGGATCGGAGCCTGTCAGCCGGGCGGCGATATAGGCCGCGGCAAAGCTGTCGCCTGCAGCCGTCGTGTCGACTACCGGCTTGGTCATCGGCTCGGCCCGTACCTCGGCGGTGCCGCCGGGATGGCGAAGCAGGCTGACCGGCTCGGTCAGGCGGTACACCAACTCCGGCGTCGGGATGCGCGCCATCAACTGCTCGTCGCTCTCGCCAGGGTACAGCGCGAGCAGATCCTCGGTCGAGGTCAGCACGATGTCGGCGGCTGCGAAGGCTTCGGCGAAGACCTCGCGGGCGACGTCGCGATCGGGCCAGCCGCGGGCGCGGAAATTGGTGTCAAACACGAAGCGGGTGCCGAGGATGCGCGCGCGCTTGATCGCGGCGAACAGGCGGGCACGGCCCGCCGGCTCGTAGATCGAGAGGGTGATGGCGGAGAGATAGACGATGTCGCAGCTCATCAGGAAGTTGAGGACGTCGTCCGTCTCCGGCAGGTCCATCAGCCGGCGCGCCGCCGCGCTGTCGCGCCAGTGGAAGAACTGGCGTTCACCCTTCGCATCAGTCTGGATCATGTAGAGGCCGGGCAGCTTGCCGGGTAAACGCACCACGCGCCTGGTGCCGACGCCCTCGGCATTCCAGGCCGCGATCATCTCATCGCTCAGGGCGTCGTCGCCCAGCGCGGTGAGATAATCGACCTTGACGTCGAGGCGGGCCAGATAGACCGCGGTGTTGAGCGTGTCGCCGCCGAAGCCGCGCGAGTACAGGCCGCCGCCCTGCACCTGCCCGCCACCCTGGGCCTGCCTGAGCTCGACCATGCATTCGCCGATGCAAGCAACGCTCGCCATCAACCTACCCGCTCAAGCCGCAAGTTTCTCAGGCGACGAAATTGCCGCCGAGCTCATCCTCGATGTGAATGCGAATGATATCATCGAAGGAGCTCTCCTCGGTGGTGAAACCGAGCTCGCGCGCCCGCTTCGCCTCGAAATTGCGCGGCCAGCCGCCGACGATGCCGACGATGAAGGGATCCGGCACGCGCTTGATGCGGGCTGCGACCTTCTCGCCCGCGACGCGCTTGAGTGCGGCGATCTGCTCGCCGACCGTGGCGGAGAAGCCGGGCATGGTCAGATTGCGGCGGGGACCGACCTTTTCGAGGTCCATGGTGCCGGCATGCAGGAGGAAACCGACGGCGGAGCGCGGCGTCGCGTGCCAGTGGCGGACGTCCTCAGACACGGGGAGCACCGCTTCCTTGCCCGCCAGCGGCTCGCGCAGGATGTTGGAGAAGAAGCCGGATGCCGCCTTGTTGGGCGCACCGGGGCGGATGCAGATGGTCGGGAGGCGGATGCCGATGCCGTCGAGGAAGCCGCGGCGTGAATAATCGGCCAGCAGCAATTCGCCGATCGCCTTCTGGGTGCCGTAGCTGAGCAGTGGGGTATGGAAGAACTCGTCGCCGATAGCGTCGGGGAACGGCGCGCCGAACACCGCGATCGACGAGGTGAAGACCACGCGCGGCTTGTAGCCGCCGCCGACCAGGCGGATGGCATCGAGCAGCATCCGCGTGCCGTCGAGGTTGATCCGGTAACCCTTGTCGAAATCGAGCTCGGCCTCGCCCGACACGATCGCAGCGAGGTGGAAGATCACATCCGGGCGGCCCGCGATCAGCTTTTCGGCAGCACCCGGCACGGCGAAATCGCCCGAGACCGTCTCGACGGGGAACCCCGCCTTCTCCGGCTTCTTCGGCTCGACCACGTCATGCATGGTCAGCTTGGTGATGTCGCTCTTGCCGAGCCGGCCGTCGCGCAACAGCCGTTCACACAATTTGCGGCCGACCATGCCGGCGGCGCCGAGAACCAGAATGTGCAAGAGCCCTACTCCTTCTTATTGGTCGGGCCGCACTGCTCTCAGCGCGCCCCTTCATTGCGGCCCCGCGATCATTCCTTCACGGCGCCGGTCATCGCCGACACATAGTACTCTACGAAGAAGGAATAAAGGATCACGACGGGGACCGAGCCGGTCAGGGCCGCGGCCATCAGCGCACCCCAATGGTAGACGTCGCCATTGACGAGCTCGGTAATGGCGCCGACCGGGATGGTCTTGTTCTCCGACGAGGAGATGAAGGTCAGGGCGTAGATGAACTCGTTCCAGGACAACGTGAAGGCGAAAATACCGGCCGAGATCACCCCCGGCAGCGACAGCGGCAGCGTGATCTTGGTCAGGATCTGCAGCCGCGTCGCACCGTCGATCAGCGCGCACTCCTCCAGCTCATAGGGAATGGTGCGGAAATAGCCCATCAGCAGCCAGGTGCAGAACGGGATCAGGAAGGTCGGATAGGTCAGGAC
>JAEWBW010000287.1 GCA_023390955.1 Pseudomonadota bacterium
GGCGACGACCTGTCCGCCCCTGATCCGCGGCAGCGTCAATTCGCGGATCACCGGGCGGCGGTGATAGCCGGCGGACATGTTTCCGATCGCGAGGTCGGCGGCTTCGATCATCAGGCGCGGTCCCGCTTAAACAGGATCAGTGCAATGAAGAAGGGAACGCCGATCAGGGAAGTGACGAGGCCGATCGGCATGATGATGCCGGGAACGATGGACTTTGCCGCGCATGAGGCCAGCGACATCACCAGAGCGCCGGCGCACGCGCTGGCCGGAAGGAAGAAGCGGTGATCCTCGCCGATCATCAGGCGTGCGATATGCGGGCCAACCAGGCCGATGAATGCGATCGTTCCCACGAACGAGACGGCCGCGCCGGTGAGCAGGCTGATCCGCAGCAACGAGAACAGCCGGAGACGGCCGACGTCGATGCCAAAGCTGCGCGCCCGATCCTGCCCCAGGCGCAGCGCCGTCAATTGCCAGGCCGACGCCAGCGACAAGGGGAACACCCCCAGGCACACCAGCGCCAGGACCTGGACGTTGTAGAGGTTCGAGCGGGTCAGGCTTCCCAACGTCCAGAACACGAGTTGCTGCAGCGCCTGCTCGCTGGCGATGAACTGCATGATGGCGACGAGCGCGTTGAAGGTGAAGAACAGGGCGATGCCGAACAGCACATAGGTCTGTCCGTCATGGCCGCGCAGCTTACCGAGCAGCTCAAGCAGCATCGCTGCGGCAAAGGCGAAGACGAAGGCGTTGGTCGAGATGATCCAGGTCTTGGGCACGCCGGGCAGTCCCAATCCCAGCACGATGGCGAGCGCCGCTCCCAAGGTGGCGGCCGACGAGATGCCGAGCGTGAACGGGCTCGCCATCGGGTTGGCCAACACCGTCTGCAACTCGGCGCCCGCGACCGACAGCGCCATGCCGACCAGGACAGCCATCGCCGCCTGCGGCAGGCGGACCTCCCAGATGATGACAGTCGTCGACCTGTTCAGGCCGGCCGGATTGAACAGCCCGGTGAGCACGTCCCATCCGGTCAGCGACGAGGAGCCGGTGCCGAGATCGAGCTGGAACGCGGCGAGAGCCGCGACGAAGAGAACGACGAGGGCTGCGATGCGAAGGCGCATCTGCCTGACATGGCCCGACAAGGCTGCACTCGCGGCCGCCGTGAGCTCGTTCATGGCTTCTGCCCTTTTGCGTCGCCGCTATCGAGGCTCACCCAGAACGTGCCTTTCAGTGGCACCGGCAAAAATTTCTCGTTCACCTCGCGCAGGCTGGCGTCGGGATCGACATCGGCAAACACCGACGGATGAAACCAGCGCGCCAGCGCTTCGATCGCGAGCACGTTGAGCGGCATGTTGTTGAAGAGATGCCAGATGCCGTGAACCCGGCCGTTCTGAACCGCGGACAGCCCGGCAAGGACCGGGTTGCTCACCACCTTGGCCAGCCTTTCGCGCGACACCGCGGGATCGACACCGGGGCCCATGACGAGGCCACCGACGGCATCGAGGTGGATGCCGCCCGTGCCGACATAGATGTCCGGGTTGCGGCTCATGACGTATTCGGAGCTGAGCTGCCCGGTCGGCTGCTTGAGCACATCGACGGCGATGTTGTAGCCGCCGGCGACGTCGATGAAGGCGCCGATGGTGGCGCGCGCCGGCGCGTTGCAGCAATCGTTCATGCCGGCATGCGCATGCATCAGCACCGTCGGGATCGTCAGCTTCGATTGGGCGAGCCGGGTGCGGATCCGGTCCAGCCGCGACTGGTAGAACTGCGCAAAGGCTTCCGCCTGCGCTTCCCGCCCCAGCAGGCGGCCCAGCAGGTGAATGCTCGGCACGGTGTTCTTGAGCGGCGCCTCGACGAAGTCGATGAACACGACGGGAATGCCGGCGGCTTCGAGCTTGCGGATCACCTCGCCCGAGCGCGCCGAGGGGCCGTATCCGCCGCTGAGAATGGCAACGTCGGGATTGGAGGCGAGCGCCTGCTCCACCGAGAACGTGTCCTCGCTGCCGCGCCCGACGATGGGAACGCGATCGAGCGCGGGAAACCTGCTGCGATACTGCTCGTAGAGCACCTTGTCCTGGCGCTGCAGGTCGGCAGGCCACGCCGCAAGCAGCGAGGCCGGATCCGGATGCAGCAACGCCAGCGCCATGAATTGGCGGCCTTCGCCGAGCACGATCCGTTTGACAGGGAGCTGCAGGGTCACGTCCCTGCCCGCGACATCCCTGACCGTAACGGTATCCGCCGCCCGGCACGGCACGAGGCCGGCGAGGACAAGCAGTACCAGGCTCGCCAGTCGCATGATGTGTCGCCGGAGATTCACGGCTGCACGCCCAGGGCAAAGCTGACGGCGCGCGCGATCGAGGCGGGGATCACCGAGGTGTGGTCCTCGCCTTCGAAGGCCACAAAACTCGTCTGCAGACCACATGAGCGCAACTGCCTCATGCGCAGCGCCAGCTCATGGGCATTGTCGACCATGCGATTGCGCGCCTTCCACTCGGCCCGGATGGCGGCGCCGGGTGTCGCAGTCTCTGCGCGGGTCAGGTCCTGCTCCCGATCGCCGATTGTCACCAGCAGCCGCGCATCCACCTTCGCTGCCTGCACGCGGCGGCAGAACTCCGCCTCATAATCCCTCAGCGCGCTGCGGTACCACCAGATCGACGGGCTAGCGGCGATGTAATGCGTGAAGGCCTGTGTCTGCGTGAACAAGGCGTGCAGCGCGAACAAGCCGCCGAAGGAATGCCCGAACAACGCCTGCCTCTGTAGATCGACCGGAAACATCCGCTGGATCGCCGGGCGTACCGTACTGATCAGAAAATCGAGAAACTCGTCCGCGCCGCCGATAGCCGGCCAGGCCGCGCCGTCCGGTCGCGGCGGCAATTGCGCGACATCGGCGGGCGGCGTGTAGTCATGGGTGCGGCGATCGAGATCGAACGGCGCGTCGGTCGGATAACCGATCGCGACCACGACCGACGGGACGATGCCCGATGCTTCCGTGCGCCGCGATCGCAATCCCACGATCTCGGCCGCGGTGCCGAACACGGCGTTGCCGTCGAGCAGATAGAGAACCGGATAGCCCGCCGGCGATGGCGGCTCGCCGACCGGATGGGCGATGAACAGCTCATAGCGCCGCCCGGACGGCGACCGCACGGCAAGACGCTCAGTCCCTGCCAGACCGTAAGGCGCACGCGAGCGCCCATCATGCGGGCGCCCGTCCGATATGGTCGCGGCAGCCAAGCTCATCACCACCGGTACCGCAACGAGGCAAGGACGGTGCGCCGCAGGCCGTAATAGCAGCCGGAGTCGAACGCCGTGCCGGCGCCGCAGGAGGCGACATAGACCTTGTCGAAGAGGTTGCTGACATTGAGCGAGAAGCGCAGGCCGCGCAGATCCCGGGACAGGTACTCGAAGTCGTATTGCAGCGCCGCGTCGAACAGCGTGACGGCGGGGACGACGAGGGTGTTGATGTTGTCGCCGAAGCTGGAGCCGACATAACGCACGCCGCCGCCGAGGCTGACGCCACCGAAGCTGGAATTCGGCGAGACATGCTTGAAGTGATAGAGTCCCCACAGCGAGGCCATCTGGTCCGGCACCTGCACCGGGCGCTTGCCGAGCTCGACGGCGGTGTTGGTCTTCGTGATCGTCATGTCCTGGTAGGTGTAGGCGCCGATGATATCGAGGCCGAAATCGAGATTCGCGCGCGCCTCCACCTCGACGCCCCGGGTGTGGACCTCGCCGGTCTGGATGCTGCAGCGAACGCCGGCAGCCGAACAGCCGACATGGGTGGCGTCCGGATCCGGTGTCTGCACGTTCTCCTGGCGGAGATCATAGGCTGCGACGGTGACCATGGCGCGCTTGTTCAGCGATTCGAACTTGACGCCGCCCTCGAACTGCTCGCCCGTGGTCGGCTTGAACGGGTTCTTGAAGAAATCGAGCACGGTGCCTGTCAGCGGCTCGAACGAGGTCGAATAGCTGAAGTAGGGCGCGATGCCATTGGCGAAGTGATAGAGCGCGCCGGCACGGTAGGTGGTCGCCCCGTCGGTCTGGTTGACGTTGAGTTTGGCGTTGCTGGCAAGCGTCGTCTGGTTGTAATCGAAGCTCGCAACGTCATGCCGGACGCTCCCGAGCAGCACGAGATCGCCGATCTTGACCTGATCCTGCGCATACACGCCGGTCTGGTTGTTGGTCTGCCAGGCATCGGTCTGGAAGGCCGGCACCGTCATCGGCAGGTAGTACACCGGATTGAGGTAGTTGATGTTGGGCGTGCCGGCGGCCGATGCGCCGAGCATGCGGCGGCCGTCGGCATATTGGTAGTCGACGCCGAACAGCGCGGTGTGGCTGAGATCGCCAGTGAGGAATTTGGCCTGGAGCTGGTTGTCGACAGCCAGCGTATCGACCTTCTCGACGGATTTGGAACGCTGCCGCGTGAGCGTCGCGGTCGCCGGATTGTTGCCGAGATAACCCGATGGCGAGATGCCCTGAAAATCGGTGTTCAAATCCATGAAGCGCAGGTTCTGGCGAACCGTGAGCACGTCATTGAACCGGTGCTCGAACTGATAACCGACCGATCCCTGCTTGCGCGCGAAGCGCTCATAGCCGGGATCACCGACATTGAAATTCGTCGGGATCTGCCCGGCCGGATTCGTCAGCAGCGTGCCGCGCGCCGGCAGGAACGTCGTGTACCAATTGTTGGGATCGTAGGTGTAGTTGGCCAGGAACGTGATGTTGGTGTTGGCCGTGGGCCGCCAAGTCAGCGCAGGCGAGATGAAGACGCGCTGATCCTCGGTATAGTCGACCTGCGTCCCCGAGTTGCGGCCAAGGCCGGTCAGGCGATAGAGCCACTCGCCCTTCTTGTCGACGGGGCCGCCGATATCGAATGCGCCCTGGATCCGGCCATACGAGCCGCCGCTGATCTCGACCTCGTGAAACGGCGTCTCCAGCGGCTTCTTGCTCACGAGATTGACGATGCCGCCGAGGCTCGATTGTCCGTACAGGATGGACGCCGGGCCGCGCAGCACCTCGATCCGCTCGAGGCCATAGGGATCGACGGTCGGCACGGCGAACGAGATGCCACGCTGCAAACGCAATCCGTCCTGGAAGGACACGAACGACTGCAGCGGACCGTTATTGTTGCCGAAGCCGCGGGTCGGAACGATGTCATAACGCGTCGCCGGACGCAGGTCGACGAACACGCCGGGCGTATAGCGCAGCGCCTGCGAGACGCTCTGCGCACCCTGGTCGCTCATCTGCTCGCGCCCGACCACCGACACCGACGCCGGCGTTTCGATCAGCGGCGTATCCGTCTTGGTTCCGGTCGCGCTGCGCGTCGCCACGTAGCCCTGAACGGGACCCGTCGCGGTCTCGACAGCTGCTGCCGGCGCTTGCGTCTGGGTCTGCCGGCGCGCGGCCGGGACCGCACGGGCGGCACTCCGCGATTGCTCAGCACGGCGGACCGCGCGAGGCGTCGTCCGCGGCGCATCCACGGTGACCGGCGGCAGGCTGGACGGCGCCGCCTGCTGCGCGCGCGCGTCCTTCGGCATGGCAAGGCCGCCGACCGCACCACCGCACAAAATGGAAAACATCCCCGTCCAACCCGCGATTGATCGCGTTCTCATTGCTTGCCCCCGAAAAACAGAAACCCGGCACCCATGGCCTTCTGTTATGACGAGGGCTCGATCGACTTCTATAGAAAAGACCTTTGCGCGAACACGAGATATGTTTGCGCCACAAATTAAAATCGTTCTAGCAAGCGCGGCGTGCTTGCTTGAAAACCACTAGTCTAGAAGGCTTTTAAGCTTTGCGGCGATGATTGCTCGGCGTCTTGCTGTATGATGTGCATCGCTCTGGAAGTGAACGGCACCGAATGAATCCCGTCAGAATGCGCAATGTGGTTCG
>JAEWBW010000611.1 GCA_023390955.1 Pseudomonadota bacterium
TGTCATCTTTTGCCGCAACCTCGCGCGCAAAGCCGATCGCGCGATCGGTGAGCCCGCGCAGGCGGTCGCACCACGCCTGCGGCACCGACGGGCTGTCGGCGAGACGCGCATGCAGATCAGCCGCGAGCGCGGACTCCGCGCCGTGGCGGCCAACCGCGCGTCTGAGAGCATCGATGGCGACGATGTTGCCGGTGCCTTCCCAGACCGAGCCGAGATGCGCATCACGCAGCAGGCGCGGCGTGGCGAATTCCTCGATATAGCCGATGCCGCCGCGCATCTCGAGCGCATCGCCGCAGACCTTTCGGGCATCGCGGGTGGCCCGAAATTTCAGCGTGGGGGTGAGGATACGCAGCAGCGCCGCGGCGTCCTGGCTGCCGGCTTCCGCGCGGTCGAGCGCATCGGCGGTGAGAAAACTCATCGACAGCGCCTGCTCGACCGGCAGCATGATCTTCAACATCTGGCGCCGCCCGAGCGGCAGATCGATGATGCGCTTGCCGAACACCACGCGGTTGGTCGCGACCGTCATCGCGTCGTGATAGGCGCGGCGCATCAGCGCTGTGGACTTCACGCCGTTCGACAGCCGCGACGAGTTCACCATCTCCGCCATCTGCACGAAGCCGCGATCGAGCTTGCCGACCGCGTATGCAATCGCGCCTTCGAGCTTGATCTCGCCCGAGGCCATCGAGCGGGTGCCGAGCTTGTCCTTGAGGCGCACGATCCGGTAATGGTTCTGCGAGCCGTCGTCGAGGAAGCGCGGCATCAGGAACAGGCCGACGCCGCGCGTGCCGGGGCCGGCGCCTTCAGGCCGCGCCAGCAGCATGACAACCTTGGCGTCGGCATTCGAGCAGAACCATTTCTCGCCGTAGAGGCGCCAATGGTCGCCTTCCTGCACCGCGCGCGTGGTCAGCGTGCCGACGTCGGAACCGCCTTCCTTCTCGGTCATGAACTGGCCGCCCTGCGTCAGCTTGCTCATGTCAGTCGAGGTCAGGCCGTCCAGATATTTCGCCTTCAGCGCATCGCTGCCGAAATTCGCCAGCAGCTTCGCGCAGCCATCGGTGACGTTGATCGGACAGCCCATGCCGAATTCGGTCTGGTTGAACAGGAACGTAAAGGCGTGCTTTGCGGTGACCGGATATTTGTCCGGCCAGCCCATGATGCCCTTACGGATCGAGAGCGCATGAATGCCGAACTCGCCGAAGGCGGCGTTCTCGAGCTCGCGATAGGCCGGGTGATATTCGATCCACTGCGTGTCGCGGCCGAACTTGTCGCGCTGGTGCAGCATCGGCGTATGGCGATCAGCCAGCCGCGCGCATTCGTCGAGGCGGCCGCCGGCGAGCTCGCCGAGGCGATCCAGATGCGGCTCGATGTGACGGAACAGCGTCTCCGGCAGATGGATGCGCAGCAAGTCCGTCAGCGCGGGATCGGCGCGGTAGAAATTCATGCCCGTGGTGTCGGGCGCGAGCAGGCCCGGCTGGTCCGCAGGCACTGCCTGCGATCGGAGGGGCTGTTGCATGATGACCTCTTGATAGCTTCCTGGCTTCCGTCCCGTGACATCCGCATGGCAACGCATTCGCGCTTGCCGCTTGGCATGATGTGGATCATGCTCCAGCCGAGACGGCCGTTAAAGGCGCAAATTGTCAGGGAGGCATGATCGGGGCGGAGGATCTGCTCGCTCTGCGGAATTGTGATTGACCCCGGCTGGCCGATCGCACCAGGCGTGCATAGATCCGCTGTTCCCCATCCCCCAAGGAACACAGCATGGACCATCCCAAATACAAGATCGCGCTGATCGTCGGCGCCGGTGAAGGCTTGAGCGCCTCGCTGGCGCGGCTGTTCGCCGCCCAGGGTATTCGCGTCGCGCTTGCCGCACGCAAGATCGAAAAGCTCGGCGCGATCTGCACCGCGACCGGCGCAAAGGCCTTTGCCTGCAACGCCACGGAGCCCGAGGAAGTCGAGCGCCTGTTCGGCCTGGTCGAGCGCGAGATCGGCACGCCGGATATCGTCGTCTACAACGCCAGCGGGCGCACCCGCGGCCCGTTCGTCGAGCTGGTGCCATCGGATGTGGCGCAGGCAATTGCAGTGAGCGCTTATGGCGGCTTCCTGGTCGGACAGGAGGCGGCCAAGCGCATGCTGCCGAACAAGCACGGTGCGATCCTGTTCACCGGCGCATCCGCGAGCGTGAAGGGCTATGCGCAATCCGCGCCGTTCGCGATGGGCAAGTTCGCGCTGCGCGGGCTTGCGCAAAGCATGGCGCGCGAACTGTCACCGCAGGGCATCCATGTCGCGCATTTCGTCATCGACGGCGGCATCCGCAGCGCCGCGCGCACGGAGCCGGCTGACAAGCCGGATTCAATGCTTGATCCCGATGCGATCGCGGAAAGCTATTGGAGCGTGCTGCAGCAGCCGCGCAGCGCCTGGAGCTGGGAGCTGGAGCTGCGGCCCTGGGTGGAGAAGTTTTGAAGGCACGACCGTCATAACAACCGTCATTGCGAGGAGCGAAGCGACGAAGCAATCCAGACTGTATCCGCAGAAGTATTCCTAGATTGCTTCGCTTCGCTCGCAATGACGACAGAGGAGGAATAATGACAACCGAAACCACCATCGACACCGGCACCAACGAGCTCCTCTGCGTCATCCGCGACCGCGTCGCGATCATCACGCTGAACCGGCCGGAGGCACGCAATTCGCTGTCCGACAACCTCACGCCGGCGCTGCGCACGATGATCCGCACCTGCGGCGAGGACCAAAACGTCGGCGCGCTGCTGTTGACGGGCGCCGGAACCGCGTTCTGCGCCGGCGGCAACGTCAAGGGGATGGGCGCGCATCGCGACAAGGCCAAGCTGGAGATGTCGTTCGACGACAGGGTCGCCGACCTGCAGGAGCGGCAGCGTCTGCTCACGGGTGCGCTGGTCTCGGTTCGCAAGCCGACCATTGCCGCCCTGCCCGGCCCCGCGGTCGGCGCGGGCCTCGCGCTGGCGATGGCCTGCGACATCCGCATTGCCGCGCAATCGGCATTCGTGTCCACCGGCTATGCCCGCGTCGCGCTCAGCGGCGATTACGGCATCGCCTGGCTTTTGACGCGGCTGGTCGGCACGTCGCGAGCACGCGAATTGATGTTCACCGGCGACAAGGTCGATGCGGTCAGGTGCGAGACGATCGGCCTCGTCAACCGCGTGGTGCCGGATGACAAACTGCAGACTGAGGCATTCGCACTGGCAAAGTCGCTCGCGGAAGGTCCGCGGCTGGCGCTGCGCTACATGAAAGACAATCTCGACGAAGCCCTGCAATTCGACTTCGAGACCGCCCGCGACCACGAGGCCGGACGATTGGTTCGCCTGACCACGACCGCCGATCACAAGGAGGCCGTGCAGGCCTTCATCGACAAGCGCAAGCCGGTGTTCACGGGGACGTAGGGGCCGTCATTCCGGGGCGCGCGTAGCGCGAGCCCGGAATCCATTTCACCGCATGTACCGTCGCCCGATGGATTCCGGGTTCGATGCTTCGCATCGCCCCGGAATGACGACAGAAGGAACAGCGCAAAAAAATGCCCAGCTCCAGGGCCGGGCACGTAGTCATGTCAGGCCGTGGCTGAGGGGCTTAAAGCCTGACGGGAAAGGGCAGCGAGACGCCAGCTGGCGCAGGGGATATCTTTCGGCGCCACCGCGATCTCCTTGTCGAAGCGCACCAGCTTCCAGTCATCGGGATGGTTGACGAAGCCGAAGCCGGATTTGCGGGCCAGCGAGATCATGGTGTCGTTGGAGCGCAGCGTGTCGCCATAGAGATGCTCGGCGCCGAACGCGGCCGCGCGGCATTCGAGATTCTTCAGCAGCGCCGTGCCGATGCCGTGGCCCTGCCAGCGGTCATCGACCGACATGCCGAATTCGACACGCGAGGTCTCAGCATGAAAGGCGTAGCGGACTTCGCCGACGATGGTCTCGAAGCCGTCGACCATCATGGTCGCGATCACGCTGAAACACTCCTGCTCGCCGACATGGGTGAAGTCGTGCAGCAGGCCCTGCGGCAATTCGCTGATCGCGCCGAAGAAGCGATTGTAGCGCGAGCGGGTCGTCAGCGAACGGAAATAATGCTGCAGCTCTTCGGTGTCGCGCGGCTCGACGAAGCGCAAGGTGAGCGCCTCGCCGTGTCGCGTACGCAGTACATCCGAATATTGCTTGAGGTCATCGAGACGAAGACTGCTCATGGCACGCTCCGCGGGGAAAAAGACCGCCGGCGCCCCTCATCGGAGGCGGCGCCGGCACTGGCTGCCATCAGGCCCGCCAGAAAGGCTTTTCAGCTTCGACTGCGATGTCGGACCAGGAGAGGCCGATGTCCTGGAGGTCGCGGCTGGACCATTGCGCCAGCTCGCGGCGGGTCCGGTAGCGCTCGTGCCAGACGTGGAGGGTCTCCCCAATTTGGGAAATGAGGCCCGGTGCATGATGATTTGTCATCGAATTGTGGGTCAAGATCGACATTTTCAGCTCCTTGAGCTAATCTGGCCGCTAATATCTGCTTCCTACCGCGCTGCGACAAACGACAATTTGTACTCTTTCGCATGAAATAAACTCATGTATCCTGCTGCCAGATGACTGCCAGATTGCCCTCCCTCAACGGATTGCGGGCTTTCGAGGCCGCCGCACGCCATCTCAGCTTCACGCTGGCGGCGAGCGAGCTGAACGTGACCCAGACCGCGATCAGCCATCAGATCCGCCGGCTCGAGGAAGAGCTCGGCATCCGCCTGTTCGTGCGCCAGAACCGGGCACTGACGCTGACGCCGGAGGCGCGGGAGTATCTGCCGGGCGTGCGCGCGGCCTTCAACGATCTCCGGCTTGCGACCGACCGGCTGCTGCGCAAGGACGACGACAAGGTGCTGACGGTGTCGACGCTGGCCTCGCTCGCCGCAAAATGGCTGCTGCCGCGGCTGAGCGATTTCCAGGAGCAGCATCCCGGCATCGACGTGCGTATCACCACCTCGACCAACCTGGTCGACTTCCAGCGCGACAATGTCGATGCCGGAATCCGCTATGGCCGCGGCCAGTGGCCGGGCGTGCGCGCCGACTGGCTGATGGCGGACGAGCTGTTTCCGGTGTGCAGCCCGTCGCTGCTGCGCGGCGACAAGCCGCTGCGCGCGCCCGAGGACCTCAGGGATCACGTGCTGCTGCACACCTCCAACACCAACAGCGACGACTGGCGACTTTGGCTGACGGCCGCGGGCCTGCCGACCGATTTTTCAAAACCGCCCGGCATCACCTTCGACATGATCTTCATGACCATCCAGGCGGCGATCGACGGCTTCGGCGTTGCGATGGGGCGCACCTCCTACGTGCAGGACGACATCGGCAAGGGTCGCCTGGTCGTGCCGTTCCGCATCGCACTTCCGGCCGATGCCGGCTTCTATTTGGTCGCGCCGCGCGGAGCCCGCGAGCCGCCAAAGCTCACTGCGTTCCGCGAGTGGGTGGTGGCGGCGGCGCAGCACAAGGCGTGAGGAGCGAGAGTCAGCGCGACTACAGCTCGACCACCACGTAGTCGCTCTCGACCTTCACCGGAATGGTCTCGGCCACGTATGGGCCCTTCACGACACTCGCGCCGGGCTCGACATGGGCCGGATACGCTTTCACCCGGAAGCGGCGCGGATCGCAGTAGGACTGGCCGGTGCGGATGTCGAACTCCCAGCCGTGCCAGGGACAGCGGATGATCTCGCCGAGCTTTGTGTATTTGATCTCGCCGGGATCGTCGGATTGCGCGAGGCCGATCAGCGGCCCCTCGCACAGCGCGGCGCCCTGGTGCGGGCAGCGGTTCATCAGGCCGAAGAACTCGCCCTTGATGTTGAAGACTGCGATCGGCCGTCCCTCGATCTCCAGAAATTTTCGCGTACCCGGCGGCAACTCGTTTACCGCAGCAACGACATGCCGCGCCATCAAGTGATCCCGTACAGCTTCTTGGCATTGCCGAGATAGAACGCCGCGCGGTTCTCGTCGCTCACGCCCGGCGGCAGCACACGCGAGGGTTCGTCATAATCCCAATGCGGATAGTCGGTGGCGAACAGCAGCCGGTCCCAGCCGATCCACTTGATGACGTCAAAGAGATC
>JAEWBW010000622.1 GCA_023390955.1 Pseudomonadota bacterium
CATTACCCCAAGGAGAGGTTGTAGTGCCGCGCCGCCAGCCACTAGGTTTGGCGCCAACTGAATTCGGTGGCTATGGGTTCTGGCTTTCGCCAGGACGACACCGGGTCCTACGGCATAAACCCCTCAAAAATCATCTGGTCGGCATACTGCGCCACGCGCGCGCGCTGCTCGCTTGTCCGCACCGTCCAGCCCAGCAGCGCGCAGTCGAAGACGTTGCGCGCGATCCAGGGCGCGGGGGCCGGCAGATGGTCGACCTTGAAGGCGACGAAATGCGGCTGGGTCTGAAAGCCGTGGCGCAAATACAGCATGCTGTCGCGCTGCGCTTGCGTCAGCTTCGCCCAATACTCGTCCTCGTAGCTCCGCTGCGCAACGATGCCGCGCGGCCGGGAGGGCAGGAGCTCACGCAATGCCAGCACCTGATCGGGATCGAAGGACATGCCGACCGCGCGTCCCTGATAGGAGGCCAGCACCGCAGCCATCCGCTTCACCAGCTTGCGGTCACCGTCGAAATGGCTCTTCACCTCGATCACCAGCGGCACCCGGCCTGCGACCATGTCGCAGAGGTCGGTCAGCGTCATCATCCGCTCGGACGTGTCCTTGAAGGTGACGGCCTTCAGCTCCGCCGCGGTCCTTGCGACCAGCTCGCCGGTCTCCTCGGTGAGACGGCCGAGCGCGTGGTCGTGATGCACCATCGCCTCGCCATCGGCCGAGAGCTGGATATCGACCTCGATCGCGAAATTGCCCGCGACCGCGGCCTGCACCGCGCCCGGCATGTTCTCGACAACGCCACGTGAGATGTCATGCAGGCCGCGATGCGCGACCGGCCGCGCCGTCAGCCAATCCGGAGCGCGCACGTTCAGGCGACCTCGAAAATGCCTTCGACCTCGACGGCGGCATCCGCGGGCAGCGACGCGACGCCGACCGTGGTGCGGGCGTGACGGCCCTTGTCACCGAAGGCCGCGACCATCAGGTCGGATGCGCCGTTCAGCACTTTCGGTCCATCAACGAAGTCGGGCGCCGAGTTGATGAAGGCGCCGAGGCGCACCACGCGTACGACCTTGTCGAGGTCGCCGAGTGCCGCCTTGACCTGGGCGAGCAGATTGACGGCGCAGCCGCGCGCGGCCGCAGCACCGTCCTCGATCGAGACGCCGGCGCCCAGCTTGCCCTTGGCGATCAGCTTGCCGTCGGGGGCAAAGCAGACCTGGCCGGAGACGAAGAGCAGGTTACCGGTGCGCACGAACGGCACGTAATTGGCCACGGGAGTGGGGGCCTCGTGCAGCTTGATGCCCTGTTCCGCAAGTTTCTGCTCGACCGTGCCTGCCATGGCTTACCCCGTCCTCGATGTCTGGAATACGTCCCCGGGGTTGCCCGGGGCGCGCCTGTTTCGCCCATTGCGCGGTCACTTGCAAGCAAGGCGGGACGCGTCCGGATCGGTGTCCTCGTCCGCCCGCGCAGGGTTCAACGGCAGGGCGCAACTTTCCGTGAAACAGCCGCAGTTGCGACGCAATGGAACGGTCATTAAAGTGTCGAATCTCGGCTCCCAAAGGACAGACATGGTGCACCTTTTCCGGACTTCGCTCGGTGTGATGGCGCTCGCGGCGGTTGCTTTCGGGGCGGACGGCGTGGCCGTTGCGGCGAGCGGGCCGTTCCTGCCGCACCAGGCCCTGTATGACCTCAGCCTCGTCAAGTCGCGCACCAACTCGGTCAACAGCGCGCGGGGCCGCATCCTCTACAAATTCGCCGGCAGCAGCTGCGAAGGCTACACGTCGGAATTCCGCCAGGTCTCCGAGCTCGACAGCGGCGAGGGCAAGGTCACGCTCAGCGACCTCCGCTCCAATTCCTGGGAGGATGCCACCGGGAAGAGCTACCGCTTCAAGATCGAGACGCGGATGAACGACGTCGAATCCAGCAAGGTCGACGGATCGGCCGAACGCGACGGCGACCACATCAACGTCAAGCTGAAGCTGCCGGAGCCGAAGAGCTTCAGGCTCGACGGCAGCACCGTGTTTCCGACCGAGCAGATCCAGCGCATCATTGCCGCTGCCAAGGAAGGCAAGGCGCTGTTGGACCTGTCGGTCTATGACGGCTCCGACAATGGCGAGAAGGTCTACAACACGCTGACCGTCATCGGCCAGCCGATCCCCGGCGATCGCACGGCGGTGTCGCCCGATCCCGCCACCAGCGACGAGCACATGAAGGCGCTGACGCGCTGGCCGGTCACGGTCAGCTATTTCGATCGCGAGGCGCAGCAGAAGGAAGGCGAGCAGACCCCGGTCTACGCCATGTCGTTCGAGCTCTACGAGAACGGCGTCTCCCGCGCGCTCGTGCTCGACTACAACGATTTCATGATCTCCGGCGCCATGGGCAAGTTCGACGCCAAGGACAGCGTCAAGGACAGCCAGCCCTGTAACTGACGGCGAAGCCGTCATTGCTTCGTCGCAAGTGCTCCGCGCAATGACGGCTGGTATCGGGGCCCGCGCCCCGCTACGCTCCCTCCCAACCATAAACCTAAGGGGAGGCCATCATGCCGAAGCTCGACCATCTCCGTCCCAGCGGTCTGCACCACAATCCCGCTTACTCGCACGTCGTCACGGCGTCCGGCGCGCGCACGATCTACATCTCCGGCCAGGTGTCGACCGATGAGGAAGGGCGCATCGTCGGTGAGGGCGATATCGCCGCGCAGACCACGCAGGTGATGCAGAACCTCGGCCTGGCGCTGAAGGCGGCCGGCGCCAGCTATTCCAACATCGTCAAGATCACCACCTACGTCGTCGGCTACAAGCCGGAGCTGCGGCCCATCATCGGCAAGGCCCGCTCGGCTTTCTTCCAGGGCATGGAGCCGCCGGCCAGCACGCTCGTCGGCGTCACCGCGCTGGCGGCGCCGGAATGGCTGATCGAGATCGAGGCGGTGGCGGTCGCGGATTGAGGCGACGCTACGCCGACATCTCTCGCAGCACGGCCATCGCTTCGTCAGCCCTGTCCGCGGGCACGAACAGGTGGTCGTGGTAGAACGCCGACACCGCATTCACGCTGATGCCGGCGTTCGCGAGCCGGGCCGTGACCGCAGCGAGAAATCCGACGGCGTCCAGCGAGGAATGCACCGTGAGCGTGATCAGGCGCGAGGCGAACGCGTAGCGTAGTCCTGCCGCGTCGGCGTCCTCGCGCGGGATCACGAGCGTGGTACCTTCCTGCTCGCGGAACATCAGCAGCGAGGTGAGGGCCGCGGGAGCGGGCGCGCCGGGCGGGATCGTGCAAAATGCAAAAATGCCCGGCTGCAGCTCGGGTTTCATGTACTTTAGCAGCGCATCGAGATCGCGTTCGCCGGTCATGGTCTCTCCGCGTCGTCCTGGCGTAAGCCAGGACCCATTACCCCAGGGAGAAGTCGTAACGCTCCGCTGTCAACTGCGAGTCTTCGTCAAACCACGTTCGGTGGTTATGGGTCCTGGCTTTCGCCAGGACGACACCTGAGAGGGCCGCCAACAGTCCGGCACACAACGAGCCGGGTCACTCCTCCTCACTCGCCTCCGGCCCGTCATAGGCAATGCCGCGGATCACCGCGCCCTTGCCGAACTTCTTGCGCAGACTGTCCACCGCGCGCTCGGCATGCGCGGCGCGGCGGTCGAGCATGTCGGTGTCGTCGGCGGGTGAGCCCTCGCGCAGCGCGCTGACGCCGGCGCCCATCAGGCGAAAGGCGGTGCCGTCGATCTCCTTGGCCAGCATCTCGCGGCAGATCGCAAAGATCTTTGCGGCAAGCTGCGTCGGCGCTGTGATCGATTGCGAGCGGGTTCGCTGGCGGAAGTCGGCGGTCTTCAGCTTCAGCGTGACGGTGGTGCCGGCGAGCTCGCCGCTCTTCAGCCGCGACGACGTCTTCTCGCAGAGACGCCATAGAATCTTCTCGAGAGTCGCGAAATCGCGGATGTCTTTCTCAAACGTGGTCTCGCTCGAGATCGTCTTGGCGCCGCGATCGGGCTCGACATGGCGGTCGTCGATGCCGCGGGCGAGGCGCCACAGCCTCCGGCCATCGGTCGGAAACTGCCGCATCATCTCGATCTCGTCGGCCTTCTGCAGGTCGGCGATGACGCGAAAGCCGCGCTGCACCAGCCGTTCCTGCGTCGCGGGGCCGACACCGAAGATGAACCCGACCGGCTTGTCCGCCAGCATCAGCCGCGCTTCCTCCTGGTCGAGCGCCGCAAAACCGCGCGGCTTGTCGAGATCGGAAGCGATCTTGGCCAAAAACTTGTTGCAGGACAGGCCCACCGAAACGCTGATGCCGATGTCGCGCTCGATCTCGCGGGCAAAGCGCGCCAGCACCTTCGCCGGGATCATGCCGTGGACGCGCTCGGTGCCGGAGAAGTCGAGAAAGGCCTCGTCGATCGAGAGTGGCTCGACCAATGGCGTCAGCGCCTGCATGGCCTGCCGCACCTCGCGCCCGACGCGGACATATTTGGCCATGTCCGGAGGGATCACGGTGGCGTGGGGGCAGGCCTCCAACGCCTTGAACATCGGCATCGCCGAGCGCACGCCATAGGTGCGCGCGACGTAGCAGGCGGCCGACACCACGCCGCGTTTTCCCCCGCCGATGATGACCGGCTTGTCGGCGATCTCTGGATTGTCCCGCTTCTCGACGGTCGCGTAGAATGCGTCGCAGTCGATATGGGCGATGGTCAGCGCGGCCATGGTGCGGTGGCGGACCAGGCGGGGGGAGCCGCAGGCCGCGCAGCGCCGGGCCGTCATGCCCTGATCGGCCAGACAATCCCGGCAGAAGCAGCGGGGACCGGCCGTATCAGGAGCGGTCACGGCACGTCGCGCTCCCAGTGCGGATCGCCGAGGACCTGCCGGGCGGCTGCGATGTTGGTCGGATGCAGTTCGGAGACGCTGGCGAAGGCCTTCACGGTCGCGTCATCGCGCAGCACGAAATCGAGCACGCTGATCAGGAAATTCGGGTCGCTGGCGGCATTGCGCAGGGTCTCCGGACCGATGCCTGTCTCAGCCAGAAACAGGCCCAGCCGCTCGGGGTCGCCGGCAACGAAGGACAGCGCCTGAATCGCAACGATTTCAGCTACTTCGCGGGGGTTTTGAACAGGCTTTTTCAACGGGACGGTTTGCCTTTCCGTTAACTTTCAGTGTCTACTTTGGAATCATCATGCCCGAGTCTCGCGCGTGAGTCTTGGCAGGGCATTTTCGGACCGGAATTTTGGGGTTCCAGGACAAGCAACTGGAAACCAATCGCGGAAAGTCGGGCCTCAGGTTTAACGGAACTCAAGCGAATCTGGCGCTAGTTTGAATCCAGTTTTCGAAACGCCCGCGAAATGAGTTGTTACGTGTCGGATCAGTGTCCTTGGCAGAGAGGAGGGACGGGATGGCCAAAACCGTCCTGATCGTGGAGGACAACGAGCTCAACATGAAGCTCTTCCGCGACCTGTTGGAAGCCCACGGCTACCAGACCTCCGGCACCAGCAATGGCTACGAGGCGCTCGACCTCGTCCGCAAGATGCGCCCGGATCTCGTGCTGATGGACATCCAGCTGCCGCAGGTCTCGGGCCTCGAGGTGACGCGCTGGATCAAGGACGATCCGGAGCTGCGCGCCATTCCCGTCGTCGCCGTCACCGCCTTTGCAATGAAGGGCGACGAGGAGCGCATCCGCGAGGGCGGCTGCGAAGCTTATTTGTCCAAGCCGATCTCGGTCGGCAAGTTTATCGAGACCGTCCGGCGTTTTATCGGGTAGGGAGTAATTTCAGTGTCCGCGCGTATCCTCGTCGTTGATGACGTCCCTGCCAACGTCAAGCTTCTGGAAGCCCGTCTCTCCGCCGAATATTTCGACGTGATGACCGCCTCGAACGGCACCGAGGCGCTGGCGATGTGCCGCCGCGCCGAATGCGACATCATCCTGCTCGACGTCATGATGCCCGACATGGACGGCTTCGAGGTTTGCCGCCGCATCAAATCCGATCCCGCCACCCACCACATTCCCGTGGTGATGGTGACGGCGCTCGACAGCCCCTCCGACCGCGTCCGCGGCCTGGAAGCCGGCGCCGATGATTTCCTCACAAAACCCGTCTCCGACGTCGTGCTGATCGCGCGCGTGCGCTCGCTGACGCGGCTGAAGATGATGACGGACGAGCTGCGCATGCGCGCGCTCACCTCGCTCGAGATCGGCGTGCAGGCGCCGGAGCGCGGCGCGATTGCCGACGCCGGCAAGGGCGGCCGCATCCTGCTGGTCGACGACCGCCAGTCGTCCTACGAGCGTCTCGCGACGCTGCTCGCCGCAGAGCATACCGTGGATGTCGAGCCCAATCCGGCGGAAGGCCTGTTTCACGCCGCTGAGGGCAATTACGATCTGCTGATCGTCTCGCTCGACCTCAACAATTTCGATGGTCTGCGGCTCTGCAGCCAGGCGCGCTCGCTGGAGCGCACCCGCCACGTGCCGATCCTCGCCATCGCCGAAGCCGAGAACTCCACGCGGCTGCTCCGCGGGCTCGAGATCGGCGTCAACGACTATTTGTTGCGTCCGATCGACAAGAACGAGCTGCTGGCGCGCGCGCGTACCCAAATTCGCCGCCGCCGCTACACCGATCATCTGCGCGACAATGTGCAGAACTCGATCGAGATGGCGATCACCGATGCGCTCACCGGCCTGCACAACCGCCGCTACATGGAAAGCCATCTGGCGACGCTCGCCGAGCAGGCCTCGCTGCGCGGCAAGCCGCTGGCGCTGATGATCCTGGACATCGACTACTTCAAGTCGATCAACGACAATTACGGCCATGACGCCGGCGATGACGTGCTGCGCGAATTCGCGGTGCGCGTGCGGAAGTCGATCCGCGGCATCGATCTGGCCTGCCGTTATGGCGGCGAGGAATTCGTCATCGTGATGCCCGAGACCGACCTCCACGTCGCCGGCATGGTCGCCGAGCGCCTGCGCCGTTCGATCGCGGGCGAGCCGTTCTCGGTGCACAAGGGCACCAAGCGCATCGAGGTCACGATCTCGATCGGCCTGACCACGCTGGAGCAGAAGGGCGAGCAGGTCGCCGACGTGCTCAAGCGCGCGGATACCGCGCTGTATCGGGCCAAGCATGATGGCCGCAATCGCGTGGTCTCCCACGCGGCGTGAGATGAGGGACGAGGCGTTCCCGCAACAATCTCGGTGTCGTCGCGGCGAAAGCCGGGACCCATACTCCCGATAGACGTTGCGGCGCGAACAGGTAACCAAAAGTCTTTGTCAAACGATGGCTTGTGGTTATGGGTCCCGGCCTTCGCCGGGACGACGCCTGGGATTGGCATCTTCCCCAACATCCACCCCGGCATTCCGCAACAACACCTTCGCAGCCTCTTTCGCTGCGCGTGCCATCGCGGGATCGTCGCGAACGAGGTCCTGCGCGATCGAGCCGTCGACCAGCAGCACGAGCTGCGTCGCCAGCGCCTCGGCATCGGTGACGCCAAGCTCGGTCAGCCGGTCGCGAAACCAGAGGCGGCGGCTTTCCTTGAACGCCTTTGCGATCTTCTTCACCGCGCGATCTTCGCTGCCGAGCTCAGCCACCGCATTGACGAAGGGACAGCCGCGAAAATCCTTGGCCGCAAACCGCCGTTCCAGCGAATCGAAGGTCGCGAGGATCTGCTCGGCGGGCGGCTTGTCGGAGGGACGCGCGTGCACGAAGCGCCGTTCCAGATAGGCCGTGATCAGCGCGTCCTTGGATGGGAAGTGGTTGTAGAGCGTGCGCTTGGAGATGCCGACCTCGGCCGCGATGGTGTCGACGCCGATCGCGCGAATGCCCTGCAGATAGAACAGCTTGTCGGCGGTCTCGAGGATCCGCTCCTTCATCGTCTGTGGTGTCGGCGGGGGAGCCATGCGGCGGCGATCATCCTCTTCGCTTGACAGCGGCACCCATTCATAGCCTATGTAAACAGGTCTGTGTAACCAAAATAGCCGTGAATCGCAGACGTCGGCGCGCGCGCCGCGCCCACGAGGGAGAACAGAATGCCCCTGCTGCAGGTCCTGCGTCCCACGCTGCCCATTCTGATCGGCGCCTCGATCATGCTCACGCTGAGCATGGGCTTGCGGCAGAGCCTCGGCATCTTCATGCAGCCGCTGACCCATGACATCCGTATCTCGATCTCGGACTTCACGCTGGCGCTGGCGGTGCAGAACCTCGCTTGGGGCTTCCTGCAGCCGCTCGCGGGTGCAATGACCGTGCGGTACGGCTTTCGCCCGATCATGATCGCGGGCGCGCTGATGTACATCGCGGGCCTCGGCTTCATGGCGTCCGCCAACGGTCTCATCAGCATCATGATCGGCGCCGGCGTGCTGATCGGTACGTCGCTGGCCTGCACCGCGAACGCGATCGCGATGTCGGTGTCCGCGCGTGCAGTGCCCGAGACGGTGCGCTCGACCGTGCTCGGCATCGTCTCCGGCGCGGGCTCGCTCGGTGCGCTGCTGTCGGCGCCGCTCGGGCAGATCCTCAACGAGGGCTTCGGCTGGCGCGTCGGCTTGGCCGGCTTCGTCATCATGTCGGTGCTGATGATCCCGGCGGCGTTTTACGCCGGCCGCGTCGACAATATCCCGTTGCCAAAGCCGTCGGGCGACGACATTGGTGAAGCCACTGCTGCGGTCGCGGCGAAGACGGCGTTCAGCAATGCCTCCTTCGTGGTGATGACCTGCGCCTATCTCGTCTGCGGCATGCAACTGGTGTTTCTCACCACGCATCTGCCGTCCTATCTGGCGATCTGCGGCATGGATCCGATGCTGAGCGCGCAGACGCTCGGCATGATTGGCGGCTTCAACGTGCTGGGCTCGCTGTTCTTCGGCTGGGCCGGCCAGCGTTGGAACAAGCTGGCGCTGCTCGGCGGCATCTACATCCTGCGTTCGCTCGCGCTCGCCTGGTATTTCTCGCTGCCCGCCAGTCCTGCCTCGACGCTGCTGTTCGGCGCCATCATGGGCTTCCTCTGGATGGGTGTTGGCCCGCTTGTCGCTGGTGCCGTCGCCGAGATGTTCGGCCTGCGCTGGCAGGCGATGATCCAGGGGCTCGCCTTCATGAGCCACCAGATCGGCAGCTTCCTCGGCGCGTATGGAGGAGGGGTGCTCTACGACGCACTCGGCTCCTACACCATGGCCTGGCGCATCGGCGTCGCGCTGGGGCTCGCCGGCGGCATCATCCAGGTCGCCTTCGCGCTGATCAGGCCATCGCAACCGCCGGCACCGGCATTGCGGACGGTGTAGGCGAGGGCGTGTGGCCGCGATCTCGGCGGACTTAACCGTTTGATCAACGGCGGGTAGGTTCCTAGTCTGCATTGCCGCATGCGCATGCGCATGCGGTTCTGGGGACGTATGCCCGTGGCCGATTTTTCAACGACGGCCCCCGATGGCCGCAGCCACCCGTCGCGTGATCGCGCCGAGCGCCCGGCACGCATTCTGGCCGCGATGTTTCAGGGTGGCGGCAACATCCCGCTTCTCATGCCGGTGATGGAGCGCCTGGTCGAACGCGGCCATCGGCTCCGCATCATGGCCGGTCCAGGTGTCCGGCGCTCAAGGTTGCCGGTAAGCGGCAGCCTTGTTCAGCGCGTCTCCGCAAGCGGAGCAACACTGGTACCATTTCAGGAACCAGGGCCGCATCCCTACGAGGGGGCGCCGCCCTTGAAAGGGCTGGTCGGAGGTTGGGTGCCGAGGCCCTTCAAGGGCATCCAGTCCGAGACGCAGACCTTCCTCTGGGCATCCGCGTGGGCACAGAACGTCGCAGCCGAGTTGCGGCAGGAGCCCGCTGATCTGTTGATCGCCGATTTCGTTTTGTTTGGAGCGCTGGCTGCCGCCGAGGCCACCCGCATTCCCTCGGTTGCACTGATGCACACGGTTGCCATCCGGCCTCTAGCCGGTCTCCCACCCTACGGGACAGGATGGAGCCCGGCCCAGGGCATCGTCGGCGCATTGCGTAACGCTGCCGGGCGAGCCGTGTTGCAACGGCTGCACCGTCGCAATTCATTGCCGCATCTCAACGCTGCTCGCGCCGCGCTCGGACTGCCTCCCCTCCGGTCGGAATTCGAACAGTATGACCGCGCATCGCGTGTCTTGATGTTGGTGAGTTCGGCCTTTGACTATCCGGCACGGGCGCTGCCGTCCAATATGGAGCACGTTGGGACACCGGTTGAAGACGCAGCAGCGCAGCTTGGCGAGTCGCCCTGGTCGAACGAACGGCGCGGGCGCCGGCTCATATTGGTGTCGCTCAGCTCGCTCAATCAGGGACAGGCGCCGATCCTGCACCGCGTTCTCCTTGCGGTGGCGCGGCTTGATGTTCGCGCGATCGTTACTGTCGGCCCAAGCTTGAACGCATCCGAGTTCGTCGTTCCGTCGAACGTCCAATTGGAGAAATTCGTTCCTCATTCGGCGATTCTGCCGCATGTGGACGCGCTGGTGACGCAATGCGGGATTGGCACGCTCACCAAGGGCTTGCTTGCAGGCATTCCGCTGGTCTGCTTGCCGATCGTTGGCGACCAGCCGGATAACGCCGCGCGCGTTTCGGCACATGGTGCCGGCATCCATCTTCCAACGGATGCGTCGCCCGAACAGATCGGCGCAGCGATTGAGCGTGTGCTTGGTGACCCGAAATACAAGGAAGCCGCTCAACGACTGAAAGCTGCAATGCTCGGTGGAGGTGATCCGGTCGATCGAGCCGTTGCGGCCATCGAGGGAGCCTTTTGAGCGCAGCAGCGAACGAGCGCTGCTACGCGTCGCGAGGGCACAATTAAGAACGGGGCCGCAAGGGCCCCGTCAAACTAGCGACGTCCTGACCGCTTGATGTCGGCGACCTGAAACTTGTTGCCGGCGGCGAGGCTGCTGCAGAACCACCAGGCCCTGCTTCTGACTTCACCCAGGAATGTCTTGGTCTCAACGCAATCCAGATAATTCTTGTAGGTGAGGGTGTCGCGGCACGTTGGCGAGAAAGGGTCGTTGGCGGCTATGCCGCCCGTACCGCTACAACCAACCCAGGGATCCTTGCCGCGTGGGAAGCTTGACTCGCAGCCACCGTTGCAACTGCTGGCGGAGGCCTCCAGCTTCGCAATCCTGCCCATCACCGAACCCGGCGCATAGGACGGCGTGCGCGCGGTCATGGTTGAATGTGTACGGCGAGAGCCCGTGGTGTTGGTGCTCTGCACCGGCCGCTGAGGCCGTGCCGCCTGCTTCGGCGCATCGACGGTGACGGGGGGAAGCGTGGCGGCGGGGCCTGTTGGAAGCTGCGATGCGGCCGGGCTGCACAGCAGAACGGTGGATACACAGGCGACAGCGGTCGAGGTGACAAGGCTTGGCGAGAATCTCATGACGGTCCTCCCAAATCCGGGACGGAAATGCGTCCGGGCAAGCGCACGTTAACATGCACTTTGGGTTGAGCAACCGGAAGTTGAGAAGATGCGTGCGAATGACCGCAATATGACGTGTGGAGAGGAGGCTCGCGTTTGCTTCAATGCAGCTTTGCAGATTGCTGCCGCGTTCGAACATGAGAGCAGAAACGAAAACGGGGCCCAGAGGGCCCCGCAAAAGTCTTTAGCGTTCCGCGATCTTACTTGATCTTGGATTCGCGGAATTCGACGTGCTTGCGCGCGACCGGGTCGTACTTCTTCTTGACCAGCTTGTCGGTCATGGTGCGCGAATTCTTCTTGGCGACGTAGTAGAAGCCGGTGTCAGCCGAGGACACGAGCTTGACCTTGATGGTGACCGCTTTGGCCATGTTCAGAACCTCTGAAAGAATGGGAATCTGGAGCCGGCCAAACGGCCCGCGTTGGCCGGCAACCTAGCCAGAAACCGCCTGATGTCAAGGTTTCAGAGCGTTTTCAAGCGAAGTGGGCACCGGTTCGCGTGAAGAAAACGCGTCAAAAACAAAGACCTAGAGCCCCGGTACGGGGCTCTACCCGGAAAAGCTCTCAAATCGGGCCTTTTACCCCTCGAAGAACCGGTTTTTCGGCCGCGGCAGGCCCAGATTCTCCCTCAATGTGGTCCCTTCGTACTCCGTCCGGAATATCCCGCGCCTCTGCAGCTCCGGGACGACCTTGTCGACGAAGTCGTCGAGGCCCGCGGGCAGGAACGGGAACATGATGTTGAATCCGTCCGAGCCGCGCCCGACCAGCCATTCCTCCATCTGGTCGGCGATGGTCTTGGCGGTGCCGACGAACGACAGCCCGCCATAGCCGCCGACGCGCTGCGCCAATTGGCGCACCGTCAGCTTGTCGCGCCTGGCGAGGTCGACCATGCGCTGCCGGCCGCTCTTGCTGGCATTGGTCTCGGGAATGTCAGGCAGTTGCCCGTCGGGATCGAAGCCGGATGCATCGGTGCCGAGGATGACGGACAGAGAGGCGATCGCGCTGTCGTAATGCACGCGGCTGTCGAGCAGGGCGCGCTTCTCCTTGGCCTCATCGACGCTGTCGCCGACCACGACGAAGGCACCGGGAAGAATCTTGAGATGCTCGGGGTCGCGGCCGATCTTCTCCATGCGGCCCTTGATGTCGGCATAAAGCTTTTGCCCGTCGGCAAGACTGCCGCCGCCGGTAAACACGGCTTCCGCCGTCTCTGCTGCGAGTTGCTTGCCGTCCTCGGAGGCGCCGGCCTGCACGATCAGCGGCCAGCCCTGCACGGGGCGGGCGATGTTGAGGGGCCCGCGCACCTTCAGATATTTCCCCTGATGGTCGAGCACATGCATCTTCGCGGGATCAAAGAACAGTCCGCTCTCGACATCGCGCACGAAGGCATCGTCCGCGAAGGAATCCCACAGGCCCGTGACCACGTCGTAGAACTCGCGGGCGCGCTTGTAGCGCTCGGCGTGCTCCATATGGTCGTCGAGACCGAAATTCAGCGCCGCATCGGGGTTCGACGTGGTGACGATATTCCAGCCTGCGCGGCCGCCGCTGATATGGTCGAGCGAGGCGAAGCGCCGGGCGACGTGATAGGGCTCGTCAAACGTGGTCGAGCCCGTCGCGATCAGGCCGATCCGCTCGGTCACGGCTGAGAGCGCCGACAGCAGCGTGAACGGCTCGAACGAGGTCACCGTGTGGCTGCGCTTGAGCGCATTGACCGGCATGTTCAGCACGGCGAGGTGATCGGCCATGAAGAAGGCGTCGAACTTGCCGGCCTCGAGCTTCCGGATCAGCGTCTTGATGTGCCCGAAATTGAAGTTGGCGTCCGGCCAGGCTCCGGGATAGCGCCAGGCGCCGGTGTGAATGCTGATCGGGCGCATGAACGCGCCGAGCTTGAGTTGCCGTTGTGCCATCGCGCCCCGTGTCCGTTCTGGGTGTCGTTCCCGAAGACATAGGTACGCCGTGGAACTCCGCCATCGGGGGAGGCGGGAACATTATTTTGTTTTTGGAGCCCAGCTCAGCATATCGCTGTCATTCCGGGGCGCCGCGAAGCGGCGAGCCCGGAATCCATCTAGCCCCAAGTCTGCTGCGCAATGGATTCCGGGCTCGCGCCAAGGGGCGCTCCCCGGAATGACGAGGCGGAAATTCGAACCAATCCGTGCGCTCGGCCGACAAAGCCCATGACATACGCAGCGCGGAGCAGATCAATGGCCGACGCAATGACAGTGGATGGCAATCTCATCCGCGTCGAGTGGCCCGGGCAATGGATTGCGCGGCTGCTCTCGCTGCCATTCCTTGGCGCGGGTGGTTACCTGCTCTGGAATGTCGCGCTCGGCATTCGTAATGACTTTGCCGGCTTCGGCCGTCTGAGCGACGACCTGGTCCCGATCCTGGTCTTCTCCGGTATCGGTCTCGTGATCCTGCTTCCGGGCTTGTGGCTGGCGACCTACCGCTACTTCGTCGAGCTCAACAAGATGATGGCGGAGGTCGTCGTGACCCGCGCCTGCGGTCCATTGCGTGTCCGTAGCCGGCGCAAGCTCACCGAATTCAGCTTCCTCAGCGTCACCGACCAAGGTGCCACCGATGAGGACCCGCCGTCGACGTTCGACGTCGCTCTCTGCGGCAAGCGCGGCACCGAGCCCGTCGCGTTGAGCAGCTTCAACACGCGCGATGCGGCCAATGCGTTCGCACAGGAGATCGGTCGCGCGCTCAAGCTGCCGGCGCGCGACTATGTCGGCACTGAGCCGGACGCGGACTGATCCGCGAGTTTACGCCAAAATGTCCTTCTGCATCTTGCCGCCGTAGAAATGGAAGAACGGCACCGGCGCATCGTGGCTGAGCGGGCCGGTGGCGAGGCGCTTGTCGAGTTCGTTGAGCACGTTGCGCGTCATCGGATGCAGGTCGGCGAGCGGCTTTGAGCCGAGCTCGACCCAGACCAGCTCGACCAGCTCCGCATCGGCATGCACCACACCCTCGACGCGATGGGTAATGGCCGAGGCATCCGCGGTGAAGAAACGCGTGTCGAACCGCTTGACCCGGCCGGGCGGTGTGATGGCGCGCGCGATCAGGAACAGACTGGAGGGATCGGGCAGGAGGCCCGCTTCCGCAAACGGGGCCCAGGGGCCCTCGAGCTTCGGCGCCTTGCCGTCGGTCTTCCGCCCCAGGCACAGGCCGGTCTCCTCGCAGGCCTCGCGGATCGCCGCGATCGCCAGCGACTTTGCGCGGCTCGCTTCCGTCTTCGGGCTGCCCTTGAACAGATTGGCCTGCAGCTCCGCCGTCATGGGGGCAGCCACCGGCACGCGATAATCGGCCTTGTCGACGCGGCCGCCGGGGAAGACGAATTTTCCGGGCATGAACACCACATTGTCGTGGCGCTTGCCGACCAGCACTTTTGGAACGCTGGCGCTGCGGTCCACCAAAATCAGCGTCGCCGCATCCTTCGGACGGAAATAGGGATGGTGGTCGGCTTCCTTCTGGTCGTGGACCTTTTCCTTGTCGGTTTCTTTGCCAGCCTGTGCCGCGTCACTCATCTCCAACCCCGAGCTTGTTGTTGTTTCTTGTCATTAGACCGGCGGAATGCCGTCCGGCGGATTCTCGTCAAAACCGTGCATGCGCAGGGCCCATTGCAAACCGACCACGGCGCCCTTCACCGGCTGCAGCAGCGCAAGCGAGGCAACGAAGGTGAAGGGCAGGTAGGCAACGAAGCTCAGCCATGACGGCGTGGTGTAATTGGTCTCGATCCAGAGGATCGCCGGCACCACGATATGGCCGACGATGACGATCACGAGATAGGCGGGAAGGTCGTCGGCGCGGTGCGGCGTAAAATCCTGGCCGCAGGACGAGCAATGGTCGGCGGTCTTGAGGAACGCGCGGAACAGCTTGCCCTGGCCGCAGCGCGGGCAGCGGCCGCGAAAGCCACGCTTCATCGCGTCCCAGACGTCGCGCTTCTCGACGAGGCCGCTTTCGCGCGTCCAGATCTTTGGCACCGTCGTCATCGCTTCCGTCACTTGCGCTTGCCTTTACCCTTGCCTTTGTTTTTCGCGCCTTTGCCCTTCTTGCCGGACTTGTGCTTCTCGGGCTTGCGTTTTCTGTCCGGGCTGCGGCCGGGGCGGGCGGGCTTGCGCGACCCGCGAAAATCCCGGCGTCCGCGCGGCGCGCTCGTGCCTTCCGACGACAGCAGCTCGAAACGCAGCGCACCGGCGATGGGAGCAGCTTCTACCAGACGGACGTCGACCACGTCCCCCAGCTGATGCATGGCACCGCTGCGCGTGCCGACGAGAGCGTGGCGGCCCTCGTCATAGTTGAAATATTCCGTGCCGAGGGATCGGATCGGGATCAGCCCATCGGCGCCGGTCTCGGCAAGCTTCACGAACAGGCCGGCGCGGGTGACGCCGGAGACGCGCCCCTGGAACGTCGCGCCGATGCGGTCGACGAGGTGGTGGGCGATCAGCCGGTCGACGGTCTCGCGCTCCGCCTTCATCGCGCGCCGCTCGGTCAGCGAGATATGCGCGGCGACTTCGCCGAGCGTTTCCGCTGTCTCCGTGTCCGGCAGCGCGCCTTCACCCAGGCCCAGCGCGCGGACCAGCGCACGATGCACGACGAGATCGGCGTAACGCCGGATCGGCGACGTGAAGTGTGCGTAGCGGCGCAGGTTCAGGCCGAAGTGCCCGTAATTCTCGGACGAATATTCCGCCTGCGCCTGGGCGCGCAGCACCACTTCGCTCACGAGCGGGAAGTGGTCGTGGCCCTCTAGCTGCGCCAGCACGCGGTTGAACAGCGCTGGGCGCAGTGCGCCGGACTTGGCGAAGGGCACGTCCAGCGTCTGCAAGAATTCCGAGAGCGCGTGGACCTTCTCCAAGGTCGGCTCGTCGTGCACGCGGTAGATCAGCGGCAGCGACTTCTTCTCCAGCATCTCGGCCGCGGCGACGTTGGCGAGGATCATGAACTCCTCGATCAACTTGTGCGCATCGAGCCGCTCAGGCACGACGACGCGATCGACCGTGCCGTCAGCCTTGAGCAGGATTTTTCGCTCTGGCAGATCGAGATTGAGCGGATCGCGCTCGTCTCTCGCGCGCTTGACGCAGGCATAGGCCGCATAGAGCGGCCGCAGGATCGGATCGAGCAGGGGACCCGTCGTGTCGTCCGGCCTTCCGTCGATCGCGGCCTGGGCCTGCGCGTAATTCAGCTTCGCCGCCGAGCGCATCAGGATGCGATGGAAACTATGCGAGCGCTTGCGGCCGTCTGGGCCGATGATCATGCGCACCGCGAGCGCGCCGCGCGGCTCGCCCGGCACCAGCGAGCAGAGATTGTTGGAGATACGCTCGGGCAGCATCGGCACGACGCGGTCGGGGAAGTAGACAGAGTTGCCGCGGTTGAGCGCGTCGCGGTCGAGCGCGGTGCCCGGCCGGACGTAGAAGCTCACATCAGCAATGGCGACGTCGACGATGTAGCCGCCCCGGTTGTTTGGATCGGGATCAGGCTGCGCATGCACGGCATCGTCGTGATCCTTGGCATCGGGCGGATCGATGGTGACGAGCGGCACGTCGCGCCAGTCTTCGCGCCCCTTGAGGTTGGCGGGCTCGGCGGCCTCCGCCTCACGCTCCGCGGCGGAGGAAAATGCCAGCGGAATGTCGTGGGTATGGATCGCGATCAGGCTGATCGCCTTCTCGGACTTCACCGAGCCGAGCTTCTCCTTGACCCGGCCGGAGGCCAGCCCAAAGCTGCGGGTGCGGATGATGTCGACGCTGACGAGGTCGCCGTCCTGGGCGCCCTTGGTGTTGTCGGCAGCGATGTTCAGCTCGCGGTCGGCAGACTTCTTGTCGACCGGGACCAGCCGTCCGCCGCCGTCGGGCAGGCTGCGGAACACGCCGAGGATACGGCTCTTGGTCTTGTCGAAGACCTTGATGATGTGGCCGCGATAGGCCGGCCCTTCGTTCTCGTCGGCGCGTTCGACCCGCAGCAGCGCGCGATCGCCGACGCCGGCCGTCGTGCCGGGCTTTGGCCGGCGCGGCATGGCGATCAGGATTTTTGGCGGCTCGCCGCCTTCGACCTCGTCCCATTCGGCGGGCACGGCGATCAACTCGCCGTCAGGGTCGCGCCCCGTGATGTCGGCGACCAGCGTCGAGGGGAGCGCGTCCGGCTCCGAGATCGTATGGCGCTTTTTCTTGATGGTACCGTCGTCGGCGAGCTAGCGCAAAATGCGCTTGAGCTCGATGCGATCGGCGTTCTTCAGGCCGAACTCGCGCGCAATTTCGCGAGTCCCGACCTTTCCAGTTTGTGCCTTGATGAAGGCGACGATGGCTGTCCGGTCGGGAAAGCCACGGTCATTCTTTCGTTTCACTTAACCTCTAATTCTTGATCTAGGTCTTGCCGGCACTCTTCTTGGCCGGAGCCTTGGTGGCTGCGCCACCCGACTTGGTCGCCGACGTTTTTGCCGTCGACGCCACGCCTGCGCGCGCC
>JAEWBW010000432.1 GCA_023390955.1 Pseudomonadota bacterium
GCAAAGCCGAACGCCCAGAACAGCGCCGCCGCCAGCCCGCAGACGACGCCGATCAGCGCCGTCGCCGTTTCCTGCTTGTGAGTAAGAGCGTCAGCGCCGCTCGTCCGCTGATCCATGAGAGATGCGATACGGCAGCACGCAGGGTGCAGCAACCCTCGCGGCTGCAGGGCAGCCCTGTGACCTCTCTCCTCCGTCATTGCGAGCGTAGCGAAGCAATCCAGAATGCCTTCGCGGAGGCAGTCTGGATTGCTTCGTCGCAAGTGCTCCTCGCAATGACGGTGGCGTGGCAGCTAACCCACCCTCCAAGGTCCATGCTAGAGCCTCATCCCATGAACCACTTCACCACCCCTCGCCTCACCGCCGAAAAGCTGCACGCCCGTCACCTCGACGATCTCGTCGCGCTGCATCTGGATCCCGAGGTCTCGCGCTATCTCGGCGGCGTGCGGTCGGCCGAGGTGACCAAGGCCTATCTCGACAGCAACATCGCCCATTGGGACCGACACGGTTACGGGCTCTGGATCGTGCGGACAGGAGACGGCGAATTCGCCGGCCGCGCCGGCATCCGGCACATCCTCGTTGAAGGGGTCGCGGAGATCGAGATTGCCTACGCCTTCAAGCGGACGGCCTGGGGGCAAGGCTTTGCCTCCGAGATCACGGCGGCCCTGATCGACATCGGGCAACGCGAGCTCCGCGTGCCATCGCTGGTCGGCGTGGTCTATGTCGACAATGTTGCGTCCCGCCGGGTGATGGAGAAATCGGGCTTTGCCCATGAGCGCGAGGCGGACTTTCGCGGCAACAGGTGCGTCATTTATCGCCTGCCCGGCGCGCCCCAATCACGCGATGGCGCGTTGAGATGACGGGCCCGACGCCCTAAACTAGGACTCAGCGCCGTCCCATCAGGAGGAAACATGACCCGCCTTCTCGCTGCCCGCGCCTTCCCCGCGATGCTGCTGCTGTCAACGATCAGTCCGGCAAACGCCTTTGATGGCTGCGGCGTCGGCTGCCATGCCACCGCCTCTGGCGCCTGCGTGGCCGATGGCTGGGGCACCGGCGCGCCGGTCCGCAACCAATGCCCAACGACCAGCCGTCCGCGCCCGCCCTGCGGCGGCCGCGATTTCGTCTGGGACGCCCGCAAGCGCGCCTGCTTCCAGCGCTCGACGGATTGGCTCTGAGGATTTGTAGGGGGCTTAGGCGCAATGCGCCGTGCCCACCATCAGTCGCCGTTTAGCAGCGCCAGCGCGCGCGGCACCTGATCCCCATCCCCGACCAGCACGAATTCGCGCCGCGACAGACTGGCGCCGTTCGCAACCACCACCGATCGTTTCGGGCACAGGCCGAAGCAGCCGGTCATGACGAGCTTGGCCGGCTTGGTGCCCTCGCCCCGCGCGGCCTTCAATTCCGACTTCAGCGCGCGGCGGATGTCGCGGCCCTCGTCGCTGCGCTTCAGACACTTCCGGCACACCAGCACCGGCGGCTCGCGGCGCGGACGAACGAGTGCGGGCGCGGTTCCACTTTGAGATTGTTTCGACACGGCATTCCCTGCGATTGCCGCTGGATATAGGAACGGAACCGCAGCTTCGCTCGCACGGCAAAAATATTCTTCTTTACCGAATTTCGGATTTATGGCATAAGCGAAACATCCCGGCCCTTGGAGAGGGGCGGATCCCTCCGCGAGGCCGGGGACGCTTGCCTGGATAAAGAACCGGCCCCGCCCATCATGGGCGGAGCCGGGTAACACGCGACACATGCAAAGCGCGGCTGCGCCGGAATCAGCGCGCAGCGCCGGTGGTGACTGCCGCGTTGGCGGTCTTGGTCTTGCGCGGGGTCAAAACGCTGGCCTGGGCCGGCGAGATCGCGGCGGCGCTGGCGGCCTGCTGCTCGACATGGGAGGCGCCGAGCACGCGGACCTGCAGGGAGGATGCCGGGAAGCCGTTGGCTTCATAGGTCGGCAATTCGCCGGCGAAGGCGGCGGTGGAACCCAAAATGGTCAGGGCGGCGGCGATCGAGAGGGTCTTGGTCTTCATGGTGATGCTTCCAAAGGATTCGGAGACCCCAATCTAGGTCGCTTTTGCTGCATTGCATCATGCGTTGGTGCATCGCAACATCGCGTGGCGCGCATGAGTTCCCGTTTTGTTGCCTTCACGTCACAGAACCGCAGAAATTCCGCTTTCCCGCGCCGGTTGCCATTGCGCCGCCACATCATCCGCCGAACAATCGGGGTGCCGCGTTCATCTCGCCGCGTTTGGGGCGTGACGGTTCGACCAGAACCTTGGAGGGCAGGACATGACCGACCGGCGATCCCTGATGGTGGCGATCTCATGCCCCTCGGCCGTGCTTGGTGGCTGGCTCGCGCTATCGATGGCGGCCTACGCGCCAGCGCTGATCGAGAACAGCGGCGCGAATGCCGCCTCCGTCTCCCGCGCGAAAGACATCACCCGCCTCGATATCTCCGACGTGCCGCGCGCCGCGACCGTCGAAACTGTCGCTGCGCCGGTTGCCGAGATCGCAGCCGACGTTGCGGTCACACCTAGCCCGCCGATCGCTGACGTGACGCCGCCTGCACCACAAGTGCAGATCGCATCGGCCGATCCCGCAGAGATTATCGCGGTGCCGGCGCCGCAACCCGCGCTATTGCCCGAACCTCCGCCCGTCCCTGTTCTCAGCGAAGCCGCTCTCGTGCCTGAGCCCGTGCAAGCCGAGCCGGCGCCCGCGATCAAGCTCGCATCCGCAGACCCCGCCGAAATCGTGCCGGAAGAAACGGCACTGTCTCCTGCGACCATCGCGACCGGCCCTGCCGTGGCCGAGCGCAAACCCTCGCCGTCCGCCGACACCATCGCGGTGCTCGACGAATGCTTTGACATGAACGCCTGCGTCGACCGCTATCTCTGGGCGCTCTACCAGCGCACCGCGAAGGAAGACTCGGTCAAGGTCGAGGAGCGTCGCGCCGTCACGATCAAGCGCAAGGGAAAGACGGTCACGGTGATGCGCACCTTCTCCAGGCGCGAAGACCAGGACTTTGGCTGGAAGGATCCGAATGCGGCCGAGCGCGCCGGCATGTCGCTGATGGACTATGTCATCGGCGGCATGGATCGCAGCTTCAAGCTAAAGCTGTTCCGGACCCTGCTCGCTGCTGAAGCCGCTGGCCTCTCGCCGGGCATCACCAGCGCATTCCGCGATGACTATCGCCAGGGCATTGCGAGTGGCCTCAAGGCTGCGTCCAACCGCTCCTATCACGGCGGCAGCCTTCGCGGCGGCTATGGCCACGGCATGGCAGCCGACATCGTGAGCACCGCGGGCAGCAACCGCGCGCAGCGCTGGATATCCACCGAAATCCTGTGGAAATGGGTCGATGCCAACGGCAGGCCACTCGGTATCGGACGGCCCTATCTCGGCCGCGATCCGCCGCATGTCGGCCCGATCGACGGGTCGGAATACGTCTCCCGCCGCGGCACCGGCGATCGCGTCGCCTCCAACGCTAAGCCGAAGGCAAAGGTGCACGCGGCATCCAGGGCGAAAACGCACGCCGCATCGAAAGCGCATGCGCAGATCGTGTCGAAGCCGAAGGCATCAAAGGTGCAGCTGGCGCGGGCGTCGCGCAGCTCGACGTAAGCAGCTGCTAGAAGAAGCCGGCGCTCATATCGAGCCCGTGGGTCAGTGACAGCAGGCCGACGAACAGCACGGCCGCGCAGAACAGCGCGATGTGCAGAACGATGGTCGCACTGAGCGACGACGCTGGCGCGCGGGTGGAAACATTTGCGGCGGAGTTGGGTGCAACCGGCACGATGACCTCCAAAATCAATCACAGGACGAATGGCGCCTGAGATAGAAGCGAGGCCTTAAATAACCTGGAATCGCAGACCGAAATGTGGGCGAACCCACATTCACAGAACCGTGCGCGACGATGGTCGATCTCTCACTCAGCGCACGATGTGCATGCGTCAGCGTCGCAAACACGCGAGATGTGCACGATCATTCACAACACCGCATCGACATTCGCTAACCACGATCGCGGATCATCGACGCGGCACGAGGCACATCTCCGCGGCGCCCTCACGTTCGGTCCGCACAAGCACGGCGAACACCGCATCGACGGCGCCGTGCACGGCGACGT
>JAEWBW010000458.1 GCA_023390955.1 Pseudomonadota bacterium
ATGAAGGCCGCCGCGACAAGCTGCTGCCCGGTGCCGACACCGGCCGTCGCGACCGTGATCGACCCTGGCTTGTCCCTTGCCGCGGCAACGATCGCCTTCACGTCCGCTTGCGGCAGATCCTTGCGGCCGACCATCACATAGCCGAAGCGGTAGACCATCGCGACCGGGACGAAATCACGCAGCGGATCGTAGGCAAGATTGGAATAGAGCGCGGAGTTGAACGCCATGTTGGAGAGCCCGCCAACCATGAGCGTGTAACCGTCCGGTGCACTTTGTGCGGCCGCCTGCGTGCCCACCACCGTGCCCGCGCCGGGCTTGTTCTCGACAAAGAAGGATTGGCCTGAGCGTTTCGACAAGGCTTCCGCCAGCGCGCGCCCAACCAGATCGTAGCTGCCGCCGGGCCCGATCGGAACAATGATCTTGACGGGGCGTTCCGGATAGCTCGTCTGCGCCTGGACCGGCGCTGCGCCCAGGATGAACGCGACGGCGATTGCCGCCAATTGCCGACCAGCCCCAATCATCGCGCCCTCCACCTCACGGCCGGTTCGACCGGCTCTCGCATGAACTATGCAATATCCCGCATTGCGCGGCAACGCGACCCGCTGCGACATAACCTCGGCGGTTATGGCGGGCGCACTGGAGATGCCGTAAGCTTTCGGGATCGGCAACTCACGCGGAAACTCCCATGGCGCGCAAGGCAAATCGCCTCTTCACCATCGGCTATGAGCAGACGCCGCCGAAGGCGGTGCTGGACGAGCTGGAGCAGGCCGGCGTCAAGCTGCTGGTCGACGTTCGCGCGGTGACGTCGTCGCGGCGGCCGGGCTTTTCCAAGAAGCAACTCGCGGCCGGCCTAGACGAGCGCGGCATCGCCTATGTGCATCTCGCGGCCCTCGGCACGCCCAAGGAGGGCCGCCTCGCCGCCCGCAGCGGACAATACGACGTGCTTGAGAAGATCTACGCAAAGCACCTGAAGACGCCGCAGGCGCGCGAAGAGATGGACGAGCTGTCGGCGCTGGTGAAGCAGGCCGGCCCGGTCTGCCTGCTCTGCTACGAGCGCGACCACACGCACTGCCACCGCCAGATGATCGCGGAGATCATCGAGGAGCGCGACGGGGTGACGGTGAAGAATCTGGCGGGGCGACAGGTGTAGGTGCTGTCATTCCGGGGCGCGCACAGTAGCCGTCATCCTGAGGTGCCGTAGCGACGCGTAGGCCTCGAAGGACGACGGCGTGGCACTGTGTTAGCAGTTCGGCCGTTCATCCTTCGAGGCTCGCAAGGGCTCGCACCTCAGGATGACGGGGAGAGAGTATGAGCTACCCCTCTGCCTCCAGCCCGAACGTCCCCTCCATCATCTGCACGCAGGCCCCGCCGACATGGGCGGAGACGATCTTGCCATCCTTCTTGGGGACGCGCGTGAGCAGGATGCTGGGCCGGCCCATGTCAAAGCCCTGGCCTACGGTCAGCTTCAGTTCAATATCACGTTGGGGATCGAGATCGGCGAACAGCGCGGCGGCCGCGACCGTGGCGCTGCCGGTGGCCGGATCCTCGGTGAAACCGCCGGTACCACGCATAAACATGCGCGCCTGAATATCGCACGGCTTCTCCATCGCCGGGACGTCGCGCGTGTAGAAATAGACCGAGAACGCACCATCGCGCGGCAACGCTTTTGCAAAACCCGCAGCGTCTGGTGAGGCTCGCTTCAGTGCCTCACGCGAGCGCACCTCCACCACCACGAACGGCGTTCCGACGCCAACGACCTGCGGCGCATGATGATCGGTCACGATGTCATCGGCGGTGAGCGAAAGGCAGGCGGCGACCTCGGCGGCCGAGAGCTGCGCCAGCCGCGACAGCGGCTGCGGCGCGGTCAGCTCGGTGCTCACCACCCTGCCCTGCTCACGCCTGATATCGACCGGCACGAGGCCCGCCTTCTCCTCGAACAGCAGGCGCGGCTTCGGCTCCTTCGCAAGCGTCGCCAGCACGAAGGCGGTGCCGACATTGGGGTGGCCGGCGAAGGGGAGCTCGCGCACTGGCGTGAAGATGCGCACCTCGGCATCGTTCGCCTTGTCGCGCGGCGGCAGCACGAACGTCGTCTCGGAATAATTGAACTCGGTCGCCACCGCCTGCATCTGCGCTGTCGACAGCCCGCCGGCATCGAGCACCACGGCGAGCTGGTTGCCGCCGAAGGCGCGGTCGGTGAACACGTCGACGGTGATGTAGCGGCGTTGCATCTGATGGCCCTCACACGAAAGTGCAGCCGCGACCGGCTGCATCGTCAGCATGTTAGGGGATCGCGCAGGCCGCCGTCAGGCCCAATATTCGGAGCACTCGGTGCAATCAGCTTTTTTGTTGGAGCATGATCTTCTCGGAAAACCGCTTCACACTTTTCCGGATCATGCTCTACCCAAGCTGATACACCGCGACCTTGTTTTCATAGCCGCGCACGGCGACCTCGCCGAGCGCGACGGCATCGCTGCCGTCGGTGCCAAGCGCTTCGCGAACCGTGGACGAGATCAAAAGCTGCGAGCCAAAGTCCTTGTTCAGCGCTTCGAGCCGCGAGGCAAAATTCACGGTGTCGCCGATGACGGTGTATTCCTTGCGACGGGGCGAGCCGATATTGCCGGCAACGACCTCGCCGAAATGAATGCCGATGCCGATCCGCAGCGGCCAGCTCGAGCCGGCATTGATGCGGTCCATCGCGGTCAGCATGTCGCGGCCGGCGGCAACGGCGCGGTGCGCGGCATCGGACGCCGCGAGCGGCGCGCCGAACAGCGCCAGAAAACCGTCGCCGAGAAACTTGTTCACGATGCCGCCATGACGGTCGAGAATGTCGACCAGCACGGCGAAGGCGCCGTCGAGCCGGTCGACGACCTCCTGCGGCGTACGCGTCTGCGCGCCGGCGGTGAAGCCGCGGAAATCGACGAACATCACCGCGACGTGGCGAAGGTCGCTGGCTGCACCCGTCCCCGCCGCCATCAGCTGCTCCACCACCTGCGGCGAGACGTGCTGGCCGAACAGATTGGTGACCCGGTCGCGCGCGGTCGCCGCCGCGATGCTCGCGGCAAACTGCCGGCGCAGCTGCGCGCCAACCGCGCCCGCGAGCACGCCGCAGATCAGGATGATGGTGCTGCGGACAAAGTGGAAATACAGCAACGGAATGCCGTCATCAGCGGCAGCGTTGTAGATCAGTGCAACCGTCAGCAGCTCGGCCGCAGCGACGAAGCCGGTGAAGGTCGAGAGCCAGAAGTCCAGCCGCAAGGTCGAGAGGATGACGAAGATGAAATAGATCAGCGGCACCACGAAGCCCAGCGCCTGGCTCGGCCCCATGCTCCGGATCTGCAGGATCAGGATCACGGTCGGCAGCGAGGTCTCCATCAGCGCGCCGATGTAGCGCCTGACGACCGGCAGGTCGCGATCGAGCTTCAGATTGCGCCGGATCTGGCTGTGCACCCAGATCTCGAACAGGATGAAGCCGAACAGGATGCCATAGATCTCGACGAATCCTTCGACGCCCTGCCAGACCCGGTTCATGACGGCGGGGTCGACCATGTACATCATCGAGACGAACAGCAGCAGGACGCAGCCGGTCACGATCAGCGCCCTGACCCGGATCAGCTCGGTCCGCAGCACCTCACGCGTCAGCTCGCGCTCAAAATCCTCCGACATCGCGGCGTGCAGCCGCGTCTTCCTGCTGGCAAAGCTGACCATTCCACCCCCAACCGTCATTCCGGGGCGGTGCACAGCACCGAACCCCAATGCGCAATTGCGCATTATGGAATCTCGAGATTCCGGGCTCGACGCTTCGCGTCGCCCCGGAAAGACGGAATCATCTTGCCTCAATCGAGCGTGCGGCGGAAGCGCGTCACGGCGATGGTCATGGCCACCAGCATCAGGGTCGCCAGCGCCAGGGTGTCATATTGCAGGTTCTGCATGGTCGCGCCCTTGAGCATGACCGCACGGACGATTCGCAGGTAATGGGTCAGCGGCAGGCATTCGCCGACATATTGCGCCCAGGCCGGCATGCCGGCGAACGGGAACATGAAGCCGGACAGCAGGATGCTGGGCAGGAAGAACATCATCGACATCTGCATCGCCTGGAGCTGGTTCTGCACGACGGTCGAGATCGTGTAGCCGATCGCCAGATTGGTGGTGATGAATAGTGTCGACAACACCGCCAGCAGGACGAGGTTGCCGAGCACGGGCACGCCGAACAGCGTGACGCCGATGCCGATGATGAGGAAGGCCTGGACGAAGCCGACCAGCACGTAAGGGATGATCTTGCCGAACATCACCTCGACGGGGCGGATCGGCATCGACAGCAGGCTCTCCATGGTGCCGCGCTCGACCTCACGCGTGACCGAGAGCGGGGTGAAGATCAGCATGGTCATGGTGAGGATGGTGCCGACGAGCCCCGGCACGATGTTGAGGCTCGATGACGCCGCCGGGTTGTAGCGCGCATGCGCCCTGATCTCGAACGGCATCTCCGGGGGATCGCCGATATAGAGATCATGCGCGAGCGCCGTCCGCACCACCATGCCGAGCGAGCCGAGCGCGGCGCTTGCGGCCACCGGATCGGTCGCATCGGCCGCGACCAGCAGCGCCGGCTTGTCGCCGCGCCGCACCGCCCGCTCGAAGCCGCGCGGGATCTCTACGCCGAACAGCACCTTGCCTGACTTCAGCAAATTGTCGAAATCGTCGACGTCGTGCACCTCGTAGATGAAGCGAAAATAGGCAGTATTCTCAAGCGCCTTCAGCACGGAGCGGGCGAGATCGCTGTCCTCCTGCAGCAGCACCGCGCTCGGCAGATGGTGCGGCGTGGTGTTGATGGCATAGCCGAACAGCAGCAGCTGCATCACCGGCAGCATCACGATCATGGCGAACGAGACGCGGTCGCGCTTGAGCTGGATGAACTCCTTGATCAGCATCGCATAGGAGCGCTTCCAGAAGCCGAAGCGTTCCCTGATCTCGTGCGCCGGTGCGGGTTGCTCGGCCACGCTCATTGGAAATTGTCCTTGGAGCGGTTCATCAACTCGATGAACACGTCTTCCAGCGAGGGATGCCCCTTCTGCCAGTGCAGGCCGCTTTTGTCGCGCCACGGCGCGATGCTCGCGTCCAGCGCCGTGACGTCACGGCCGGAGACGTGAAGCGACGTCCCGAACGGGGCCACCATGTCGACGCCGGGCTTGCCGGACAGCTCAGCCGTGAGCGCGTTCAGGTCGTCACCAGTCACAGTGTATGTCGTCAGCGCCGAGCCCGCGATCACCTCGTCCACGGTGCCGTGCGTGAGCAGCTGGCCATAGGCGATGTAGGCGATCTCGTGACAGCGCTCGGCCTCGTCCATGTAGTGGGTCGAGACCAGCACGGTGAGGCCTTCGGCCGCGAGCGCATGGATCTCGTTCCAGAAATCGCGCCGTGCCTTGGGATCGACGCCGGCCGTCGGCTCGTCCAGCAGCAGCAATTGCGGGCTCGGCAAAGTGCAGGCCCCGAGCGCGAGCCGCTGCTTCCAGCCGCCGGAGAGCTCGCCCGCAAGCTGCTCCTCACGGCCGGACAGACCGATCCGCTTGATCATCTCGCGCGCCGCGCCGCGGGGGTCGCGCAGGCCATAGAGCCGCGCGACGAATTCCAGGTTCTCGCGCACCGAGAGGTCCTGGTAGAGGCTGAAGCGCTGCGTCATGTAGCCGACATGGCGCTTGATACGGTCGGCGTCGCGACGGATGTCGTAGCCGAGGCAGGTGCCCTCGCCGCTGTCGGGCGTCAGCAGGCCACAGAGAATGCGGATCGTGGTGGTCTTGCCGCTCCCGTTCGGACCGAGGAAGCCATAGATCGAGCCGCGCTTCACCTGCATCGACAAATCATGCACGACCTGGCGGCCGCCAAAGGACTTTGTCAGGCCCTTGACGTCGATCGCGATGTCGTTGCCGTTGGTCCCGCTCATTGCTTGACCGCCACCGGCGTTCTGGAATTCAGGTAGACGTCGATCGGCTGGCCGACGCGCAGCGCATCGGGCCGGGAGGGCCGTGCCTGAATCAGATAGACGAGCTTGTTGCGCTCCTCGAGGCTGTAGATCACCGGCGGGGTGTATTCCGCTGATGTCGCGATGAAATAGATCTTCGCCGTGAGATCGGCTGCGCAGTTGTCGCAGGCGACCCGGACCTCGTCGCCGATCGCAAGCTTCGGCAGCTCGGTCTGCGGCACGAAGAAGCGCAGCTTCATGTTGCCGGGCGGCATGATCGAGAGCACCGGCCGCTGCGCCGCCACCATCTCGCCTTCGCGGAAATAGATCTGCTGGATGGTGCCGGCGACCGGCGCAAAGCCCTTGCGCCGCGCCAGCCGCGTCTGCGACGTCACGACCTTTGCTTCGGCAACTCGCAGGTCGGAGACGGCGGAATCGAGCGCTGCCTGCGTGCCGGAGCCGGTCTTCCGCAGCGACTCCGCGCGGTCGTGGGTCTGCTGGGCGTTCGCCAGTGTCGCCTTGGTCTGGTTGAGGTCGGCGAGCTGGAGATCGTCGTCGACGGAATAGAGGGGATCGCCGATCTTCACGGCGTCGCCCTCGCGCACGTTGAGCTTGATCACGCGGCCGGATTCATCGGGGCTGACATAGATCATGTCGGCTTCGACCCAGCCCTGGAAACCGGGATCGCGCTTTTCCTTGCAGCCGGCAAGCCCGGTTGCGAGCATCGCGGCCAACGCCGCTCCAATAATAATCCGCGACGACCTCATGTCGTGCTCCGTTCGCCAAAAATCAAATCAAGATGCACGCGCAGCATCGCCTGCGCGTCGAGCGGCGCATGCTGCGCAAAAAGGCTCTGCCAGATCACCGCGATCATCGCGGGCGCGACCAGGATCTGCGGAAAGCGCGCGAGGTTCTTCTCGCGGATCTCGCCGCGGGCGATGCCGAGCTCGATCAGCGCGCGCATGCCGGCGATCCCGCGCGAGACCACCTCGCGATAGTAGAAATCGGCGACGGCCGGAAACCGCGGTCCCTCCGCCACGATCAGCCGCACGAGATCGCCGCGCCGCGTGCCGATGACTTCTTTCAGGAAGTTGCTCGCAAAGGTCTCGATCAGCTCGCGCACCGTTCCCGCCGGCGGCGGCAGCGCATTGAGCCGCTCCACCACCGGCACGATGACGATGCGGACGAGCTCCTCGAACATCGATTCCTTGTCCCTGAAGTGCAGGTAGATCGTGCCCTTGGCGACGCCGGCGCGCTTGGCGATGTCGTCGAGCCGGGTCGCGGCGAAACCGCGCGCGATGAACTCTTCCAGCGCCGCATCGATGATGGCCTGGCGCCGCTCGGCCGCACGCGCGGCGCGGTTCAACGCGGGTGTGATGGCGGCGTCGATCGCAGGCGCACTTCCCTTCCCGGTCTTGCGGGCTGACCGCGCGGCGGAGGTTCTGGTCGGCTTCGACGTCATGAGGCATTTATGACTGACTAGTCAGTCATAGTCAAGAATGGTTCCGGATCGGCACACAAATTAGCATTGACTAATGAATTAGTATTGGCTAATGGATAAGCCATGACCGAAGCCGCCCTCACCACTGTCACGACCGTCATGCGGGCCCTCGCCGATCCCACCCGGCGCGCCGTGTTTGAGCGCGTCTTCGACGCCAAGGAAATCACCGTCGGCGAGCTGACGCGCGGTAGTGGCGTGACCCAGGGCGCGATCTCGCAGCACCTGAAATCGCTCAAGCAGGCCGGCCTCGTCGCCGAGCGTGCCGAGGGCCGCAACGTCTACTACCGCGCAGCGCCGCAAGGACTCGAGCCGCTGGTCACCTGGATGGACCATTACGGCGTGTTCTGGCGCGAGCGCTTCCAGAACCTGCGTGACCTCTTGAAGGAGATCGATCCGTGAGTGCAGCCGAGTTGAAAGCCGAAACATTGGACATCGTCCTGGACGAGGTCTTCCCTCACGCGGCGGCCACCGTCTGGAAGGCGCTGACCAGCGCGCAGCTGATCGGACGCTGGCTGATGCAGCCGACCGGCTTTGAAGCCGTCGAAGGCAAGGCCTTCACGTTCCAGACCACGCCGGGCGGCTCCTGGGACGGCGTGATCCATTGCCGGGTCCTGGAGGTCGTGCCGAACCAGCGCCTCGTCTACGCCTGGAAGGGTGGCGACGAGCGCAACACCGGCTACGGCGCACCGCTCGACACCATCGTGACCTGGTCCCTCACGCCGGTCGAGGCCGGCACGCGCATTCGCCTCGTGCATGCAGGCTTCGTCCTGCCGCGGAACGAGTCGGCCTACACGATCATGAGCGGCGGCTGGAAGAAGGTGCTCGGCCAGCTCAACGACATCAGCGGCGAAAAGTGAGTGGGAGAGTTTCGATGACCAAGGCCTATACCGGCGGCTGCGCCTGCGGCGCGATCCGCTATTCGATCGCCGGCGAGCCCGTGTTCAGCAATCACTGCCAGTGCCGCGACTGCCAGCGTGAAAGCGGCACCGGGCACGGCTCGTACATGACCTTTGCGCGCGACGGCGTCACCGTGACCGGAGAAGCCAGGCACTGGGACATGACCGGCGACAGCGGCAACGTAAAGACGCGCGGCTTCTGCGCCAATTGCGGCGTGCCGGTGTACCTGACCTTCGCCGCGATGCCGGGCATCTTCACCATCCGCGCCGCCAGCCTCGACGAGCCCACCCGTTACCAGCCGCAAGTGGTGACCTACGCCTCGCGCGCCTACACTTGGGATCCGCTCGATGCCGGCCTGACGAAGTTCGAGACCATGCCGCCGGGGTAGCCACACACGCCGTCATTGCGAGGAGCGCAGCGACGAAGCAATCCAGAGTCCCACCGGGGAGATAGTCTGGATTGCTTCGCTGCGCTCGCAATGACGCGGCGCGAGCTGCCGCACTAACTATGAAACTTCAACCCATCGACGATCTTGTCGATCACCTTGCGCTCGGCGCGCATGGCGATGCCGACGAGGTTGAGGTCGGTGCGCACCACCGCCCTCACCGCCTCGCGGTTGGCGGCATCATGCGTGGTCTTGAACATGTCCTCGGTATAGACCGCCGCCGATACGTTACGCGTGAGCGCGCGATCGAGCGCACGCGTGAGAGCCGGACCGTCGGCGCCATAGATCAAGATCGGCTGGCCGATCAGCGCGTGATATTTCGTCCCTGAAGCATCTTCGTAGGGCTCACCGATGCAATCCGGAAATGCTGCCGCGATGCCGCTGGTGAGGAACGAGGCGACGTTGAGCTTCTGCCAGGCTTGAAGGTCGGTACGGATAACGACGGCGATCTTGGTGTCGAACTGCATGAATTCCCTCAAACTGTCATTCCGGGTTCGATGCTACGCATCGCCCCGGAATGGCGGCAAGAAGAAATCGTCGCCCGAAAATCAGCCCTTGGCGTCGCAGGCCCAGGTGCGGATCACGCATTCCTTGCCGCCGAACTTGTAGCATTCGCGGGTGGCGGCGTTGAGCGTGGCCGAAATCTTCGGCTTCACGGCATAGCCGTAAGCGCCGCAGGGATTGGTGAGGTCGACCGACATCGCCGCGCAGGCGCGCTTCATGGTCACGGTCGTGCAATCGCCTTTGCACTGCTTGGCAGAAGCGGCGCGCGCGGCGGCTTCGCCGGGATAATCAAAGGCCTGACCATAAGCGCCGCACTTGCCGACGGAAATGGCGCCGGCGGCATGCGCTTCGGTCGCGTAACGGGCCCCCGTCAAAGCAATGGACAGCGCAAAGAAAAACATCGCGCAACGGCGCGCGACGACGTTCGAAGCCATGGAAATTCCCCTCCCCCGAGGCAGGCGGAGGAGACTCTAAGCCGCGGTCGTTTCCAGATGATGAACGGGGGATTGAAAGTGGAAGATTGCGAAGCGCCGTGTAGTGAGCAACGGCACTATCCCCGCCGCGCGGCTTCCAGCGCCTGCGGCGTGTCGATGTCGAGGAACGCGCTTTCGCCATCGACCGGGATTTCGGCCACGGCCTCGGCGTGCTTGGCGATCAGGTGCCGCGCGCCGATGTCGCCGTCGAGCGTCATCAGCTCGCCGAAGAAACGTCGCGACCACAGCACGGGGTTGCCGCGGCGGCCCTCGCTGACGGGTACCACGATGAGATTGCCGCGGTCCGGCGCAAAGCCGTCGATCATGCGGTCGATCAGGCCGGAATCGATCAGCGGCATGTCGCCGAGACAGACGATGGCGCCGTCGACGCTCTCCGGCACGGCGGCGATGCCGGCCTTGACTGAGCTCGCAATGCCGCCGGCGAAATCCGGATTGCGCACGAATTTCACCTTCAGGCCCTGCAGCGCCTGCTCGACCAGCTCGGCCTGGTGACCGGTGACGACGATCACCTCTGACGCCTTCGAGGCCAGCGCCTGCTCGGTCGCAAGCCGCACCAGCTTCTTGCCGTCGAGCTCAGCGAGCAGCTTGTTCGGCCCGCCCATCCGGGTCGAGCGGCCGGCCGCCAGCACGATGGCGGCGACCTGGCTGTTGCCTTCGGTCTCCGGCTTGGCACGCGGCTGCGGTCGCGTCACGATCTCCATCAGCAGGCCGCCGACGCCCATGCCCATCAGCTCGGAGCGTGTCACCTTGATGCCGGCGAGCAGCCGCATCAGCACCCAGTCAAAACCGTTCTCGACCGGCGAACGCGCGCAGCCCGGCGCCCCCAGCACCGGCACGCCACCGGCCCGCGCGATCAGCAGCAGATTGCCGGGATCGACCGGCATGCCGAAATGCTCGATCTCGCCGCCAATGCCCGTGACGGCGGCCGGGATCACGTCGCGACGGTCGGCGATCGCGGACGCCCCGAACACGATCACGAGCTCGGCGCCAAGTCCGAGCAATTCCTTGATCGCGGCCGACAGCTCCCGCTCGTCATGCTGCACGCGGCGCTCGGCGATGATGCTGGCACCGGCCGGCGCGAGCCGCTCGGCGGTGACGCGCAACGTCTTGTCGATGACCTTCGAGGACAATCCCGGCAGCAGCGTCGAGACGATACCAACGCGCTTGATGACATAGGGCGCGATCTTGAGCACATCCTGGCCGGCCGCCTTCACGGCAGCATCGCGCAAGTCACCTTCGACCCCGAACGGGATGATCTTGACGGTGCCGACCATCTCGCCTTCGACCACCGGCTTGAACGCCGAGAGCGTCGCAAAGGTGATGGCCTCGTCGATATTGTTGATGCGGTCGACCGCGGCGCGGTCGATCACCAGCACGCCCGGGCGCGCGGCGAACAGGTTTGCACGGCCGGTGAAGGCGCGCTCGACATGGATGCCGTCGCCACCGACGGCGAGTGCAATGCTGGCGGCCGCGACGTCCTCGGAGACGTCGCCTTCCTCCATCCGCACCACGACGACATCCTTGATGCCGGCACGCGTCAGCGCCTCGACCTCGGCGGGCCCGACCGTCGTGCCCTTCTTCAGCACCAGCGATCCCTGCCGCAGGGTGTGAACGGTCACACCGCCGATTGCATCCCGAGGGCTCGCCGGACCGAATTTCATGCCGCTTCTTCTTTTTCTTTTGGTGGCAGGCGCAGCACGGCCGTGATCTCGGCCATGATCGAGACCGCGATCTCGGAGGGCGAGACCGCGCCGATCGCAAGCCCGATCGGCGCATGGATGCGCGCAAGGTCGCTGTCCTTGGCGCCCTGCGCCCGCAGCCGGTCGCCGCGCTTGGCATGCGTCTTCCGCGAGCCGAGCGCGCCAATATAGAAACAGTTGCGCTCGAAGGCGTGCAGCAGCGCGGGATCGTCAATCTTGGGATCGTGCGTCACCGCAACGAAAGCCGTATAGGCATCGACATTGAGCGGCGGCAGCGCGACGTCGGGCCAGTCGGCAACCAGCGGAATGTCGGGGAAGCGCTCCGGGCTCGCGAATGCCGTGCGCGGATCGACCACGGTGACGTCGTAGCCGAGCGAGCGTGCGAGCGGCGCCAAGGCCTGGCTGATATGGACCGCACCGATGATGACGAGCTTTGCCGTCGGTGCGTAGACGTTCAGGAACAGCTTCTTGCCGCCGGCCTCGATCGTGGCGCTCTTGCCCATGCGAAGCTGCTTGTCGAGCTCGGCGCGCAGCGGGTCTTTGGCGAAGTCCGCAGCCTTCACCAGCCGCTGCTCGCCACTGTCGGTGTCGGTCACCAGGATCACCGGCCGGCGCGCGGCCCGTTCGGCATTGAGTTCGTGCAGGATTGCGAGCTTCACGGCTAGCCGACCTTCTCGACGAAGACACGGATGGTGCCGCCGCAGGACAGCCCGACATTCCAGGCGGTCTCGTCGGCGACGCCGAATTCCAGCATGCGCGGCTTGCCGCTCTGGATCACGTCCATGGCTTCGGTCACCACGGCGCCCTCGACGCAGCCGCCGGAGACCGAGCCTAAGAAGGTGCCATCGTCATTGATGACGAGGCTTGAGCCCGCCGGGCGCGGCGCCGAGCCCCAGGTCTCGACCACGGTTGCCAGGGCGACGCCATGACCGGCCTTCTGCCAGTCCTCCGCCGCCTTCAGGATATCCTCGTCGCGATCGAGCATGGGCGAACCTCTCAAGCTGCGGGGCGGATCAGGCTGCGGTGATGCGGCGGCAGCGGCCGGGAGAGCGTGGTGATCAGCTCCTGGATCGAACTCAAATTATGCACCGGGCGGAATTCGTCAACGTGCGGCAGCATCATTTTGATGCCCTGGGCCTTGGCCTCGAAGCCGCCGAACGGGAGCAGCGGATTGAGCCAGATCAGCCGGCGGCAGGAGCGGTGCAGCCGGTCCATCTCGAAGGTCAGCTTGGAATCGACCTCCCGCTCCAGCCCGTCGGAGATCAGGAGCACGATGGCGCCCTGGCCGAGCACACGGCGCGCCCACAATTTGTTGAAGTTGTGCAGCGAGGTCGCAATCCTGGTGCCGCCGGCCCAGTCCTCGACCGAGGCCGAGCAGCTCGCCAAGGCCTCGTCCGGATCGCGCTGGCGCAGCGCGCGGGTGACGTTGGTCAGCCGCGTGCCGAACAGGAACACCGAGACGCGTTTTCGCGCATCCGTGATCGCATGAAGGAAGTGCAGGAACAGGCGCGTGTACTCGCTCATCGAGCCCGAGATGTCGAGCAGCGCCACGATCGGCGCCGGCTTCTCGATCCGGCCGAGATGGTGGATGTCGACGATGTCGCCGCCGGTGCGGAAGGACGCACGCAGCGTGCGGCGCAAATCGAGGCGCAGCCCATGCGGATCGGGGCGCAGCCGCCGGGTGAGCAATTCGGCCTGCGGCAGCTTCATCTTCTCGACGGCGCGCAGGGCCTCGTTGATCTCGGCCGCGCTCATCTGCGCAAAATCCTTCTTCTGAAGGATCTCCTTGTCGGACACCGACAGGCGCAGATCCTGCTCCTGGTGCTGCGGCGTCTCCGTCATCTGCGGCTGCGACATCGCCTCCTGGACGCGGCGCGACGCCGGCGGCGGCTTCTTCTTGGCGTGCTCGGGCAGCGGCACCGAATCCAGCAGGTGCTTCCACTCCTCCGTGGCGCGGAAGAACAGGTTGAAGGCCTGCCTGAAGATCAGCGCGTGCTCATGCCGCTTGACGAAGATCGCTTCAAGCGTGGTGAAGACGTCGGAGCGCTTGCCGATATCGATGACCTGCAGTGCATTGACGGCATCGATGACGGAGCCCGGCCCAACCGGAAGCCCGGCGGCGCGCAGCGCGCGCGCGAAGCCGACGATGTTGGCGGCGAACTGCGCCGTCTTCTCCGGCGCCAGGTGGTTGATGGCCATGGTTCAGCACCCTCACCCGTCATTCCGGAGCGGCGCCGGTGACGGCAAGCTCAATTCTCGCTCGTCGCGTCCTTCAGCACCTTCTGCAGGGCATCGCCCTGCATCCGTGTGATGTCGTCCTGGTATTTGAGCAGCGCGCCCAGCGTGTCGCCGACGACCTGCGGGGTCAGCGAGCGGGCGTCGAGTTCGGACAGCGCCGTGGCCCAGTCGATGGTCTCGGCGACGCCCGGCGACTTGTAGAAGTCCTGGTTGCGCAGCGCCTGCACGAAGCGCACGAC
>JAEWBW010000559.1 GCA_023390955.1 Pseudomonadota bacterium
ATACCGAGCCCACGAGCTTGAGGCCGACGAGCCAGAGACGATCGAAATGACCGAACGCAACATTGCAGTGACCGAAGACGAATTGCACGCCTATGTCGACGGCGAGCTGCCGGCGGAGCGCCGCGCCGATGTCGAGGCCTGGCTCGCCGCCCACCCCGAGGATGCCGAGCGGGTCACCTCCTGGCGGACGATGGCCGAGATGCTGCACGCCCGTTACGACGCGGTGGCGCTGGAGCCGGTGCCGAGGCGGCTCGAACTCGAACGGCTGGAGCGCCGGCCACGGCAGTGGATCTATGGCGCCGTGGCGGCCGCGCTGGTTGCCTTCGTCGCCGGCGGCGCGACCGGCTGGATGGCCCATGGCGCCGCAGCCGTTCCGTCGACCTTCCAGGCCTTCACGGCGGATGCGCTGGACGCCCATCGTCTCTACGTCGTCGAGGTGCGCCATCCCGTCGAGGTGCCCGGCAACGAGCGCGACCACCTGCAGGCCTGGCTGACCAAGCGCTGCGGCTGGACCGTGTTCGCACCGAACCTTGAGGCGAGCGGACTGAAGCTCGTTGGCGGCCGGCTTCTGCCCGGACCGAACGGTCCGGCCTCGTTCATGATGTATGAAGGTACCTCTGGCGAGCGCTACACGATCTACACGGCGAAGACCGAGACCGGCGCGACTCAGATGCGTTACGCCAAGACGGACAAGGACGGCGCGCTGTTCTGGGCCGACCGTGGCGTCGGCTACGTCGTCAGCGGCGGCAGCGACCGCGATCGTCTCACCAAGGTTGCCAAAGCGGTGTACGACCAGGCCGAGAAAAACGGCACCTGAACAACCACGCGAACGCCGTGCCCCGATTCCGACATCGAAAATTTGGAATCAGGTCATCGACGCGTCTCATTATCGCACTGGATGCTCACGCGATTATGAGGTGCGTTCGATCCGCCGATCGACGCGGCGGCCTCGATTGGGGTTTTTGGTACCGCGCTGGTCCCCCTCTCGAGGCCGCACTTTTTTATCGGCTGTCCAATGACGGTCAGCCGACGCGCCGAACGGTTTGGCGTCGAAGCGCTGTCGCGCTCCAGGCGTTGGGTCGAGCATCATCCTGTTGGGAAGAAATGCTCCGGTCTCCAGACGGTCTCGGCTAGCGCCTTCGCGGTTCAGGCATGGCCCTTCGGACCGTGCCTAGCCGAGCCCGCTACGCGGATTATAAGGGTGTTGGTCCCGCCACTTTTCCATCAATGCCTCAAGCTCGGCATCGTTCCCGTCCGGTAGCATAATCCGCATGGTGACGAAGAGGTCGCCGGTTCCGCCGCTCTTCGGCAGACCCTTGCCCTTCAGGCGGAAGGTCCGGCCGCTCGAGGTGTTCTTGGGGATCGACAGCTCGACCGCGTTGCCGAGGGTCGGCACCCGCACCTTGCCGCCCAGAACAGCCTCATAGAGGGTGATCGGCAGATCGACGCGCAGATCGGCGCCATCGATCTTGAAGAAGGCGTGCGGGCCGATCGTGATCGTGATGAGGAGGTCGCCCGGAGGATGCCCCGGCGCGGTCTCGCCCTGCCCCTTCAGCCGGATCTGCTGGCCGTTGGTGACGCCGGCGGGGATCTTGACGTTGAGTTCCTTGCCGGTCGGAAGCCGGACACGCTTCTCCCCGCCATTGACCGATTCCTCCAGGGACACGGTCATCGCGACGTTCAGGTCGAGATCGACCCCGACCCCGCCAGTGTCGAATTCAAATTGAGAACCGCCGCCGGCACCCGGCCGCGCACCGCGCATCCCGCCGCCGAACATGCTGTTGAGGATATCCTCGAAGCCACCACCACCCGCGCCGGCGCCACCGCCGCCGCTGCGGAACGAATATTCGAAGCCGCCGGGACCTGCGCGTCCGCGCGGACCACCGGCGCCACCACCAGGAAAGCCCTGGAAGCGCGGCTTGCCGTCAGCATCGATCTCGCCCCGGTCGAACTGCTTGCGCTTGTCCTCGTCGCCAAGGATCTCGTTCGCCGAGTTGATCTCGGAGAAGCGCTCGGCCGCCTTCGGGTCGTTCTTGTTGCTGTCGGGATGATGCTTCTTGGCGAGCTTGCGATAGGCGCTCTTGATCGCGGCAGCGTTGGCGCTCCGCGGCACCCCCAAGACCTCATAGGGGTCGCGCATCCGTCACGTCTCCTTCAGGGAAATCAATGGTTGAGAAGGGCTCCTGCCCCCATCGGTGTTAGGTGGGGAGCCCGTGGCATTTTTGCAACTAGCCCCGAACTCCGATTCTCAGCTCCGCCACGGCTTTAGCGTATGAATCTCCCAGCGGCCATGGCCAGCCTGGCAGCCGGCGCCCTGCAGCCAGCTTTCGGTGGCGCCATTGACGTAGCTGGCGAGGAAGTCGCGGCACTTGCGGCCGTCCTCGGCGGCGTAGGATTGCGCGAGCGGGGTCACCGAGCCGCGCGCGCCGGTTTCCGGATTTTGCCAATGCTGGCTGGAATCCTTGTCGCCCTTGCTCAGGACGTCGGAGGACGCGTTGCGGACAAAGGCAAGGTCGCTCTCGGTCGGCGGAGCTTCCTTCGGCTGAGGCGTGATCGAGCCGGTGACCTCGCCATCATCCAGCTTGGCGAACGGCCCCTTGGCCGCCGCGCTGGTGTCGTTGCGCGAGAAGCTGCAGCCGCCGGTGCCGAGACCGATCACAATCATCGTCATGAGCAGCCCGGAGGGCCGGATCGCCGATAGGCCAACGGTCCCCCATGCCCTATATAGGGCGAGAGCGGACAACAACGCGCTTTGGGCCGCGGTACGCAACTCGGACTCCGGACATGACCGATACGACCAGCATGAAACACCAGACACCCTTAACATCCGGTGATTTCACCGCCGCCGACGAGCCGTTCGCCCTGTTCGGGGCCTGGCTTGAAGAAGCGATCAAGAGCGAACCGAACGATCCGAACGCCATGGCGCTCGCCACCGTCGACCCCGATGGCCTGCCGGACGTGCGGATGGTGCTGATGAAGGGCTTCGACACCGAGGGATTCGTCTTCTACAGCCATATCGCCAGCCAGAAGGGCCGCGAACTCGCCGCAAATCCTAAGGCAGCGTTACTTTTTCACTGGAAGTCGCTGCGCCGTCAGGTCCGCATCCGCGGCAACGTGACGCCGGTGACCGACACTGAGGCCGACGCCTATTTCGCGACCCGCCCCAAGCAGGCGCAGATCGGCGCCTGGGCCAGCAAGCAGTCGCAGGCCCTGGAAAGCCGCTTCGCCTTCGAGCAGGCGATCGCCAAGGTCGCCGCGAAGCACGTCATCGGCGAGGTGCCGCGCCCGCCCGGTTGGAGCGGCTGGCGCATCACGCCCTCCCGCATCGAGTTCTGGCACGACCGCCCATTCCGTCTGCACGACCGCATCGAATTTCGTCGTGACGCGGCGGACCAGCCATGGTCCAAGACGCGGATGTACCCCTGAGTTGTTTTGAAAGATGTCCATGCCGCATTCGTCCAACGTGCCGCGACGCACGCTGCTCCTGACCGGGGCCAGCCGCGGCATCGGCCATGCCACCGTGATCCGTTTCTCCTCGGCGGGCTGGCGCGTCATCACCTGCTCGCGGCATGCCTTCCCCGAAGACTGTCCGTGGGATGCAGGTCCCGAGGACCACATCCAGGTCGATCTCGCCAATCCCGATGACACGGCGCGCGCGATCTCCGAGATCCGCAACCGCCTCGAAGGCGGCGCGCTGCACGCCCTGGTCAACAACGCCGCGATCTCGCCGAAGGGCCCGGGTGGCTCGCGGCTCGGTTCGGTCGACACCGACCTCGACACCTGGACGCACGTGTTTCACGTCAACTTCTTCGCGCCGATCATGATCGCGCGCGGCCTGATCGAGGAGTTGAAGGCGGCCAAGGGCTCGGTGGTGAACGTCACCTCGATCGCGGGCTCGCGCGTGCATCCCTTTGCGGGCGCCGCCTACGCGACGTCGAAGGCTGCGCTCGCCGCGCTGCCGCGCGAGATGGCCTCCGCCTTCGGCCGCGTCGGCGTGCGCGTCAATGCGATCGCGCCCGGCGAAATTGACACCTCGATCCTGTCACCGGGGACCGAGAAGATCGTCGACCAGCAGATTCCGATGCACCGGCTCGGCACGCCCGACGAGGTCGCCAAGATCATCTACGTGCTGTGCACGGAGACTTCGTCTTATGTGAACGGCGCCGAGATCCACATCAACGGCGGCCAGCACGTGTAAGGCATAGGCGCTGGCGATGGGCCGGTTCGCAACCACTGCGGCACTCTACGAGGCCCTGCGGCCGCCCTATCCGCCAGCGTTCTTCCGCAGTGTCGCTGGCAAGCTCGCGCTGTCCCGCCAATCCAGGCTGATCGACCTCGGCACCGGGCCCGGCGTGCTCGCGCTCGGCTTCGCGCCTTATGTCGGCAGCATCATTGGTGTCGATCCCGAGCCCGAGATGATTGCCGCGGCCCGTCGTGCAGCCGCAAGCGCCGGCCACGATCTCGTGCTGATCGAGGGCACGACGGAAACGCTTGCCGACGACATTGGCGCCTTCGACATCGTGACGATTGGCCGTGCCCTGCACTGGATGGATCGTGAGCCGACACTGGCGCGGCTCGCGCGACTGGTCGAGCCGAGCGGCGTGATCGCCATCTGCGCCTCGTTCTCGATCGCGGATATCCGCAATCCATGGCTCGACGGCTACAACGAGCTGCGCCGCAAATGGTCGCCCGAAGGCCTGTGGAGAGAATCCGGCACCGGCACCCGGACCCATCACGACCTGCCGGCCTTCTTCGCTGGCAGCGCCTTCCGGGTGGCGGAGACGATCCGCGTCGAGACCGATCACGCAATCAGCGTTCACGATCTGGCGCGGCGCGTGCTCACCTTCTCTTCCTCATCCCCGGAAGCACTCGGTGGCAATGTCGACGCAATGCTGCGCGACGTCGAGGCGTATCTTACGCCCTTCGGCCGGGACAATGTCATCACGGAAGCGATTGTATCGGTGGCTCAGATCGTGCGGCGCTAGAGGCCTGCACAAGTGGGACGAAGCGATCCAGTCAGAGCCGCCGCAAGAGCTGGATCGCCTCGCTACCCCCGTTCTCAATCGGCGCGAAACCGGCGCGGCTGTTCGCGCAGCCGCGGAGCGGCCATGCTGAACGCAGTCGAGCAGTCGTCGTCGTTCTCGCCATCGAGCAGCGGAGCACCACAGTGCCGGCACATGCGCGCCGGCATCGCCATCGCCTTGCCGCCTGCCACGACCTGACGGTAGCTCGCCAGATCAATGACGTTGCGGACGGGCGTTATGCTTTCTTCAACCATGGCTGTTCCTCGCGGCTTACCCGCTACTTATCGCAGACAAGTTTCGCGCAAACGTTCAGCCCAAGCTTCAAATTTTACCGGAGCAATTGCGGCGCCGATTACGCATCGCCGCGTCGCCGCAATCCCGATCTATTCTGCGACATTACGGGCCATGTCTCTGCGAAGGGCGTAAGGGTTCGGTAGCTATCCCGACGCTCGGGGGCGCGGGATCATGCTCACAGCCACTTCTTCCATTTGAACAGCCAGTACGGAAGGATCGCGGCGATCAGCATCATGATCAGCGCCATCGGACAGCCGTGAGCCCATTCGAGTTCCGGCATCGCCTTGAAGTTCATGCCGTAGATCGAGGCGATCAGCGTCGGCGGCATCAGGACAACAGCCATGACCGAAAACA
>JAEWBW010000581.1 GCA_023390955.1 Pseudomonadota bacterium
CATGCAGATCTAGTCAGGAGTACGGACGTGAGAGCGCTTGCCATCGCCGCCACCGGCATGAATGCCCAGCAGACCAACGTCGAGGTTATCGCGAACAACATCGCGAACATCAACACGACGTCTTTCAAGCGGGCGCGCGCCGAATTCACCGATCTCTTCTACCAGATGGATCGCATGCAGGGCGTGCCCAACACGACGGGATCGTCGCCGATTCCCGAGGGCTCCAACATGGGTCTCGGCGTCCGTTCCGCGGCGGTGCGCAAGCTCCACCTCCAGGGCGCGCTGACGCAGACCGGCAACACCTACGACATGGCGATCAACGGCCGCGGCTGGTTCCAGATCCTTGGACCGAACAACGCCACGCTCTACACCCGCGCCGGCTCGTTCAACACCAATGCCAACGGTCAGCTCGTGACCCTGGATGGCTACCTCGTCGATCCCGCGATCACCGTGCCGCAGGGGACGGTCGAGGTCACCGTCAACCAGACCGGCGCGGTGTTCGCCAAGCTCGACACCGAAATCAATCCGCGCCAGATCGGCCAGCTCAATCTTGCGGCCTTCGCCAACGAAGCGGGCCTCGAGCCGCTCGGCGGCAATCTCTATCGCGAGACGACGGCGTCCGGCACGCCCGTGGTCGGCCTGCCCGGAGATGCCGGCTACGGCAAGATCAATCAGCATTATCTCGAATCGTCCAACGTCGATCCCGTCAAGGAGATCACCGAGTTGATCTCCGCGCAGCGCGCCTATGAGATGAATTCCAAGGTCATTCAGGCGTCGGACGAGATGGCCCAGACGGTCTCGAAGGGCATGCGCTAGCATCGTCATGTTGAGCAAGCTCGGCTGGATCGTTCGCGGGGTGGCCACCGCGCTCTTGGTGCTGGCCTCCGCGCGTGCAGCCGGGGCCGAAGAGCGACGACTGCCCGTGCCCGCTGTGACCATTCGTCCGGGCGAGCTGATCCGGGACGACATGATCACGGAGCGTGGCTTTGCGGCCAACCTCCTTGGCGTCGCCACGTTCATCGAGGTGCGTTCGACATTGGTCGGGCGCATGTCACGGCGGACGCTGCTGCCGGGCCAGCCGATCCCGACCAACTCCGTCGAGGATCCCTGGACCGTCGCCCGTGGCGCCGCGGTCAAGGTCATCGTCGAGGACAGCGGCCTCTCCATCGTGACCTACGGAACCGCGATGCAATCGGGCGCCGCCGGCGCGCTGATCCCGGTGCGCAACACCGACACCGGCGTCGTCATCAGAGGCATCGTCCAGCCGGACGGCACCATAAAGGTCGTTGACGGATGATTGCCCGCCTATTTCTTGCCCTGATCGCTATCCTGTTTGTCAGCGGCGCCGAAGCCGCGGTGCGCATCAAGGACATCGCCGACATCAAGGGTCTTCGCGAGAACCAGATTGTCGGCTATGGCCTCGTGATCGGTCTCAACGGCACCGGTGACACGCTGCGCAACGCGCCGTTCACGGAGCAGTCGCTGCAGTCGATGCTCGACAACATGGGCATCAACGTTCGCAACGAGAACAATCAGTCTGGCGGCTCGCGGCCGACGACGCTGCGCACCCGCAACGTCGCGGCTGTCATGGTGACGGCGGATCTGCCGCCAGCGATCGCGCCGGGCGAGCGCATGGATGTCACGGTGTCATCGCTCGGCGATGCCACCTCGCTGCTCGGCGGAACGCTGGTGATGACGCCGATGCGCGCCGCCGACGGCGCCGTCTACGCGGTTGCGCAGGGCGCCGTCACCGTCGCCGGCTATAGCGTCGGCGGTCAGGCGCAGAATGTCAGCCAGGGCACGCCGACCGCAGGACGCATTCCGAATGGCGCCCTGGTGGAGCGCGAGGTGCAGGGGAGCCTGCACGAGATGGAGTTCCTGGTGCTCGAGCTGAAGAACCCGGATTTCGTCACCGCAACGCGAATCCTCGACTCCATCAACCGCTATGCCGGCGGCCGCTATCGGTCGCAGATCGCGTTCGAGCGCGACTACCGCACCGTGGTCCTGTCCAAGCCGCGCCATATCGGGCCCGTTCGCTTTCTCGCCGAAATCGGCGAGCTGACGGTCGAGCCGGACACGCCCGCGCGCGTGGTCATCAACGAGCGCACAGGCACGGTGGTGATCGGCCGCGACGTGCGGATATCGACGGTTGCGGTCAGCCACGGCAACCTCACGGTGCGGGTGACCGAGCTTCCCGTCGTGTCGCAGCCGGCGCCGTTCTCGCAAGGCAAGACCGTGGTCGTGCCGCAGACCATGGTCGAGGCCAACGAAGCCGGGGCACAGGTCGCGATCATCTCCGGCGTCAGCCTGCAGCGTCTTGTGCACGGTCTCAACCAGATCGGGCTGAAACCATCCGGGATCATCGCAATCTTGCAGGCGATCAAGACCGCGGGAGCATTGCAGGCAGACATCATCGTGCAGTGAGGCGCAAGCGCGGGGCAAGCCTCCTCCTGCATACCTTCGTGCAGCCTGACAATTGCACGCGGCCCGATGCTGAAGCTGGAACTCAAAACGGTCATCGTTCTCCTCATCGCTGCCGGTACGGTGGCGACGGCGTCGCCCGTGCTGGCGCTGGATGGACCGAAGCCCACCAAGCCGCTGAACCTCCTCTCCTTCGCGCGCCGCGCCACGACTCCGCAAAAACCCCGCCCCTCAGTCGCGCCAGTCGATAATTCGCTCAAGGCGACGGCCTGGGCTGCGGAAGATACGGGGCCCTTCGTCACCGGTGCGGTGCCCGAAAGCTCGCCGCCACCACCGCCGGCGCCGCGCCCGGTCAAGCCAGGCACCACCGCGACGCCGTCAAAGTCCGCGCCGGCGCCTGCGCCTGAGAACGAGGTCGCGCAGTTCTGCAGCAATGTCGCCGACGTCGCGGTCGATGCCCGCCTCGCTTGGCAGATCAAGGAGCTGGGGAAGGCCGAGGCGCAGCTTCGCGAGCGCATCGCGGAGGTCGAGGCCAAGCGGGCCGAGTACGAGAAGTGGATGGCGCTGCGCGACGAGTTCCTGAAGAAGGCCGAAGCGAGCGTGGTCGAGATCTATTCACGCATGAAGCCGGAAGCGGCCGCGACCCAGATCGCCGGCATGTCGGACGAGGTGGCGGCCGCTGTGCTCGCAAAGCTGAGCGCCAGGAATTCGAGCGCCATCTTCAATGAAATGGAGCCGGCGCGCGCGTCGCGCCTCGCCGATCTGCTCGGCGGCATGCGTCGCGTCGATGACGGAAAGTCTACCCAATGAAGAAGCCGTTCCTGATTTCCGTCCTTCTGCTGCTCGCCGGCTGCGCCCAGGATCCCGCGGACGTGCTGCGCGGGCCGCAGCTCTCTCCGGTCGGAGAAGGCCTGAAGACGCAGGCCTATCCGATTCCCGTGACACCCCGTGTCCGCACGCCCGTCAGCTATCGCTCGACCTGGGACGACGGCACCGATCTCTACCGGGATCCGCGCGCCCGTCGCGTCGGCGACGTCGTGACGGTGGTGATCTCGATGCAGGACAAGGCCAAGCTCGACAACAAGACCGACCGCGCCCGCGACTCCCAGATCAAGGTCGGCCTCGACTGGCTGGCCAATATCGCGGGCTGGTCGGATACGGGGAAGGGCACTGCCAATCTCTCCACCAGCACGCAAATGAAGGGCAACGGCCAGATCGACCGCCAGGAAGACATCAAGCTATCGATCGCGGCGGTGGTCACGGACGTGATGCCGAACGGCAACCTCATGATCAGCGGTTCGCAGGAGTTCCGCGTCAACACGGAAATGCGCGTGCTCAATGTCGGCGGCATCGTGCGGGCGCGCGATATCTCGCGCGGCAATACGATCTCCTATGACAAGATTGCGGAAGCGCGCGTGTCCTATGGCGGTCGTGGCAACCTGTCCGACGTGCAGCAGCCCGGATGGGGGCATCGGGTCTATGACGCCGTGGCACCGTTCTGATCCCGCGGCACGGAGGCAGCTGACGCCATGCGCCTGATCGCATCGATAATGGTCCTGACGCTGATCGCAATCGGCGCGGGCGCGCTGATGGGATTTCACCTGCTCGCGATCGTCGACCGCGCCGTGGACAGCAAGAAGAACGTCGCGGCGCCGCCGATCGCGGCCACCTATGGCGGAACGGCGCGGCTGCGGAAGCTGTCGCCGATCGTGACCAATCTCGCCGCGCCGGCCAACAACTGGGCGCGCGTCGAGGCCTCCATGGTGACGGAGAGCATGGTCGACGAGGAGGCGGGCATCTTGGCCGCGCGCATCAGCGAAGACATCGTCGCCTATCTCCGGTCCGCGACCGTTGCGCAGTTCGAAGGCGCGCGTGGGCTTCAACATCTGCGGGATGATTTGACCGAGCGCGCCAATGTGCGCTCCTCGGGCAAGGTCCGCGAACTGATTATCGAAACGCTGGTGATCCAATGAGAGCCGTCCTGCTTGCGTTGCTGCTGATCGTGCTGCCGGAAGCGGCGTCGGCCCAGATTCCCGATCTCAATTCGCTGCTGCCGCCCGGCGGCGGCTCGACCAGCGGGCGGATCATCCAGCTCACGGCCCTGATCACGGTGCTCTCGGTGGCGCCGGGATTGCTGATCATGGTGACGAGCTTCACGCGTTTTGCGGTCGCGCTGTCGTTCCTGCGGGCCGGCCTCGGCCTCCAGACGACGCCTGCGAACCTCGTTCTGATCAGCCTTGCCCTGTTCATGACCTTCTACGTGATGGCGCCGACTTTCGATCGCGCCTGGGAGACCGGCGTGCAGCCGCTCATGAAGAACGAGATCTCGGAAGAGCAGGCCTATGCGAAGATCACCGATCCGTTCCGCGATTTCATGCTGGCCCATGTCCGCGAGAAGGATCTGCAGACGTTCGAGTCGCTCGCCGCGGAAAGTTTTCGCAGGAAGCTCGACGACAAGCGCATCGACCTGCGCGTCATCATCCCGGCCTTCATGATCTCGGAGCTGCGCCGCTCCTTCGAAATCGGATTCCTGATCATCCTGCCGTTCCTCGTCATCGACATGATCGTGGCGACACTGACGATGTCGATGGGCATGATGATGATGCCGCCGACGGTGATCGCGCTGCCGTTCAAGATGCTGTTCTTCGTGCTGATCGACGGCTGGAATCTGCTGGCATCGGGACTCGTCCGCTCGTTCTCCTAGCGCGGCCGGCCCAGTCCGGCCGGCCGGTTATGGTTAGCGAATTGCAAACGCATGATATTGGCAACGCTGCCGAATTCGGCGGCGCCTTAATCCCTGAATAACGTTCGGATGCTACTTACGGGACCACGGCTGGTTGGAGCCAATGTGCGTCCAAAGGCATGATGCCGCCCCGCCGTACCGGTGAAAGCCCGGTATGTCCCCTTGAAAAAGTATCTCGTACAATAAGGGACATTCTACATGTCAAGCAGCCTGCTTACGAACTCGTCCGCCATGACCGCTCTGCAGACTCTGCGGAACGTCGGCTCGAGCCTTGCCACCACCCAGAACCGCATCTCGACCGGCCAGCGCGTTGCCTCGGCATCCGACAACGCCGCCTACTGGTCGATCGCGACCTCGATGCGCGCCGACAACGCCGCGCTCTCCGCCGTGTCCGACTCGCTCGGTCTGTCGGCCGCGACCGTCGACACGCAGTACACCGCTCTGACCACGGTCCTGGGCAGCGACGGCAACTCCGGCCTCACCAAGCTGCAGTCGCTGTTCGTCGAAGCCAAGACCGCCGGTATCGATCGCGTCAAGATCCAGTCGGAAGTCACCCAGATCCAGCAGGACATGAAGAACACCGCTGACTCGGCGACCTTCAACGGCGTCAACTGGCTGAGCACGACCGCGACCACGCCGGCGACCGTCGATCTGGTGTCGTCGTATTCCCGCGTCGGCGCTGTGCCGACCACCAACGCGATCACGCTGACGACCGCCAACTACTCGCTCTACACCAGCACCCAGGGCGGTTTCCTGGACAAGGTGAGCGGCACGGCGTCGATCGACACCATCGACATCAGCGCGCTGACCGACTCGGCTGCTGACCAGACCACGCTCGACGGCTTCATCACGCAGGTCACGTCCGCGATCAACTCGGTCGCACAGGCCGCCGCCGACCTCGGCGCCGTCAAGAACCGTATCGACAACAACACCAACTTCGTGAAGTCGCTGATGGACTCGGTGACCCGCGGTATCGGCCAGCTGGTCGACGCCGACATGAACGCGGAATCGACCCGCCTGCAGGCCCTCCAGGTCCAGCAGCAGCTCGGTGTTCAGGCGCTGTCGATCGCCAACCAGAACAGCCAGAGCCTCCTGTCGCTGTTCCGCTAAGTCCAGTCGATCTGAGTTAATCCCAGTTGACTTGAACGGAAGGCGGCGCGCCTGCGAGCGCGGCCTTTCTGTTTCTGCCGGTCCGGCCCGTCGGGGCCCGGCACGCCGCGTCGCCTCTCCGCGACGCAAGCTTCACACAAGCTTCGATCAATAGTCTCATCGCTACGACTGGTTGGGCTTCGACATGGTTCGAAGACCCAAAGGCATGACGCCGCCCCGTCGTACCGGTGAGAGTCCGGTATGTCCCCAGCAAAACTCACTTCCTAAAGGGACATCAACACCATGGCTTCCAGCCTTCTCACGAACTCCGCCGCAATGACCGCTCTGCAGACCCTGCGGTCGGTCAGCTCGAGCCTCTCCACCACGCAGAACCGGATCTCGACCGGCCAGCGCGTCTCGACCGCGTCGGACAACTCCGCCTATTGGTCGATCGCGACCTCGATGCGGGCCGACAACGCCGCGCTTTCCGCCGTGTCCGACTCGCTCGGCCTGTCGGCGGCGACCGTTGACACCGAATACACCGCGCTGACCTCGGTCATCGGCAGCGACGGCAACTCCGGCCTGAACAAGCTCGAGGCGCTGCTCGTCGAAGCCAAGACCGCCGGTATCGATCGCAAGAAGATCCAGTCGGAAATCACCCAGATCCAGCAGGACATGAAGAACACCGCCGCTTCGGCGACGTTCAACGGCGTGAACTGGCTGAGCACCAACGCGACCACCCCGGCGACCGTCAACCTGGTGTCGTCGTTCTCCCGCGTCGGCGGTACGCCCACGATCAACACGATCACGGTGACCGTTGCCAACTACTCGCTGTACACCAGCACGCAGGCCGGCATCCTGGACACGGTCAACGCCACCACCACGGTGTCGCTCGACACCATGGACATCAGCGCGTTGACCGATTCGCCCGCTGACCAGACCACGCTCGATGGCCTCATTGCGCAGGTCACCGGCGCGATCAACACGGTCAGCCAGTCGGCCGCCGACCTTGGCGCCATCAAGAACCGCATCTCGAACAACACCGAGTTCGTGAAGTCTCTGATGGACTCGGTGACCCGCGGTATCGGCCAGCTGGTCGACGCCGACATGAACGCCGAATCGACCCGTCTGCAGGCCCTCCAGGTCCAGCAGCAGCTCGGCGTCCAGGCGCTCTCGATCGCCAACCAGAACAGCCAGAGCATCCTGTCGCTGTTCAAGTAAGCTCTGGTCTTCGGCCAAAAGCTTCGACAATGACCGTGCTCCTTCGGGAGCACGGTCTACACCGCGACCGGCGGCCGTAATTATCCGGCTGCGATAAACTGTCTCAGCTCTGCGCCGCCCGCTACCGGGCATCGCGTGACGATCCGCCGGTCATCTGTTCCGGCCTCATGCAGAATTGCAACGCTCGCGACGCGCGCTCGTACGCCAGCGCCATGCGCAACCTTCAGACAAGGTTGGCAGCAGAGTGTCCTTTGCATTCGCATTGGTACGAGGTCACATGCTCAGTCGAGCGCAGATGCAGCAGCTGCTCAACAACCTGCTGGAGCTCGGGCCGCGACGCCTGATGGCGCTCGGGCTGATCGGCTTTGCCGTGCTCGTGACCGTCGTGGGCGGCACCTACTATCTGAGCCGACCTGAATTCGAGCCGCTCTACACGGGTCTCACCCGCGAGGACGTGACCCGGATCGGCGCCGCGCTGCGCGAACAGAATATCGCTTTCGACGTCAATGCGGGCGGAGACGCGGTGTCCGTGCGTCCGAGCCAGACCATGCAGGCGCGCATGCTGCTGGCGGAGAAAGGGCTGCCGACCAGCGCCAATTCGGGCTACGAGCTGTTCGACAAGATCGGCTCGCTCGGCCTGACCTCCTTCATGCAGGAAGTGACGAAGCTGCGCGCGCTCGAAGGTGAGATCGCACGCACCGTGCAATTGATGAAGGGCGTCAAGGCGGCGCGGGTTCATATCGTGATGCCGGTGCGAGGCTCGTTCCGCGCCACGCAGCAGCCGCCCTCGGCCTCCGTTGTGCTGCGCACCGATGGCGCGATCGAAGCGCGCACCGCGCAGTCAATCCGCCATCTCGTCGCGGCTGCCATCCCCGGCATGACCCGCGACAAGGTCACGGTGCTGGACGCCGACGGCTCGATGCTGCTCGCCGAGGAAGACGAGGGGAGCGCCGCGCCGACCAAGATGGCGAGCCTGCAGAAGCTGGTCGGCCAGATGGTGCAGGAGAACATCCGCAAGGCACTGACGCCTTATCTTGGCCTCGACAATTTCGAGGTCAGCGTCGCCCCGCAGCTCTCGACCGACAAGCGCCAGGTCAACGAGACCGTCTACGACCCGGAATCGCGCGCCGAACGCTCCGTCCGCAACGTTCGCGAAAAGGAAACCTCGCAGAACGCGGACCGTTCGACGCCGACGACGGTGCAGCAGAACCTGCCGGATCAGCAGGTCAATGCCGGCGGCGGCAAGAACTCCAACGAGGAGAAGAACCGCCGCGAGGACGTCACCAATTTCGAGGTGTCGTCCAAGACCACGACGACGGTCAGCGACGGCTATTCGGTCAAGAAGCTCTCCATCGCGATCCTGATCAACCGCGCGCGGCTCGTCACCGATCTCGGCGACAAGACCAACCAGGCCATCCTCGACAGCAAGATCGCCGAGATCAGCGCGCTCGCGGCCACGGCCGGCGGGCTCGACAAGCAGCGCGGCGACCAGATCCAGGTCACGGCCGTCGACTTCGTCGAAGGCTCGCGCGAGCTCGCTCCGGTGCCGCCGATCAGCTTCGTCGAGATGCTGAACCGGCAGATGGGAAGCTTCATCAACGCCATCACGATCCTGGCAGTTGCCGTGATGCTCGTCTGGTTCGGCCTTCGTCCAGCGGTCAACGGCATCCTGGCTCACCGCGCACAGCAGGAGCAGGTCGAAGCGGCCGAGGAAGCCGCGCAGCTCGAGGCCGCCGCGGCGTTGTCGCTGCCGGACAGCGAGGAAGCCGAGCTCAACCTCGTCGAGGACCTCGAAGGCAAGATGCAGCGGACGCCGCAGAAGCGGCTTGAGCAGATCGTCCGTCTCGACCAGATGCAGGCGGCCGCGATCCTGAAAGACTGGATGCGGCGCGAGGAGGCAGCATGAACGCGGCAATCGGAAAACTCCTCACCCAGTTCGACGCCAACGGCAACGGCAGAAGCAAGCCCGCCGACAAGCCGAAGGTCCCGGAGTTCGTAGCGCGGCCGAAGGAGGCCAGGCACGAGCTGCAGTTGCAGCTTCCGCCGCAAGCTCAGCCGCAGCCCCAGCCGGCGGCACCAAAGGCGGAGACGCCGGTCAGTCTGATCGACGACGCCTATCGGCGCGGCCATGCCGCAGCGCTCGCGGAAAGCGACGCGCGGCTCGCGGAAGAACGTGTCCGCGGCGCCATCAGGCTCGGCGAGGAGAAGGCCAAATGGTCCGACCAGCAGGCGGTCGCGATCGTGAACGGAATTGGCGCCGCCTGCCGCGAGATCGAGAACAATATCGCAACCTCGGTCGCCCGTATCCTGCAGCCCTTCCTGGCTGAGGCAGTGCGCGACAAGGCCGTCGCCGCACTAGTCGAACAGATCTCGGAGATGACCGGTCAGTCGCCGGTATCGATGTTCCGGATCAGCGGTCCGAGCGAGCTGATCGACCTCGTTAGGGCGCAGCTCAATGCTGCCGGGCGGACCGGGATTGAATATCAGACCGCGGAAACCGGCGAGGTTCGCGTCATTGCGGACCAGACCGTGATCGAGACGCAGCTTTCGACATGGCTCGAGCGCCTGAAGGAGGCGCGCCGGTAGGACTATGAGCGACGACAAACAAGAGCTTGTCATCATTCGCAGGCGTGGCGCGTACGAGGACGCACCACCCAAGGGAGGCGTGTGGAAAATTGCCTATGCCGACTTCATGACGGCGATGATGGCGTTCTTCCTCGTGATGTGGCTGCTCAACTCGCTCAACCAGGATCAGCGGCAGGTCGTCGCCAGCGTTTTCAATCCGATTCAACTGTCGGAAAGTGCTCCCGCGCCTAAAGGCCTGAAGGATCCGATGAAGAAGGATCCGGCTTCTTTCGAAGGGCAGGACGGCAAGCACCAACCGTCGGGCCCGACCGAAGAGCGCCGCGGCGACTCGCCGACGGCTGAAAAGCCGGCGTTCTATGAAGAGAAGGTTCTCTTCCGCGATCCCTATGTGACGCTGTCCGAGATCGTGTCCGGCGCGAACCAGGCGACGGGGCAGCGCCGCGTCGGCGCGCTGAGCTCGTTGGAGGAGGACGGCTTGAAGGGCGGCGATGCTTATCGCGATCCCTTCGATCCCGGCTATTGGCAACTTGCTCCGCCACCGAAGGAATCTGCGCGCGAGGCCAAGCCGGCTCCGGACCGCGCCGGGCGTGTCAAGGTTGCGAGCGCGAATCAGCGCGAGCCAGAGTCGATGCGGCAGGGCCCGATCGCCGATGCCGGTTCGAGCGCCGCAATACCCAGCGCGCAGGATGCGCCCGCGGGCACGTCGCCCCTGCTGCCGCCGGGGTCGACGCCCGCGTCGCCTGCACGCGAGGGCAACGCACAGGCCAATCCTCAAGCGAATCCCAAGGCCAACTCTCAGGCTAACGCGCAGCCTAATCCGCCAAAGGAAGCCGAGCCGCGCGACGGCACGCCGGCGCAGCAACCGACCGCCAGCCAGCTGCAATCCGCGATCGTCAACGCACTGTCCGACATCAAGGCAGGCGCCGGGCCCGCGGCCGAGGTGCGTCAAGTCGAGGAAGGCCTTCTCGTCAGCCTCACCGACGACGCAACTTTCGGCATGTTCGCGGTCGGCTCCGCGGAGCCGCGTCCGGAGCTCATTCGCGTGATCGACAAGATCGGGCCGCTCCTGACCAAGCGCGGGGGCACGATCATCATCCGTGGTCATACCGACAACCGGCCCTACCGTTCCGAAACCTATGACAATTGGCGGCTGTCGACGGCGCGCGCGCAGATGGCCTATTACATGCTGGTCCGCTCCGGCGTGGATGCGCTGCGGATCGAACATGTCGAAGGCTATGCCGAGCGGCGCCCGAAACTTCCGAACGATCCGGCCGCGGCGCAGAACCGCCGCATCGAGATCCTGATCCGGGACAAACGCACGTGATCCGGCGAAGCGCCCTTGCCGGATTGCTGATGCAGTTAACCGCCACGATGGCATTTGCCGGCGCGATGCCCGCCGCGTTGTCGGGCGAGCCTTACGAACTCGTGCGCTCGTTGCAGTCGGTTCAGGACGGCATCGCCCGCGGCGACGTCGCAGCCCACACCGGCCATCTCGCTTTGATCCGGCAGGTCGGCGAAAAGCTTCTCGCCGCCGATCCCGGCGTGTGGAGCAACCCTCAGAACGGCCAGGCCGTTGTCGTCTATCTGCTCAGTGGCGGCGCGCCGCAGATGGTCCGGAAGCTGCCCCGCGACAAGATCAATGTCGACGAGCGGCTGTTCAATGGCGCACTCGCCTACGCCGAGGGCCGTCAGGACGAAGCCCGCGAACTCCTCAAGGATGTCAAGCCGCGCGCCATCCCGCGCAGCCTGAGCGGGCCGATCGCTCTGGTCCAAGGCGCCCTGCTCTCCAACTCGGATGCGCCGGCCGCGATCGAGCGTCTCGACGACGCGCGCCTGCTGCTGCCCGGAACGCTCGTGGAAGAGGCGGCGCTTCGGCGCGAAATCGTGCTCGTCGGCCAGGCCGAGGATTTCGACAAGTTCGAGTTCCTGACCCAGGCCTATGTCCGGCACTATCGCAGCTCAGTCTATGCCGCCGATTTCTGGCAGCGCCTGTCGACGGTGCTGTCGCGTTCGAGCTTCGCCCTGGAGGAACGTCGCTTCGCGCGGATCGCAACCCTGCTGGAGCAGGTCGATCGCGCCACCCGTCTCAAGCTTCTCCTCGTGGTCGGAAAGAAGGCGCTGGTTCACGGTCGCCTCGCCGTGGTGCGTCTTGCAGGCGAGCAGGCGCTGTCGCTTGCCGAGGAGGCGGGCGAACGCGAGCGCGCGCATCTCCTGCGCGGCGCGGCGCGGGCGATCGCCGAGGAATATGACGCCGGGCTTGCGGAGCTGAAGGCGATCGACCGGTCGAAATTGCCGGAGCAGGAAGCATCCCTACTCAATGCAACGATCCAGCTCGTGCTCGATGTTCGCAAGCCCTTCGCAGCTTCCGCCTCCGCGACTGCCGACAAGCCGCCGCCGACTCCGGCGCGCGTCGATCTCGCATCGTCGGCAGCCGTGCTGGAACAGGCACACAAGCATCTCGGAGAGCTCGAACTCTTGACGAAGGACCGCCGCCGATGACCAAGCTCAATGGCACCTCCGCGCATCTGTTCGCCGGTCTTGCCGAAAGCCTCAAGACGCGCGGAGCATCCCGCTTCGACAAGACCGCGGGCGCCAAGACACCGGACAAGGCGTTTCGCGATCTGCTTCACACCGTGTCAAACGCTGCGCCAAAGACGCTCGTCGATCAGGCGGCCGACGGGCCCAAGAAGGCGGACGCGCTGCGTCCACGCCTTGCGCGATTTGCCGAGCGCGACGAGCTGAAGGACGAGACGGTCGACGAGCGCACGGAAACGACCGAAGAGCCGGGACCGTCGAACAAGCCTGCTTCGCTCGATCCCGCGCCGAAGGTGGAGAATGTCCAGAGCCGGTTAAGCCTGCCGAATACTGCAGGACAAGAACTCGTCGCGGCGCAGGTTGTCGAGCCGCAGATGCAGGCTCAGACACAGGAACAGGTCCAAGCGGCGCCGCGGCCGCAATTGCCCGCCGATGACAAGAAGAACGTCCCCGTACGATCCGCGGCCGGACAGGAATCGCCGGCCGCAAGCCTTGCGAAGACGCTGGCAGCAGACACGCCAAAGCCTGCTGCGCGCGTGGAAGGGGCTGCGACAGCGCCGCAAGCCACCGCATCCATGCCGGGGGCTGTGCCTGCGACGTCCGGCTTCGAAGCGGTCACCGCCAACATCGAGCAGGCCGCAAAGGTGATGACGCGCGAGGCCCTGCCCGAGGTGACGAAGGTCACCGTGCTCCAGCAGGAAACCCATCTTCCTCCGGTCGCGCAATTCACCGCGCCCCAGCAGGTCGCGCATGCGGTCGTGGCGGAGCTCGATGGCACCGCGGCGCCGGCTCCGGCCGCTGCGTCCACCGCGCCGTCACAGGGCAATGCACCCGATCAGCCGCTAAAGCTCCTGACTATCAGCCTGGAGCCGCCCGCGCTCGGCAATGTCACCGTGCGGTTGCGCCTGGTCGGCACCGAAGTTTCCGTCCATCTCGCGGCGGACCGCAAGGACACCAGCCAGATGCTCGACCAGCAGCGCGACTCGATCCGCGAGCTGATGCAGACGGCCGGCTATGTCGCCGACGTCGCGCCGGTCCAGCATGGCTCGCTCGACGGATTCCAGGCTGGCGCCGGTGGTCAGTCGCAGTCTTCGCTGGCCGGTCAGCAGCAGGCGCCGAGCGGGCAAGGCGCGTCCGATAACTCCAATCAATCGTCCGGCCAGCCGCAGGGAGGCGCAAGGCAGGCGCGGGACGAACGTCAATCACATCAGGAGGCGCGTCGTGAACAGGATGTGGTGCCGCAGACTCGTCGCGGCCCTGTTTATCTCTAGCGCAGGCACTGTCGCTGCTGCGGGCGCGGACGGCTTGCCGTCCTGCGAGCGCGAGATGGCGCGGGCAGCGAAGCTGCACGGCATTCCGCTCGGCATTCTCTTTGCTGTCGGCCTCACCGAAACCGGACGCCGCGGCGTGCTCTATCCTTACGCGCTGGGCGCCGATGGCCAGACCGTGTTCGCCAAGAACCTCGACGATGCCGTCGCGAACTTCGAGGCGATGCGGCGTCGCGGCCTCAAGCTGATCGATCTCGGCTGCATGCAGATCAATCACCACTATCACGGTGAAAAATTCGACTCCGTGCGCGCGATGTTCGATCCCGCCCGGAATGTCGACTATGCGGCGCGCTTCCTCAAGGAGTTGAAGCAGCGTGAGGGCAGCTGGACCATGGCGGTCGCCCGCTACAATGCCGGTCCCAACAACCAGCCGGCGCAGAAGCGCTACGTCTGCCTGATCGTCGGCCATCTCGTGTCGAGCGGATTCGGCGCCTGGACCGACAAGGCGCGCGCGCTCTGCCAGAAGACGACGACCTGACCATGATCCACGCGCGGCTTACGGCCAGCCCCGCGCAAGCAAGTGCGGTCATCCTGACTGCAAGAATACTGAAGGAGCCTGACTTATGAGCCTGTATGGTGTGATGCGCACCGGCGTTTCCGGTATGAACGCGCAATCCAACAAGCTGTCGACGGTGTCGGACAACATCGCCAACGTCAACACCACCGGCTACAAGCGGGCTTCGACCGAGTTCTCGTCGCTGATCCTGAAGAGCGGCTCCGGCAATTACGATTCCGGCGCGATCGAGACCCAGGTCCGCTACGCCATCACCGATCCCGGCCATGTCCAGTTCACGACGTCGACGACGGATCTCGCCGTGCACGGCAACGGTTTCTTTGTCGTCTCCGACACCTCCGGCAATAATTTCCTGACCCGTGCGGGCGCCTTCGTGCCCGACAGCAACGGCAATCTCGTCAACGCCGCCGGCTTCCAGCTGATGGGCTACAACATCCAGAACGGACCGCCGGCCGTCGTCGCCAACGGCTTCAGCGGTCTGCAGATCGTCAACGTCAACCAGATGACGCTGAAGGCACAGCCCTCGACCCTCGCAACCGTCAGCGCCAACCTCGATCCCAGCGCGGCGATCATCGCGGGTCCCGCTAGCCCGACGGCGTACACCTCGAAGACCTCGCTGGTCACCTACGACAACATCGGCAACGAAGTTAAGCTCGACATCTACATCGCCAAGACCGCGGCGGATACCTGGGACATCCAGACCTACGACTCGGCCACGGGAACGCCGCTTGCCGGCGGCGGCAACGTCTTCACCTTCGACACGACGGCGACCGGCAAGGGCGTCCTTGCGGCTGCGAGCCCGACCTCGCTCACCGTCACCGTGCCCGGCGGCTCGCCCTTCACGATGAACATGGCGGCCATGACGCAGGTCGCGTCCGCCTTCGACTTCAAGGCGACCGTCGACGGCAACGCGCCGTCCGCGATCGAGAAGATCGATATCGACGCGTCCGGGATGGTCACGGCGATCTTCCAGAACGGCACCAAGATGGCGACCTACCAGATTGCGCTCGCCAACGTCGCCGGTCCCGACAACCTCACGCCCGAAGTCGGCAACGTCTACTCCCCGAGCATGGCCTCCGGAAACGTGCAGATCGGCTTCGCCGGCCGCGGCGGTCTCGGCACCATCCAGTCCGGTGCGCTGGAGGAATCGAACGTCGACCTCGCCGGCGAGCTGACCTCGATGATCGAAGCGCAGCGCGGCTTCACGGCGAACTCGAAATCCTTCCAGACCGGTTCGGACCTGCTGGACGTCGTCGTCAACCTGAAGCGCTGAA
>JAEWBW010000582.1 GCA_023390955.1 Pseudomonadota bacterium
GGCCGACCTCCTTGTTGTAGCGGATGGCGACGATGCCGGTGGCGTTCTCCAGGCCCGCGGCATTGAGGATCGAGCGGCCGGTCGAGCCCGCCGACAATAGCTGCAGCGGCTTCCAGCCGAGCTCGGCCACCTTGCGGATCGACTGCGACGTCGCCTTGCCGGTGGTGATGTTGTAGAACGTGTCGGCGCCCGACTTCGAGAGGTTGATGAGCTGGGAGTCGACGGTCGGCTCGGTCAGATCATAGGTCTGCTCCATGATCACCTTCGCGGTGCCGCCGGCGTCTTCCAGAACCTTCTTGAAGGGCCCGAGGAAGTCGCGACCGAAATCGTCGTTCTGGTAGAGGATGCCGATCTTCGCGTTCGGCTTGGTGGCAACGACGTGCCGCGCGAGGATGCGCGCTTCGGTCGGATACAGCGGCAGGCCCGCCATCGTCCATTTGAACTCTTTCGGGTTGTTCCACTTCGATGCGCCGGTGTTGAGTAAGAGCTGCGGCACGCCCTTGGAGTTCAGGTATTTGTGCACGGCGGTCTGCGGCGCGGTGCCGAGCGAGCCATAGAGCGCGAGCACCTCTTCCTGCTCGACGAGCCTGCGCGTCGCCTCGACGCATTTCGGCGCGCTGTAGGAATCGTCCATGGTGAGGAACTTGACCTTGCGCCCGTTGATGCCGCCCTTCTCGTTCAGCATCTGGAAATAGGCTTCACCGACGCGGCCGAGCACGCCGTAGAGCGAGCCGGGGCCTGAGTGCGGCACGGTCTGGCCGATCTTGATCTCGGCGTCGCTCGCGCCCGCATCATATTTCTTCTCGGCGGCCCAGACATAGGGCGCGGGCAGAGTGGATGCGGCGATGGTGGCGAGCGCGGCGGTGCTGAAATCGCGGCGCGTTGGATTCTTTGTCATTGTGATTGGTCTCCCTGGCGCGCGCATAGTGGTGGCATCGGCGCGCGCGCCGCAAGTGGGAAGACTACTCTTTGCGACGCAATGACGCTCAAATTGCCGCGCGTTTAGCGCCTAGACTCAAGTTTTCAAGTCTTCTCGGCGACGACGACGAGACCGCGCACGGGCTCGTTGTTCTCGTTGCGCGGCGAGGCCGCTTCCAGCGTCAACAGCTTGAGCCCGGCTTTGGCGATCGCTGCGCGCACATGATCGGCGGCATGAGCGTAGCGCAGCCCGGCGCCGAGAATTGCGCCGCTGCCATCATGCGTCTCCAGCGTGAAGGCGAGCGTGCCATTGGGTGCGAGCACGCGCTTCGCCTCCGACAACACCGGTGCGAGATCGGACAGGTACACGAATGCATCCGCCGCGACGATCAGGTTCGCGCTCGCGTCAGCCTTGCCGCGCAGGCCCTCGATCATGTCGGCGACCTCGAGCTCGGCATAGAGCTCGGTGGCGCGCGCTTCCTTGATCATGCCGGGCGACAGATCGATGCCGGTGAAATGATCGACCTGTTTTGCGAAGGCGGCGGCCGCGAGCCCCGTGCCGCAGCCGAGATCGATGGCACGCTTGAACAGCGCGGGCTTTTTGGAGGCGACGCGCACGGCGATCACCGCCTTGAAGATCAAAGCGGGCGCGCGGTAGCCGAGATCGTGGATCAGCACGTGTTCGAAGCGCGGCGCGTATTGATCGAACAGGACCTGCACATAGGCCTTCGGCATCTCAGCCAATGCTTCGTCGCCGAGCCGCATCAGATGCAGGCCGGCGCCGTGCCGGTCCTCGGGATCGCAGCGCCGCGCCTCCCGGAACGCCGCGATCGCCTTGTCGCGCTCGCCGAGCTGCGCGCGGATTTCACCGAGCGTGAACCAGGCCGAGGTGAAGTTTTGCGCGAGCTCGAGCGCCTGCTCCACGAGATCGGCCGCGGCGGGCAGGTCACCCTTGAGCTGGAGATCGCGCGCGAACTCGAAACGACGGTCGGCCATCAGGTCGCCGGAAGACTGGAACAGGCGCAGGGGCATTCAGGAACCGAAAAAGTACAAGAGCCGGATGACTCGAAGAAAACGCAGCGCAGCCTATATGACAGATATGCGTCCGCAAGACATCCTGCTGCCAGCTGCTGCCGGCCTGTGCTGCAAGCCCGGCGGCTTTCATATCGACCCCGTGCGTCCCGTCGAGCGGGCCGTGATCACCCACGGCCATTCCGACCATGCCCGCCCGGGCCACGGCGCCGTGCTGGCGACGCAGGAAACGCTCGACATGATGCGGCTGCGCTATGGCGAGAATTTTGCCGACTCGACGCAGGTGATCAGCTATGGCGAGGAGATCCGCCTCGGCGACGTCACGGTCAAATTTCACCCTGCAGGCCACGTGCTCGGTTCGGCGCAGATCGCGGTGACCTGCAAGGACACCTGCATCGTCGCCTCCGGCGATTACAAGGACGCGCCCGATCCGACCTGCACGCCGTTCGAGCTGGTGCCCTGCGACGTCTTCATCACCGAAGCGACGTTCGGCCTGCCGGTGTTCCGGCATGGCGATGCGGCCGATGAAGTGAAGAAGCTACTGGCGTCCGTCGCGTTGTTTCCGGAGCGCGCGCATCTGGTCGGCGCCTATTCGCTTGGCAAGGCGCAGCGCGTGATCGCGCTGCTGCGCGCGGCCGGCTATGACGCGCCGATCTATCTGCACGGCGCGATGGAAGCGATCACGAGCTACTATCAGAGCCGCGGCATCGATCTCGGCGAGCTTCGGCCGGTGAAGGACGTGAAGAAGGCCGCACTTGCCGGCACCATCACGCTGGCACCGCCGTCGGCAACATCGGATATCTGGACCCGGCGATTTCCCGATCCCCTCACCGCCTTCGCCTCGGGGTGGATGCGGGTGCGCGCCCGGGCGCGACAGAGCGGCATCGAGCTGCCGCTGGTCATTTCAGACCATGCCGATTGGGACGGCCTCACCGCGACGATCGCCGCGACCGGCGCCGGCGAGATCTGGGTGACCCATGGCCAGGAAGATGCGCTGGTGCATTGGTGCAAATCGCAAGGGTTGCGGGCGCGGCCGCTTGATCTGGTCGGGTATGGCGACGAGGAGGAGAGCGAAGCCCCGCTCGCCGGCGAGGCCGAGGCATGAACCGCTTCGCCGAACTGCTGGACCGCCTCGCCTATGAGCCCGGCCGCAACAACAAGCTGCGGCTGCTGACGCGCTACTTTCGCGAGGTCGGCGATCCCGACCGCGGCTATGCGCTGGCGGCACTCACGGGCGCACTGAGCTTCAAGCATGCGAAGCCCGCGCTGATCCGGGATCTTATCTCGGCGCGGACGGACGAGGTGCTGTTCGGGTTGTCGTATGACTACGTCGGTGATCTCTCGGAAACCGTCGCGTTGATGTGGCCGAAGCGGGTGGTCCTTGATCATCACCAATCTTTTCCGAGCCACCCCTCTCCCCCGCCCTCCCCCGCATCCGCCTTCGCTAAAGCTTCGGCGGACAAGAGGGGGGAGGAACCGACGCGAAGCACGCGACAACAGGCGAACGACACAGCTATCGGCAATTCAACACGTCATACGCCCGTCGTCTTCACCGGTCCCTCCCCCCTCTTGTCCGCCGTAGCTCGAAGAGCGGAGGCGGATGCGGGGGAGGGTCAGGGAGAGGGGTACTCAGGGGAAGGTGCCAATGAAGCGCTTCCGCCGAGCACCCACAACAACCCACCTCCCCCAACGCTGACCGAAGTCGTCACCACCCTGCGCACGCTCGGCAAGACCGAGCTGCCAAAGCAGCTCGAGCGCTGGCTGGACGAGCTGGATGAGACCGGCCGCTGGGCGCTGTTGAAGCTCGTCACCGGCGCGTTGCGGATCGGCATTTCGGCGCGGCTGGCAAAGACCGCGGCGGCCGCTCTTGGCGACAAGGATCCGCACGAGGTCGAGCTGATCTGGCCCGGGCTCGCGCCGCCTTATCTCGACCTGTTCGCCTGGCTGGAAGGCCGCGGCGACAAGCCGGTCAATCGCGATCCCGCGCCGTTCCGGCCCGTGATGCTGGCGCATGCGATCGAGGACAGCGATTTCCAGAACCTTGATCCCGCCGACTACATCGCCGAATGGAAATGGGACGGCATCCGCGTGCAGGCGGTTGCGGGGCGTGACGAGCGTGGGCAGATCGCGGCGCGGCTCTATTCGCGCACCGGAGAGGACATCACCGGCAGCTTTCCCGATCTCGTGCCGTCGCTGCACCTGCCCGGCGCGATCGACGGCGAGTTGCTGGTCCTGCGCGACAGCCGCGTGCAGAGCTTCAACGTGCTGCAGCAGCGCCTCAATCGAAAGATCGTCTCGCCAAAACTGATCAAGGACTTTCCGATTCACCTGCGCGCCTATGATCTGCTCGGCGACGACGAGAACGATTTGCGTGAATTGCCGTTCGCCGAACGGCGCGCGCGGCTGGAAAGGTTCATCGAAAAGCTAGGCGATCCCCGGATCGATTTGTCGCCGACGGTGCCGTTCGACACCTGGGCCGCGCTGACCGCGGCGCGCGCCGATCCCGCAAGCGCCGGCGCAGGCGAAGATGCCGACGCGGTCGAAGGGGTGATGCTGAAGCGGCGCGATGCGCCCTATCTGCCGGGACGGCCGAAGGGCCAATGGTGGAAGTGGAAGCGCGATCCGCACATCATCGACGCCGTGCTGATGTATGCGCAGCGCGGCCACGGCAAGCGCTCGTCCTATTACTCGGACTATACCTTTGGCGTCTGGACGCAAGGGACTGAAGCCGACGAGCTGGTGCCGGTCGGCAAGGCCTATTTCGGCTTCACCGACGAGGAGCTGCTGCAGATCGACCGCTTCGTCCGCCGCAACACCACCGAGAAGTTCGGCCCCGTCCGCCATGTCGTGCACGAACCCGACAAGGGGCTGGTGCTGGAGGTCGCCTTCGAGGGGCTGCAGCGCTCGCCACGGCACAAATCCGGCGTCGCCATGCGCTTTCCCCGCATCAGCCGCCTGCGCTGGGACAAGCCGCCGCGCGAGGCAGACCGGCTGGAGACGCTGGAGAAAATGCTGAAGGTGGAAGCGGCGGAGGCCTAAGTCGCGCGGCCGAGATTAAAACGCGGTAAGCTGATTGACGCGCCGTTGCGGGTTCCCCATCTGCCCGGCGGTGCCCTATAATGGGGTCGAATCCTCCGAGGAGATATTGAGATGGTCCAGGACGTCAGAGATTTGCCGGGTGGCCGCAGCGACGGCCTCAACCGCTTTCTCGGCGGCTCGCCGCTCGCCGTCGCGTTCCGGCTGATCCTGCTCTCGATCCTGGTCGGCGTCGTGCTGGCCGCGATCGGCTTTGACCCCTGGAATATCCTCAACAGCATCCGCCTGCTGTTCCAGCGGATCTGGGATCTCGGCTTCGACACCGTGAACTGGCTGTGGCGCTACTTCCTGCTCGGCGCTGTGATCGTGATCCCGATCTGGTTCCTGTCGCGCCTGTTCGGTTCGCCGCGCGGACGGTAAGGGGCTCCGCTTTCGATGCAAATGCGCCTCGTCGGCTGCGTGGCCTGATGCACGCACCGGTTCATCAGACGATCGGCAGCCGCCAGGTGTTCGCCATCGCGGGCCCTGCGATGGTCGCGAACCTGACCACGCCGCTGATCGGCGTGGTCTCGACCACCGCGATCGGGCGGCTCGACGATGCCGCCCTGCTCGGCGGCGTCGCGATGGCCTCGATCATCTTCGACTGCCTGTTCTGGCTGTTCGCCTTCCTGCGCATGAGCACGCTCGCCTTCACCGCCCAGGCGCTGGGCGCCGGCGAGACGCGCGAGCTGACCGCGATCCTGGTGCGCGGCTTCATCGTCGCCGGCCTGATCGGAAGCGCGCTGATCGCGCTGCAATTGCCGTTGTCCGCCGCGCTGTTCAACCTGATGGGCGGCAGCGAGCAGGTCACGCACGCGGCCAAGACGTATTTCATGATCCGGATCTGGTCGGCGCCGCTGGCGCTCGGCAATTACGTCGTGCTCGGCTGGCTGGTCGGCCAGGCCCGCGCCAATCCGGCGCTGGCGCTGCAGATCGTCATCAACCTCATCAACATGGCGGCGACGATCCTGCTGGTGCTGGTCTACGACACCGGCATTGCCGGTGCTGCGATCGCGGCGCTGCTGGCGGAGACGGTCGGCTTCGTGCTCGGCGTGCTCGTCTGCCGCCATTATGCCAAGGGCAGTTTTGCCGTGCCCCGTGCACGGCTGTTCGACCGCGCAAAGCTGATGCGGATGCTGTCGGTCAATTCCAACATCATGATCCGCACCGCGGCGATGATTGTCGTGTTCCTGTTCTTCACCGCCAAGGGCGCGCGCACCGGCGACGTCACGCTCGCCGCAAATGCGGTGCTCAACAATTTCCTTCTGGTCAGCGCCTTCTTCCTCGACGGTCTCGCCAACGCGGCGCAGCAGCTGTGCGGCCGCACCTACGGCGCGCGCGATGCCAAGGGCTTTGCAGATTCGACACGGCTGGTGCTGCTGTGGGGCGTCGGCTTCGCCGTGGCGGTCGCATTTCTGTTCGCGCTGTGCGGCCCGAGCCTGATCGACATGATGACCACCAGCGCCGATGTCCGCCAGGCCGCGCGCGACTTCCTGATCTTCGTGACGTTGGCTCCGCTGCCCGGCGTGTTCGCGTTCGGCTTCGACGGCATTTATGTCGGCGCCACCTGGGCGCGCGAGATGCGCAATCTGATGCTGGCCTCGCTCGCGATCTTCCTCGCGACATGGTGGGCGCTGCAATCGTTCGGCAATGCAGGCCTGTGGAGCGCGATGCTCGCCTTCTACGTCGCCCGCGGCGGCCTGCAGGGCGCGCGCTATCCGGCGCTGTACCGGATGACGTTCAGGACGTAGCTCTCACGTCCCCTTCTCCCCGCTTGCGGGGAGAAGGTCGGGATGAGGGGGAGCCCCCGCAAGGACGGTGAGATTGGGATTCGTGGAGAGTCCCCCTCACCCGCCTCGCATCTTCGATGCGATGCGGCCTCTCCCCGCGCGCGGGGAGAGGCGAAGAGCTAAACCCCCGGCCAGTCTTCCGCCGTGAGCGTGGCCGCGTCGGTGCCGACGATTTCGGACAGCGAGTCGCGGCCCGTGCGCAGCAAGGTCGACGAGAGATCGCGCTTGATCTCGTCGACGAGGCCGAGGCCCTTGTAGACCAGCGACGAATAGAGCTGGATCAGGCTGGCGCCGGCGCGGATCTTCGTCAGCGCGGCGCCGCCGGAGTCGATGCCGCCGACGCCGATCAACGGGAAGGCACCTTCCACGCGCACATAGGTCTCCGCCACCATGCGCGTCGACAGGCGTAACATCGGCCGGCCCGACAGGCCGCCCTGCTCCTTGGCCCGCATCTGTTCGCGCAGCGTCGAAGGACGGCCGATCGTGGTGTTCGACACGATCATGCCGTCGACCTTGCGCGAGCGCGCGACATGGACGACGTCGTCGAGCTGGGCGAGGCTGAGATCCGGCGCGATCTTGAGCAGCACCGGCGTGTCGCCCGCGGTCTCGCGCACGCGGTCGCGCGCTTCGAGCACTTTGGCGAGGAGATCGTCGAGCAGCGCGCCTTCCTGCAGATTGCGCAGGCCCGGCGTGTTCGGCGAGGAGATGTTGACGGTGAAATAACTCGCGACCGGCGCAAAGGTCTCGATCAGCGAGACATAATCCGCAACACGATCCGGCGAATCCTTGTTGGCGCCGACATTGACGCCGACGATGCCGCCGTGCTGCGCGCGGGCAGCCAGCCGCCGCAGCGCGGCTTCCGCGCCGTCATTGTTGAAACCCATCCGGTTGATGATCGCTTCGTCGCGTTCGAGACGAAACAGCCGCGGCCGCGGATTGCCGCTCTGCGGCCTCGGCGTCACCGAGCCGATCTCGACGAAGCCGAAACCGAGCCGCAGCAGTGCGTCGGGCACCTCCGCGCTCTTGTCGAAGCCCGCGGCCATGCCGACCGGATTGGGAAAATTCAGCCCGAAGGCGCGCACCGCGAGCTTGTCATCGTCCTCGCGCAGCTTCACCGGCGGCAGGAAGCGCAGGCCCTGGATCGCCAGGCGATGCGCGTCCTCGGGATCGAGCCAGCGGAGCACGGGCAGCGACAGGGCATCGAAGGCACGGATCACGGGAGAAGCTCCGGAATGTCATGGCTGCCGTCGGCGCGCGTGTTGAGGTTCATCACCGAGATCACCGTGCCGAGATCGAGTTCGCCATAGAGATGCGGGAACAGCTCGTCATTGCGGGAGCGTTCCCAGCGCAGGCCGGCACCGAGCGCGTCGGCATCGACCTCGACCAGGAACAGCGCGCGCTGGCCGGAAAAGTGTTTTCGCGCGGTTTCCGCGACCTGGGTGGCGGTGGAGAAATGGATGAAGCCGTCGCGCGCGTCATCCGCGCTGCCGCGGTAGACACCCTGCCGCTCCGCCTCCCGCCAGGCCGAGGCCGCACAGATTTTGTAGATCTTCACCACCTGGTCAGGCGCCCTGCTTGGTCTTTGAGTCTGTTGGGGTTTTCGGCCCGTATGGGGTCGGACCCGGGGCGCGACCGTAAAGGCGGCACAAGCCGAACTCAAGGGTCAGTGGTGCCTCTTGCGCCGAAAACGGAAAACCGGTTGATTTGAGGCGTATATTCCTAAGGTTGCGGCGGGCCGGATCGCAGATGATCAAGCAGGCCAAAGCGCAGAGGATGCTGACCCACGATCAGATCTGGGGCGCGCTCGACCGTCTGGCGGCGCGGGCCGGACTGTCGCCGTCGGGGCTTGCCAGGCGTGCCGGCCTCGACCCCACCACCTTCAACAAGTCCAAGCGCGTCACCGCCGACGGCCACGAGCGCTGGCCCTCGACCGAATCGATCGCGAAGGCGCTCAACGCTGCCGGCGTCCCGCTCGACAGTTTTGTGCAACTGGTCGGGGACGGCGGGCGGGACGGGCGCTCGGTGCCGCTGATCGGCCTTGCGCTCGCTGGTCATGACGGCCATTTCGACGCCTCGGGCTTTCCGGCCGGCAAGGGCTGGACCGACATCGCGCTGCTGTCGGCCGACGACGATCACAGTTTTGCGCTGGAGATCTCCGGCGACGCGCTGCTGCCGGCCTATCGCGACGGCGACGTGCTGCTGGTGTCGCCGGGCAAGCCGATCCGCAAGGGCGACCGCGTGGTGGTGAAGACGCGCGGCGGCGAGGTGATGGTGAAGGTGCTGAAGCGGCGCACGGCGAAAGCGCTGGAATTGCAATCGCTCGACGCGTCGGGTGGAGAGCGGACGATGCCCGTCACCGAAATCGCGTGGATCGCGCGGATCGCCTGGGCCAGCCAGTAGACGCCTTGATCTGGATCAAGCCGGGATTGCGCAACGCGCGCAAATTCGCGGCCGATCGCCGGATCCGCAAATCATATTCATCGCAGGGGGAAACAGATGGATCGTCGCCACGCCCTAAAACTTTTCGCAGGTCTCGCGCTCTGTCCGGTCTGCAAACCGGCTCTCGCCGCGGAGGGCGCGCATTGGAGCTATGAGGGCGCGGGCGGCCCTGCGAAATGGGGCGACCTCGATGCGGCCAACAAGGTCTGCGCGATCGGCGCGCAGCAGTCGCCGATCGACATCGAGAAGTCGATCAGGTCGCAATTGCCGCCGCTGGGACTGCGCTGGGGCAAGAGCGCCGACACCATCGTCAACAACGGCCACACCATCCAGCTCAACTTCGCCGAGGGCAGCACGCTGACGCTCGGGGACACCAAATACAAGCTGCTGCAGGTGCACTTCCATCGCCCGAGCGAGCACACCATCGCAGGCAAGAATTTCCCGATGGAGGCGCATTTCGTGCACCGCGCCGAATCCGGCGGACTGGCGGTGGTCGGCGTGCTGATGGCCGAAGGCCGGCCGAACGCTGCGTTCAGCGAGATCGTCAAGACCATGCCGGCCGCGGAAGGCCCACCAGTGAAGGCCTCGCCATCCATCAATCCCAAGGCCATGCTGCCGCGGCACCTCGGCTATTACCGCTATTCAGGTTCGCTGACGACGCCGCCCTGCTCGGAGCTGGTCGAGTGGCTGCTGCTGGAAGCGCCGATCCAGGTGGCCGCCGCGGACGTCGCCGCCTTCGCAAAACTCTATCCGATGAACGCGCGCCCGGTGCAGAAGGACAACAGGCGTTACGTGCTGCGGTCGGCGTGAGCAGCGTTTCAATCACCGCCGTCGTCCCGGCGAAGGCCGGGACCCATACCGCGTGATCTATCGGTAACTCGCGATCGTCGTACCGACGTAGCGCACTACGAGTCTTCGCCGAACTTCTCCCTGGGGTTATGGGTCCCGGCCTTCGCCGGGACGACACCAGAGAGAGTTGGGCTACGCTTACGCGCTCCGCGCCAGCGCGCCGTCGATCATGTTGACCGCGTTCTGCACGCCGTAGACCGCGACGAACGAGCCGAAGCGCGGGCCCTTCTCCTGGCCGAGCAGGACTTGGTAGAGCATGTTGAACCAGTCGAGCGTCACGCCGGGACGGCCGTCCTTGCCCTTCTTGACCTGGTCGAGGAACGGTTCGCGGCGGCCGATCTCGTAGACGACGTTCTGAATATCCTCGGCCGACGACTCCGCAGGCAACTGCGACAGCGCATCGCGCAGGTCCTGCAGGGCGGCGCGCTCGATGTCGCTGGGCACGCGGAACTGCTTCGTCGGCGCGACGAAATCACGATAATAATTGATGGCGTAGCCGACCATCGCATCGAGCTTCGGATGCGTCTGCGGGCTCACGCCGGGACGATAGCGGCCGATGAAGCCCCACAGCGTCTCGGCATTCTCCGCGTTCGACGACGACACCAGCGTCAGCAGCAGCTGGAACGTGACGGGCATCTCGGCCTTCGGCGGATGGCCGCTGTGGATGTGCCACAGCGGATTGCCGAGCTGCTGCTTGCCATCCTGCTTCGGAAAGCCGTCGCTGAATTGCTGGTAGTCGTCGACATTGCGCGGGATGACGTCGAAATACAGCCGCTTCGCCGCCTTGGGCTCGCGATACATGAACAACGACAGCGATTCCGGCGAGGCGTAGCGCAGCCATTCGTCGATGGTGAGGCCGTTGCCCTTCGACTTCGAGATCTTCTGGCCCTTCTCGTCGAGGAAGAGCTCGTAGTTGAAGCCTTCGGGCGGCGTGCCGCCGAGCGCGCGCGCGATCTGGCCCGACAGCTTCACGGAATCGATCAGATCCTTACCGGCCATTTCGTAGTCGACGCCGAGCGCGACCCAGCGCAGCGCCCAGTCGGCCTTCCACTGGCACTTGACGTTGCCGCCCGTCACCGGCGTCTCGACTTCCTGATTGGTGTCGGGATCGAGATAGGTCACCGTGCCGGCGGCGACGTCGCGGCGGATCATCGGCACTTGCAGCACGACGCCCGTGGTCTTGCTGATGGGCAGGAACGGCGAATAGGTCGCGCGCCGGTCGGGGCCGAGCGTCGGCAGGATGATCGCCATGACCTTGTCGTAGACCGCGAGCATCTTGAGCAGCGTCGCGTCGAAGCGGCCCGAGGTGTAGTAGTCGGTCGCGCTGGCGAATTCGTAGTCGAAGCCGAAATGATCGAGGAACGCGCGCAGCCGCGCGTTGTTGGCTGCGCCGAACGAGGGATGCTCGTTGGAGAACGGGTCCGGCACGCGCGACAGCGGCTTGCCGAGATGAGCCTCCATCATCTCGCGATTGGGCACGTTGTCGGGGACCTTGCGCAGGCCGTCCATGTCGTCGGAGAACGCGAGCAGGCGCGTCTTGACCTTGTCCTCGGTCAGCACGCGGAAGGCATGGCGCACCATGGTGGTGCGCGCGACCTCGCCGAAGGTGCCGATATGCGGCAGGCCCGAGGGACCATAGCCGGTCTCGAACAGCACCTCGTCCTTCGGGCTCTTCTTCAGGCGCGCGACAATCGCCTTCGCCTGCTCAAACGGCCAGGCGTTGGATTGTTCGGCGAGCGCGCGAAGATCGCTCGGGCTCATGCTGGGATCGATAACGGACATTCAGGGGGCCTCCGGGCCGCGGAAAATAGCGATTTTTGCGCGGAATGCAATTTTATGGGGGGTTGGCGCCTCATTCCCCGTCATTGCGAGCGAAGCGAAGCAATCCAGATTCTTTCCGCGGAAACATTCTGGATTGCTTCGTCGCTGCGCTTCTCGCAATGACGGCAGCGAACCTAAAACGGGCTCACCGAGAAATACCGCAGCCACAGATCGGTGTAGCGGCCTTTTTCCCAGATGCGGAACATCGCCCAGTTCAGGGCCTGGCGCAGCACGTCATTGCCCTTGCGCACGGCAATGCCGATGCCCTCGCCGAAGAAGCGGCTTTCGGCGAAGGGGCCGCCGGAGAAGGCGCAGCAATCGGCCGAATCGGTGCCGTTGATCCAGAACGCGAGCGAGACGGCGTCACCGAAGATGAAGTCGACCTCGCCCTTGCGCAAGGCGCCCCGCAGCGCATCGTCGTTGGAATAGGGATGCAGCTCGGCGTCGGTGAACATCGCCTTGAGATAGGCTTCATGCGCCGAGCCCGCGATCACGCCGACCTTCTTGCCTTCGAGATATTCGGGCCGGATCTCCGGCATCACCGCGTCCTTGCGCGAGACGAAGCGCGCCGGCACGCGGTAATAGGGATCGGTGAAATCGACGCGCGCGCGCAGCTGCGGGCTTGCCGCCATTGAGGCGATGATGGCATCGCCGCGGTTCGAGGTCAGCGCGTCGACCAGCGTCTCGAAGCGGCGCATCTGCACGGTGCAGGTGACCTTGATCTCGTCGCACAGCGCCCGCGCGAGGTCGACGTTGAAGCCGGCCGGGTTGCCGTCGGCGCCGGTGTAGTTGAAC
>JAEWBW010000627.1 GCA_023390955.1 Pseudomonadota bacterium
GTTCAACGGGATCGGCACGCCGAAGAACCAGCCGGCGGCCGTCGCGCTGCTGCGCAAGGCGGCCCGCCAGAACAGCGCGATCGCGCAGAACCGGCTGGCCGTGGTGCTGATTAACGGCATGGGAACGCCAATGGACAAGGTTGAGGGGTTCAAATGGCACATTGTCGCCAAGACCGGCGGCAAGGGCGATCCGGAGCTCGACAAGCAGTTCGGCGACCTCAGCCCTGACGACCGCGCCAAGGCCGAGGCCGCCGCCAAGAAATGGCTCGGGACCAAATGACTTGACGCCAGCCCGGTCTGAGGGCACCCAATCCCTCAAATCGGCGCCGGTTCCCGCCCCGTATTTCTCCTGATCAAGACCGAAAACCCATGCTCTATTCCGCAACTATCAATGTCATGGTCAAGGCTGCGCGCCGCGCCGGCCGCAGCCTCAAGCGCGATCTCGGCGAGATCGAGCATCTCCAGGTCTCGCTGAAGGGCCCGGCCAACTTCGTCTCGCTCGCCGACAAACGCGCCGAGGAGATCCTGTACCAGGACCTCGCCAAGGCCCGTCCCGGCTACGGCTTCATCGGCGAGGAAGGCGGCACGCGCGAGGGCACCGACAAGAGCCACACCTGGATCGTCGACCCGCTCGACGGCACCACCAACTTCCTGCACGGCATCCCGCAATTCGCGATCTCGATCGGACTTGCACGCGAGGGCACGGTCATCGCAGGCGTGATCTACAATCCCGCCAATGACGAGCTCTACATCGCCGAGCGTGGCAAGGGCGCCTTCCTCAACGACCAGCGCCTGCGCGTGGCCGGCCGCCGCAAGCTCGACGAATGCGTCGTCGCCTGCGGACTGCCGCATATCGGCCGCGGCGACCACGAGGAATTCCGCCGCGAGATGACCGCGATCCAGGACCGCGTCGCGGGCCTGCGCCGCTTCGGCGCCGCCTCCCTCGATCTCGCCTTCGTCGCCGCCGGCCGCCTCGACGGCTATTGGGAGCGAAACCTGCAGTCCTGGGACGTCGCAGCCGGCATGATCATGGTCAAGGAAGCCGGCGGCACCGTCAGCGACATCGCAACGCCGGGCGATGCGCTGGTCACGGGCAACATCGTGTGCGGCAACGAGTTCGTGCACGGCGAGCTCGTGAAGATTCTGCGGAAGTAAGAAGCAGCGGCTGCGAGGGGACGTTACTCCCCTCGGCCATCATCACTCCGCCGGCGCATGGGCTCCGCGTGCGGCTTCAGCCTTCGGCTCGGCCTTCTCCCGGTCTCCGCCCAGCACGCGCTGCACGGAGACGAAGAACACCGGCACCATCAGCAGCGCCAGGATGACGACGGCGATCATGCCGCCCATCACGACGGTGCCGAGCGATTGCTGGCTGGCGCCGCCGGCGCCGTGGGCGATCGCCATCGGCAGCACGCCGCAGATGAAGGCAAGACCGGTCATCAGGATCGGGCGGAAGCGCAGGCGGCAAGCCTCCATGGTGGCCTCCAGCAGCGGCTTGCCCTCAGCTCGCAGATCCTTGGCGAACTCGATGATCAGGATGGCGTCCTTCGCCGCAAGACCAATGATCGTGATCAGGCCGACAGTGAAATAAACGTCGTTGGGCAGTCCCCGCAGCATCGCCGCGATCACCGCACCGACGATGCCGAGCGGCACGGTCAGCAGCACCGCGAGCGGAATGGTCCAGCTCTCATAAAGCGCTGCCAGACACAGGAACACCACGAAGATCGACAGCGCCAGCAGGAACGGCGCCTGCGAGCCCGACAGCTTTTCCTGCAGCGACTGTCCGGTCCATTCGTAGCCGAACCCGCGCGGCAGGCGGCCTGCGAGCCGCTCCATCTCGGCGATCGCGTCGCCCGAGGTGAAGCCGGGCTTGGCCTCGCCGGAGATGCGCACCGCCGGATAATAGTTGAAGCCCGTGATCTGCGTCGGGCCGCGCGACCATTCGATGGTCGCGAACGACGACAGCGGCACGAGCTGGCCGCGGCTGTTCTTGACGTTGTAGTTGAGGATGTCCTCGGTCCGCATGCGGTCGGCGCGGTCGGCCTGCACGACCACGCGCTGCATGCGCCCGCGGTTCGGGAAGTCGTTGATGTAGTTCGACCCGAGATTGGTCGAGATCGTATTGTTGATGTCCTCAAAGGTGACGCCGAAGGCGCCGGCCTTCTCGCGGTCGATCATAAGATTGACCTGCGGCGCCTCGGGCAGACCTTCGACATAGACCTTCTGCAGCACGGGGCTGGCATTGGCCTCCGCGATCAACTGATCTGCCGCGCGGATCAGGGCCGGATAGCCCTTCTGGCCGCGATCCTGCAGACGGAAGCTGAAGCCGGAGGAATTGCCGAGATTGTCGATCGGCGGCGGCTGCAGCGCCGTGATCTTGGCGTCGGTGATCGAAGAAAGATCGCGGTTGATGTCGTTGACGATCGCTGCCGCCGATTCCTTCGGGCCACGCTCCGACCAGTCCTTCAGCGTGATGAAGGCCTGCGCGGTGTTCATGCCCTGGCCCGAATAGCTGAAGCCGGTGAGGAAGGTGACCTCATCGACCCCGGGCTTCGTCAGCAGATATTTTTCGATCTTCTCGATCGCGGCCAGCGTGCGCGGATAGGACGAATCCGAAGGCGTCTGCACGTCGGTGGTGACAAAGCCCTGGTCGTCGATCGGCAGGAAGCCGCCGGGCAGGCTGACAAAGCCCCAGGAGAGGCCGACCAGCAGCGCGGCGTAGACCAGCATCAGGCGTCCCGTGCGCTTCAGCGAGAAGCCGACGGTGCGGGAATAGCCTTCCTTGCCGCCCTCGAGCATGCGGTTGAACCAGCCGAACACGCCCTTTTT
>JAEWBW010000630.1 GCA_023390955.1 Pseudomonadota bacterium
CTGAATGCCGTCGAGAAGAAGATCGACGTCGTCTATGTCAGCGGCAAATGGCGTCTCGTGATGCTGATCATCAAGACGCTGCCGGAAGCGGTGTTCAAGAAGCTGAAGTTTTGACGCGAGGCGAAGAGCGCCTTACACGCCCATGCGCTGGAACTGACCGGCCGCGCGAAAGCGCCAGAGATATTGCGGAGCGACCGCTTCCAGCGAATCGGCAGTGATGCCGAGGCCTTCCAGCGTCAGCCCGGCGGCCTTGGCGGTATCAGACACCACATTGTCGCTCTCGAGCAGCGTGACCTGGTCCGGGGTCAGCTTGAACGCGCCCGGAGCGAATTGCAGGAAGGCCGCCTTGAAGCGGGCGAGGCCGAACGGCAGCGGCACCAGCGCGCGCTCGCGGTCGGTGATGGCCAGGATCGCCTCGATGATCTCGCGCATGGTCAGCACTTCCGGACCGCCGAGTTCGTAGGTCGCGCCCGCCTTCGCCTTGCCGTCGACGGCATCAGCGATCGCGGTGGCGACGTCGCCGACATAGACCGGCTGCATCCTGGTCTCGCCGCCGATCAACGGCAGCACCGGCGACATCCGGGCCAGCGCGGCGAAGCGGTTGGTGAACTGGTCCTCGGGGCCGAACATCACCGAGGGCCGGAAAATCACAGCCTGCGGCACGGCCGCCCGCACGGCGTCTTCGCCCGCCGCCTTGGCGCGGGCATAGGCGGAGGCCGATTCGGCGCTGGCGCCGATCGCGGACACATGCACCATCCGGGCGCCGGCGGCGGCTGCCGCCTTGGCGACGATTTCGGCGCCCTTGGCCTGGACGGCGTCAAAGGTCTGCCCGCCGCCCTCGGCGAGGATGCCGACCAGATTGATCACGACGTGCGAATCACGCAGCGCTGCCTCGACCGAGGCCGGGTAGCGCAGATTGGCCTGCACGGTGTGGACCTGGCCGACCCGGCCCAGCGGCTGCAGGAAGCCGGCCAGTTCCGGACGCCGCACCGCGACCCGGACCCGGTAATCCCGCTTGCACAGCGCGCGGACCACGCTGCGGCCCAAAAACCCCGATCCGCCGAAAACCGTGACGAGAGTTTCCAGATTCGATTGCATGGGGTCTGTCCTTGAGGTTTCCCCGGGGGGAAGTGCGTCTGACGAGGCTTGTATCGGCCCGGTTTGCGATGCGCAATCCGCATCCCCAAACACCCCGTCACACATGATTTGACAAGACCGTCACTGAACCTTAGTAACCGCCTCCGTGCCCAACAGGCATGCCCAGGTGGTGGAATTGGTAGACGCGCTGGCTTCAGGTGCCAGTGGCTTAACGGCCGTGAAGGTTCGAGTCCTTTCCTGGGCACCATCTTTTTCAGCAGATCATTGATGTGACGACGGAATCGGAGCTCGTTTCGAGCGCCGGTCCGGTCATCCGTTACCGTCCGCCTCTGTCGGCGGTGTCCTCCTGTTTCCAGGCCTCGCCCCTCCAATTAAGCCGCCCTTAGCGTTTGGAAATTACGGTTTTACCCGTCCATTTCCCTGCTCCCGGCAGCCAGCCGGCCATGTCAGCAAGAGCGCGTATCCGAATGGAGCAGCCACAGCGGCAGCATGAGGTTGACTGGTCGCGGCCGGAGCCGGTCGCGGCAGTGCCGCGCGTGCTCGTGATCGACCTCGAAGGCGCGCTGCTGCGCTCGAATCTGCTGCTGGAGTCGCTGTTCAGCCGGCCTGGCCGTCTGCTGGCGCGCTTTGGCGCGGGCGGGCAGGCGGGCATCGGACCGCTCACCAGCATCCTGGCGCGCGCCAAGGTCGACTACGCGCATCTGCCTTACGACCAGGACGTGCTCAACCGCGCGCTGGCGGCGCGGGCGCGGGGCGAGCGGATCTATCTCGCCGCCAACCGCTTCGAGGCGCATGCCGCGGGGATCGCGGCGCATCTCGGCTTTGACGGCGTGGTGAGCGCGGGCGATCTCGCGCGCGGCGAGACGCTGCCCTTCGATCCGCAATCGGTCGATCATGTCTCGGGCGAAAACGGCAGCCGGGCAGTCGGCTGGCGCATCTGGGTCCGGGCGCTGCGCGTCTATCAATACGCCAAGAATACGCTGGTGTTCGTGCCGCTGGTCACCGCGCATCAGATGAACCTTGCGTCGATCGGTTCGGCACTGCTCGCCTTCCTGGCGTTCTCGGCCTGCGCGTCGGGCGCCTATCTGATGAACGATTTGCTGGATCTCGCCGCAGACCGGCAGCATCCGACCAAGCGGCATCGCCCGCTTGCGGCCGGGGACCTGCCGATCGCATCGGCGCTGGTCGCGATCCCGCTGCTCTGGCTCGGCGCGTTCGCTGCCGGCATGTGCATCTCGGGTATCTTCGTCGCCGTGCTCGCGCTCTATCTCGTCACCACCATCGCCTATTCGCTGGTGCTGAAGAAGAAGATGCTGCTTGACGTCGTCACGCTCGCCGGCCTCTATTCGCTGCGCATCGTCGCGGGCGCTGTCGGCATCGGCGTCGTGTTGTCCGAATGGCTGCTGATGTTCTCGCTGTTCGTGTTCACCTCGCTGGCGCTGGTCAAGCGTTTTAGCGAGCTGACCATGCGCCAGGGCGCGGGGCTGTCAGATCCCGCCAATCGCGACTACCGGATCGGCGACCTCCAGGTCATCGCCGCTATGGCGGCGGCGAGCGGCATGAACGCCGTGATCGTGTTCTCGCTCTATGTTTCGTCCGCGGCCGCGACGCCGCTCTACAGCCGCCCCTGGCTGCTGTGGCTGATGAACCCGCTGCTGCTCTACTGGTTCGGCCGCGCGCTGATGATGGCGCATCGCCGCGAGATGCCGGACGATCCGATTCTGTACACGTTCAAGGACAACGCCAGCCGCATCACCGTGGCGATGATGATCTGCATCATGCTGGCGGCGATCTGATGAGCCTCCTCACCCCGAGCCTGGATGTCGGCGAGCGCCCGGTTGCGCAGAGCGTGTCGACCCCGTTCGCGGACACGCTGGTGATCGCGACGGTCGCGGCCGCGCTCTCGATGCTGTTCACCGGCTACGTCTTCGGCATCGAGAACAATCTGTTCCATCTGCCCGTCGTCGCCGGCCTCTATGACGAGCCGCAATTCCGCGATGACGCCTTCATCCAGTCGCTGCGCCATTTCGCCTCCGGCGTCTGGCTGCTGCTGGACAACACCCAGCGCTATTTCCCGCGCACCGACCTGCTGTTCTTCGGCCTCGACTGCCTGAGCCGATTGCTGACCTTCATTGGCCTGCTCGCCTGCGCCTCGCTGCTCGGAATCGTGACGCGACGCCAGAAGATCGTGTTCGCGCTGCTGGCGACCACGACGCCGTTCCTGATCGGCTTCTCACCGGCCGGCACCGGCGGCCTTATCGTTTGCTACTTCACCCATTCGGAGGTCGCCAACGGTCCGCTCCTGCTCGCGATCTATTTTGCGGCGAGGGGGCGTTACACCGCGGCGATGCTGGCCTGGGCGGTCACCTTCTTCGTCAACGTCTTCATGGCGGTGTGGCTCACGCCGCTGCTCGTCATCATCGGCGTCATGCATCTCGCCAAAGGCGAAGCAAATTTCGGCAGGATATTTGTGCGCGTGGCGCTCGGCCTGCTGATCTCGACGCCGCTGCTCATCCCCGTGCTGCACGCGATCTTCTCCAATCCGGAGTTCGGCAAGTCGCCCGGCTTCGACTACATCGCCTATCTCCACGAATATTTCCCCGGCCACTCCCTGATCACGGGCATCGCGACCGAGGACATCATCGCGATGCTCGCGGTGATGGCGATCGGCGCGGCCGCGCTGTGGCGGCTCGGCGCCTCCGTCCGCGTGATCCAGGCCGTCTATGCCGGCGCGCTGGCGATGTATCTCATCGGCGTCGTCATTCCCTTGGTCAGCGGCTCGCCGCTCATCCTCAACATCCAGCTGCTGCGCTCGGGCACGGTCATCCATCTGCTCGCTGGCGTCGCGGCGCTGGCGCTCGCCACCAACTGGCTGTGTCATGAAAGATCGGCTTACTTCCTGTCGGGCGCGCTGATCGTGCTGACGCTCGGCTTCGGCACCTACGCCTATGTGCTGGCGGTGCCGGTGATGCTGTTGCCGACGCTGCTGCAATCGGCCTCCGACGCCGCGCATGCCTCGCGCCGCAAGCTCGGTTACGCCGTGCTCGCCCTGTTCGTGATCGGCATCGTGCCGCAACGGCTGCAGCAGCATTACACCTTCAACGGCTTCTATGCCGATGGTGTTGCGGAATGGACCAAGGTCGCACGCTGGGCGCGCGAGTCGACGCCGGAGAACGCGATCTTCATCGTGCCGCGCAAGCCCGACGCCGCGAGCTCGCCGCCGGTCTGGGACATTGGGCTGTCGCGCGCCGTCAATTTCGAATTCCTGTCCCATCGCCGCATCTGGGTCGACTGGCGGCGCGGCGCGGCGGCGATGTGGACTCCGTCCTATTACCGCATCTGGCACGAGCGGATGACTGCGCTGTCGGCGACCACGGATCACACCGAACGGCTTGCTTATGCCGCCAGGAACGGCATCGGCTATGTCACCGAGATCTGCGACGAGCTTCCTTCGCAGGATGGCGTGCTGTTCCGCACCACCCATCTCTGCGTATTCGCAGTGCCGCAGCAGGCCACCGCCCGCTGATTGGCTTGCGCGCCCCTGCGCCAGCGGATACATCGCGGCGGACCCTCGTCAGCTTCCGTCCCCGGCACTAGCCTTTAATCAGCACCGATTCGCACTTTGGGGTTTGAAACGCCATGACCGTACGTCTGCACCGCGGCGATCTGCCGGACCTGTCCCGCTACACCGGGGCGGTGGCGATCGACACCGAGACCATGGGCCTCAACCCGCATCGCGACCGGCTCTGCGTCGTGCAGCTCTCGCCCGGCGACGGCAGCGCCGACGTGGTGCAGATACCCAAGGGGCACACCGACGCGCCGAACCTGAAGGCGCTGCTCGCCAATCCCGCCATCACCAAGATCTTCCATTTCGCGCGGTTCGACGTCGCCGTGCTCTACAACGCCCTCGGCGTGATGACCGGCCCGATCTACTGCACCAAGATCGCCTCGCGCCTGACCCGCACCTATACCGACCGTCACGGCCTCAAGGACCTCGTCCGTGAAGTCCTCAATGTCGACCTCTCCAAGCAGCAGCAGTCGAGCGATTGGGGCGCCGACGGCCTGAGCGAGCCGCAGCTCGCCTACGCCGCCTCCGATGTGCTGCATCTGCATGCGCTGCGCGAGCGGCTGGATGCCATGCTGGTGCGGGAAGGCCGCACCGCGCTGGCGCAGTCCTGCTTCGACTTCCTGCCGACCCGCGCCCTGCTCGATTTGCAGGGCTGGGAGGCCGAGGACATTTTTGCGCATTCATGAGGCCCGGGAGGCGGCCGAGGTAGCCGGCCAAGGGAGCCGGACAAGGGCGGGCAAGGCAGGCGGCCGAGGGCGTGGTCAACAGCCGCCGCCCCGCTTCCGACACAGTCATGCCGCCAGTCGTCGCGGCCCCCCATCTTGGGCTGCATATTCCGGCGCCGCCGGGTACAATAGGGCGGTGTTTCGCGCCCCGGAGCAGCGGTGACCTCGGTCCATCTTCCAACGCTTGATGTTGCCGCCCTCGAGGCGCGGTTTGCCGTTGCGGCGCGTCACAGCCGGCTGGTGCGGATCCTGCGGGTCGCGGTGCCGGCCGTGGTGGCGGGATCGATGGCCATCATCATCGCCATCGCCGTTTTCAATCCGTTCCGCGACTGGAAGGTCGCCCTGCCGTTCAATCCCGCGGCCGTGGTCGTGTCCGGAACCAAGATCACCATGGAAACGCCGCATCTGTCCGGCTACACGCCCGACCAGCGGCCCTACGAGCTCTGGGCCAAGACGGCGACGCAGGACATCAGGCAGCCCGATCGCGTCGAGCTGAAAACCCTCAAGGCAAAACTCCTGATGCAGGATCAATCGACCCTGTTCCTGGATGCCCTCAACGGCACCTTCGACAACAAGCAGCAGCAGCTCGAGCTGCGCAAGGACATCCTGCTGCGGACGTCGACCGGCTATGAGGCGCGCCTCAGCCAAGCCTTCGTCGACATGAACCAGAACACGGTCACCTCCGACGAGCATGTCGACGTGAAGATGACCAACGGCACGTTGTCCTCCGACCGCCTGAAGATCACGGAAGGCGGCGACGTGATCCGCTTCGAAGGCAATGTCGTGATGTATCTCGACAAGCTGGGCGACCAGCCTGCTGCCGCGCAGCAAGCCCCGCCGGAACCGGCGCCGACGAAAACGCGGCCTCAAAACAAGTCTGCCAATTCAAGATGATTTTCATGACGCAGCACGTTTCGCGCGGCCTCCTCTCGCGCAGCATGGTTTTCACCGGCTCGCTCATTGTCGGCCTCGCGCTCGCTTCGACCGCAACGGTCGTTGCGCAAAACTCGATGTCGGGCGTGCCCAACGCCATGCAGGGCTTTTCGCAGAACCGCGACCAGCCGATCCAGATCGAGGCTGCGTCCCTCGAGATGCGCGACAAGAAGAAGGAAGCCACCTTCGCCGGCAACGTGAAGGTGATCCAGGGCGACACCACCATGACGTCGAAGACGCTGGTCGTGTTTTACGACTCCGGCGGCTCGGGCCAGGGTGAAAAAGGCGCGGCCCCAGCGCCCGCCAAGGGCACCAAATCGGCGCCGATGCAATCGGCGCAGCCGGGTCCCGGCGGCAGCTCCTCGATCAAGCGCCTGGAGGCGCGCGGCAACGTCGTGGTCACCCAGAAGGATCAGGTCGTGACCGGCGAGACCGCGGTGTTCGACACCAGGACCAACCTCATCACCATGATGGGCGGGGTGGTGTTGACGCAGTGCAAGAACGTGCTGAAGGGCGATCGCCTGATGGTGGACATGACCACCGGCGTCTCCCGCGTGGAGTCCGACAGCGGCAAGGTGCAGGGCATGTTCGTCCAGAGCGATTGCAAGTCGGGCGCCGGCCCGGCATTGCCGGGCCTTGGGTCAGGTAAACAGAAATAATATCAAGAGCTTGTGCTTAAAGATGCTGGCCCGAGGTTGAAGCGCGGCCGACAAGACTGTATCTACCCGGTCGGGCTCGGCAGCGGCATCCGCCGTTCATCGCGGGTGTTCACTGGGCAGCGAACATCCTTTCACTCATGCTGGGCCGGCGAATCACGTCGGGTTGGCAGGTCGCGGGATCTCGGCAGACACGGGATCACCGTAAAAGGCTAGAACGCGGGGATGGTCGATTTACTCAGCATGTTCCGTCGGCGGCCCGCCAAGCGCGGATTTGCCCGCCTGCGCGAGGACATCACCACGCTCGGCGACACTGTCGGCGGGCTGCTGACCAACCCGCTGCGGGGTGCGCCGGTCGCGCGCGACCAACTGCCGTCCGACCAGCCCTACTCCGATCATCCCTATGACGAGCCGGAGCTGCAAAGCCCCCATCCGCTGCGGGGCGCCGCCCAAACCAACGGGTCGGGCGGACCCCAGCTGCTCAAGCGGCCGGGCTTCCTGGCTGTGCATAGCGTGGAAAAGAGCTTTGGCAGCCGGCAGGTCGTGCGCGGCGTCAGCATCTATGTGCGGCGCGGCGAAGCCGTCGGCCTGCTCGGTCCCAACGGCGCCGGCAAGACCACCGTGTTCTACATGATCACCGGGCTGATCAAGGCCGACCGCGGCGCGATCGAGCTCGACGGCCACGACGTCACCAAGCTCCCGATGTATCAGCGCGCCCGGCTCGGCATCGGCTATCTGCCGCAGGAAGCCTCGATCTTCCGCGGCCTCACCGTCGAGCAGAACATCCGCGCCGTGCTGGAAGTCGTGGAGCCGTCGCGCAAGAAGCGCGAGCAGCAGCTCGATGCCCTGCTCGACGAATTCAGCATCACGCGCCTGCGAAAATCGCCCTCGATCGCGCTCTCCGGCGGCGAGCGGCGCCGCGTCGAGATCGCGCGCGCCCTGGCGACGCGGCCGAATTACATGCTGCTCGACGAACCCTTCGCGGGCATCGACCCGATTGCGGTCGGCGACATTCAGGACCTGGTCCGCCATCTCACCAACCGCGGCATCGGCGTGCTCATTACCGACCACAATGTGCGCGAGACGCTCGGCCTGACGGACCGTGCCTACATCGTCTATGCCGGACAGATCTTGACCGAGGGCAGCCCGGAGGAGATCGTCAACGATCCGGACGTCAGGCGCCTCTATCTCGGCGAGGAATTCCGCCTTTAACCTCTCGGCGACCCCGTATTTGCTCTAGCCCGAATTTTGCATGTCAAGACGTGTACATCGGGCCAAGACTAAGCTAAGCAAAAATCGGACCAATTTTGGGACGGTTCTTGCCTCATGGCGCTGACGCAGAGATTAGAGTTCCGGCAGTCGCAGTCGCTGGTGATGACGCCGCAGCTGATGCAGGCGATCAAGCTGCTGCAGCTGTCCAATCTCGATCTCACGACCTTTGTGGAAGAGGAACTCGAGCGCAATCCGCTGTTGGAGCGGGCCAGCGACGAGCCGCCGGCCCCGGGCGAGGCCCCGGCGGAGACCGGCCAGTACGGCGATTCCGCCGACAGCGCCTACGAAGCCAGCCAGAGCGACGAGATCGGCGGCGGCCCGGGCGAAGCCTTCGAGCCGGGCCAGGAAGACTGGATGAACAAGGATCTCGGCTCCCGCGCCGAGATCGAGCAGACTCTCGACACCGGGCTCGACAACGTCTTTTCCGAGGAGCCGGCCGAGGCGGCCGCCCGCAACGCCCAGGACGCCGCGCCGAGCGTCTACACCGAATGGGGCGGCGGCGCCTCCGGTGACGAGGACTACAATCTCGAGGCCTTCGTCGCCGCGGAAGTCACGCTCGCCGATCATCTGGCCGAGCAGCTCGCGGTTGCGCTGACGCTACCTGCGCAGCGCATGATCGGAAAATATTTGATCGATCTCGTCGACGATGCCGGCTACGTGCCCGCCGATCTCGGCCAGGCGGCCGAGCGGCTGGGTGCATCGCAGCAGGAGGTCGAGGCTGTCCTCGCCGTGCTGCAAAAATTCGATCCGCCCGGCGTCTGTGCGCGCAATCTGAGCGAATGCCTGGCGATCCAGCTCCGCGAGCTCGACCGCTACGATCCCGCGATGCAGGCGCTGGTCGAGCATCTCGATCTCCTCGCCAAACGCGACATCGCCACCCTGCGCAAGATCTGCGGCGTCGACGACGAGGACATCGCCGACATGATCGGCGAAATCCGCCGGCTCAATCCGAAGCCCGGCATGAAGTTCGGCTCGGCGCGCCTGCAGACCATGGTGCCCGACGTCTATGTCCGTCCCGGTCCGGACGGCGGCTGGCATGTCGAGCTCAACAGCGACACGTTGCCGCGCGTGCTGGTCAACCAGACCTATTATTCGCAGCTGGCGAAGAAGATCGGCAAGGAAGGCAGCAAGGACGGCGACAAATCCTACTTCACCGATGCGCTGCAGAACGCGACCTGGCTGGTGCGCGCGCTCGATCAGCGCGCCCGCACCATCCTGAAAGTGTCGACCGAGATCGTGCGCCAGCAAGACGGCTTCTTCACCCACGGCGTTGCGCATCTGCGCCCGCTCAATCTGAAGGCGGTCGCCGACGCCATCCAGATGCATGAATCCACGGTATCGCGCGTCACCGCCAACAAATACATGGCGACAAATCGCGGCACATTCGAGTTGAAATATTTCTTCACGGCCTCGATCGCATCGGCCGACGGCGGCGAGGCGCACTCGGCCGAGGCCGTCCGTCACCACATCAAGCAGCTGATCGATTCGGAGGAGCCGTCCGCGATCCTGTCCGACGATACGATCGTGGAACGCTTGCGCGCTTCGGGCATTGATATCGCCCGGCGCACGGTTGCGAAGTACCGTGAGGCCATGCGTATCCCCTCGTCGGTGCAACGCCGTCGTGACAAGCAGAGCGCTCTTGGTAACGTCCTCTCGACCGCATTGCCCGATCGCTCCCGCAATCCTGAACCGGCCTGATTGCGTCGGCGCTGAATCGCGCTACTCTCATTCCCACTTGAAGACCGATCCAAGCGCGCGCTTGATCCGGAGAAGTGTGCAGCGTTTTCCGTACGGATCATGCGCAGGGAAAAATCCATGGCGTGATGATTCGCCATCATGCCCTGGCCAACCAAGCGAGGCGTCAACATGACTCTGCGGATTTCAGGCAAAAGCATCAGCGTCGGCGAAGCCCTGCGTGGCCGCGTTGCAGACCGCACCGAAGAGGTCTTGCGCAAGTATTTCGACGGCAATTTCTCGGGCCATATCACGCTCAGCAAGGACGGCCTCGGCTTCCGCACCGATTGCTCACTGCACCTGGATTCCGGAATCACGCTGGAAGCTGATTCGAATGCGCAGGATGCCTATGCCAGCGCCGACCAGGCGCTGCTGATGATCGAGAAGCGGCTGCGCCGCTACAAGAGCCGCCTCAAGGATCGCTCCGCCCGAAAATCCTATGCTGCCTCCGAGGCGCTGGCCGGGCTGGATGCGACCAGCTACGTGCTGGAAGCGCCGGGCGAGGGTGAGGGCGAGGACGAGGTCACCGGCTACAGCCCCGTGATCATCGCCGAGGCGACCACGTCGCTGCGGCAGCTCTCGGTCAGCGAGGCCGTTATGGAACTCGACCTCAGCGGCGCGCCCTGCCTAGTTTTCCAGCATGGCTCCAGCGGCCGGGTGAACATCATCTACCGCCGGGCCGACGGCAATGTCGGCTGGGTCGACCCTCCGGGCGCCAAGGCAAGCGGTTAAGGCCGGGAGGTAGGGGCTGGAACCGGGTCCCGTAGGACCCGCAGCCCTCAACAATCACCAGGGCAAAGCCGCACGCAGGAGTTGGCACCGGGATTGCGTTGGAGTAGAAGCGCCCCACATCAGGATCGGCGCCAGGATCTGGGCTAAGTCCGCCTCCTGCTTCACCTTCTTGACACCGGCCGGGCTCGGCTCTCGCCGAGCAGGCCAATTCGGAACCTGACGGTTTAATTCACCTCGGAAACCTTCCATGCCGATTACCGATCTGGTCGCGCCCGAGGCGATTCTCCCGGCATTGAAGGTCAA
>JAEWBW010000633.1 GCA_023390955.1 Pseudomonadota bacterium
TGATCCGGATGTGGGAGACGGTGCGCGACCTGACGCTGAAGTCGCAGGCCCCGACCCTCGTCTACGAGGAAGGCTCGCTGATCAAGCGCTCGCTGCGCGACCTCTACAACAAGGAGATCGACGAAATTCAGGTGGCGGGCGAAGCCGGCTACCGCGAAGCGCGCGATTTCATGAAGATGCTGATGCCCGCCAATGTCAGTGCGGTCAGGCAGTATCGCGACGGCCAGCCGCTGTTCTCGCGGATGGGCGTCGAAAGCCAGCTCGATGCGATGTTCTCGCCGACCGTGCAGCTACGTTCCGGCGGCTACATCGTGATCAACCAGACCGAGGCGCTGGTCTCGATCGACGTCAACTCGGGCCGCTCGACCCGCGAGCACCACATCGAGGACACCGCGCTCAAGACCAATCTGGAAGCGGCCGAAGAGGTCGCCCGCCAGCTCCGCCTGCGCGACCTCGCCGGCCTGATCGTCATCGACTTCATCGACATGGACGAGAAGCGCAACAACCGTGCGGTCGAGCGCAAGCTGTCCGACTGCCTGCGGCAGGATCGCGCGCGCATCCAGGTCGGCCGCATCTCGCATTTCGGCCTCTTGGAGATGTCGCGCCAGCGCATCCGCGCCAGCGTGCTGGAGTCCTCGACCGATCCCTGCCCGCATTGCGGCGGCACCGGCCACGTCCGCTCGGTCTCCTCGGTCGCGCTGCAGCTGCTGCGCGGGCTCGAAGAGATCCTGATGAAGGGCGCGACCCACAATCTCGTGGTCCGCACCCGCACCGACGTTGCGCTCTATGTGCTGAACCACAAGCGCGGCCATCTGCGCGACCTCGAGAACAGCTTCAAGGTCACGCTGTCGGTCATCGCCGACGCTTCCGTCAGCGGGCCTCAGGCCTACATGATCGATCGCGGCGAGCAGGTTCACACGCTGGAAGCCGCCAAGGCGCTGCTCGCGGCGCAGGCCGCGGCCGGCCCGCTGCTGCCGCAGTCCGACGATGGCTATGAGGACGAGGAGTTCGACGCGGAACTGGAGTCCGAGGTCGAAACCGAAGAGACCGAAGGTCTCACCGAGGAACGCGCCGCTGGCGAAGCCGACTCCGAGCAGGACGGTCAGCGCCGCGGCAAGCGCCGCCGCCGCCGTCGTGGCCGTGGTGGCCAGCGCGATGGCGAGCCGCGCGATGACGCGGCCCAGGCCGTTGCGGGCGAGGCTCAGCCCTCCGGCGAATCTGACGAGGACGGCGAGTCCGAGCCGGATGCCGAGGGATCGCAGGAGCAGACCGGCGCTGCCGCGCGTGACGATCAGGAAGGTGCAGGCGATCGCCGGCGTCGTCGCGGTCGTCGTGGTGGCCGTCGCCGGCGTGGTGGCGGAGCTGACGAAGGTCTGGCCGGCTCCATCACCGACGAGCTCAGCGCCAATCCGCCGTCCGAGGTGAGCGAGGCGGTCGCCGATTTCGACGGCTTTGCGGGTGAGGCTTCACCCTCGATCGCACAGACCGAGACCACCCAGCCGCAGGCCTATGAGCCTGAGCCGCGGACCGAAGCCCCGGCTCCCGTCGAGCCGCAGGCGGCGCCTGTTGCTGAGGACACCGCGCCCGAGAGCGACAAGGCCGCGCGCCGCCGCTCGACCGTGCGTGAAAAGGTGAGCTTCATGTCCAGCAGCCCGGCCGAGGCCGCACCGGTGGCTCAGGCCCCGGTCGAGGCTGCACCGCCGGCTGCCGAGCCTGCACCGGTCGCCGATGCCGAAACGCCGGCCGCCCCGCGCAAGGCGGGCTGGTGGTCGCGCCGCTTCGGCGGTGGCGAATAGGCCGCAGCGACACGCTGAAACGACGACATCTCGAAGCGCCCGGCATTGCCGGGCGTTTTCTTTTGTCGCGAGCTGATGACTGCGCCGAGCCGCGGACGCACGCAAAAGTTGCTCGGCTGGCGACGCCTGGGTTACAAAATGCGTGGGCTGGGAGGGTCAGGCGGTGCTGGACCAAATCCTTCGGTTCGCAGTTCGCACGCTGCGAGCCCGCTACCGCGACCAGAAGATCGAGCTGGCCGTGCTGCACCGGCATATTCGCGCCGGCGATACCGTCTGCGATGTTGGCGCCAACAAGGGCAGCTACGTCTACTGGCTGGCCCGATGGTGCGGCAACGGCCGTGTCGTCGCCTTCGAACCGCAACCATCGCTCGCGCAACGCCTGTCCGAAGTCTGCACGGCGCTTCGCTTCGGCAATGTGGTCGTCGAGCCGAAGGCGGTCTCATCGAGCGAAGGCGTCGAGGAATTGTTCATTCCGGATGGCCACCAGCCGGGCGCATCCCTGCTCACGCCGTCCGGCACGTTCACGACCGTGCGTGTGCCGACCGTCACGCTCGACAGTTATTTTGGCGAGGCGGCCAAGGTCGCGGCCCTGAAGATCGACGTCGAAGGCGCCGAGCTGCACGTTCTCAAGGGCGCGGAACGCCTGCTGCGGCGCTGCCGTCCGCTCATCGTCGTCGAATGCGACAACCGCCAGCACGCGCCTGGAGGCCAGGACGATGTCTTTTCGTACCTTCGCGCGCTCGGCTACCGCGGATCCTTCATCAAGGGTGACCAGATCCTGCCGATCGAGAGCTTTGACGCCAATATCCATCAGCCGCAGAACGGCGAATGGTTCTGGAAGCAACCCGGCTACTGCAGCAACTTTATCTTCGAGCCCGCCATAGCCGATGAGCAGCCATGAATTGGCAAGTTGCCACTCGACTTGCAGGACGGGTGGAAACAGACTTGCTAAGGATGACGCGCCCGCCCGGTCATGCCGGGCGGTTTTGATTTGGTGGGATGAGTTGATGAAAACTGCGATCGTTCTCGGCGGCGGCATGGTCGGCGTATCCGCCGCGCTGCATCTGCAGCGGCGCGGCTGGACCGTCACGCTCGTCGACCGCCGGGAGCCCGGCCGCGAGACCAGCTACGGCAATGCCGGCATGATCCAGGCCGAAGCCGTGCGGCCCTATCCGATGCCGCGCGACCTCGACACGCTGCTGAAGATCGCGACCGGCCGCACCAATGACGTTCGCTACAGCCTGTCGTCGCTCCACCGTCACATCGAGCCCCTGCTCCGCTATTGGTGGCATTCCGCACCGAAACGGCATCGCGAAGCGGTCGCGGCATGGGCGCGCCTGATCGCCTACGCGACGCCCGAGCACGACATCCTGATCCGCGAAGCCCATGCCGACAATCTGATCCGCCGCGCCGGCTACCGGCATCTGCATCGCGATGCCGCCTCCTTCGATCTCGCGGTCAAATCGGCGGAGGACGACGCACGCGAGTTTGGCGTGAAGTTTCGCGCGCTGCCTGGCGCCGAACTTGCCAAGGCCGAACCGATCCTGCGTGACGATTTCCCCGGCGCGATCCATTGGCTGGAGACGTGGACCGTGTCCGATCCCGGCGCGCTCGTCACCGCCTATGCCGAGCTGTTCCAGCGTCTCGGCGGCACGATCGTGCTCGGCGATGCGCAGACGCTGAAGCAGACCGCCACCGGCTGGTCGGCCTTGACCGACAACGGACCCGTCGATGCGGAAGCAGCGGTCGTGACGCTCGGTCCGTGGTCGCCGGATCTTTTGCAAAAATTCGGCTACCGGATTCCGCTGGTGCGCAAGCGCGGCTACCACATGCACTACAGCGGCGGCGCCTCGCTCGATCTGCCGCTGGTCGACAAGGCCGGCGGCTATGCCATGGGGCCGATGGCCAAAGGCATCCGCATCACCACCGGTGCGGAGCTGACCGGCCCTGAAGCATTGGCGACGCCGGTGCAGCTCGCCAGCGCCGAAGCCTCCGCGCGCGAGCTGATCGATCTCGGCAAACGCGTCGAGCCGGAGCCGTGGTTCGGCACCCGCCCCTGCACGCCGGACATGCTTCCCGTGGTCGGCCCGGCTCCGCGCCACCGCGGACTCTGGATGAACTTTGGCCACGGCCACCAGGGCTTTACGCTCGGCCCCGCGACGGGTCGGCTGCTCGCCGAGATGATGAGCGGCGAGACGCCGGCGGTCGATCCGAAACCGTATGGCGCGGAGCGGTTCTAGCGCTCTGCCAGCAATGATCTGATCCGCTCGGCATCCTCCGCTGTCGCCGGGTTGTAGACGATCATGCTGAGGTCGGAGCGGCCTTCGACGGCGAAGCTCGAATATTTGAACGACATCATGCCGTGAACGGGATGGCGCAGTCGCTTGGTGCCGTCGCCGTGATGGCGCACGTCGTTGTCGCGCCAGAGCGCCGCGAATTCCAGACTGGTGCGGCAGAGCTCGTCGACGAAATCGGTGACATGCGAGACCGCGCCGGCCCGCGCGGCGTCTGCCCGGAATGCGGCCACGACGAAACGTGCCACGCTGTCCCAGTCATATTGCGCGGCGCGCACGCGCGGATCGCAGAAGATGAATCGCAGGATGTTGCGCTGGCCCGGCGGGATTGCACCGTAATCCGTCAGCACGGCGGTCGCCGCGCGATTCCAGGCAACGACGTCCCAGGTCGCGGTGCGCACCAGCGCGGGACTGAAGGCGAGCGCGTCGAGCACGCGCTGCAGCCGCGGCGAAACACCTTCGCTCGCCTGATAGCGCACCTCGGGCGGACGGCCGAGCCCGAGCAGGAACAGATGCTCGCGCTCGACATCGGTCAGCATCAACGCGCGCGCGATGCGGTCGAGCACATCGGCCGAGGGCGCGCCGCCGCGGCCCTGCTCGAGCCAGGTGTACCAGGTCGGGCTGATATTGGCGCGCTGCGCCACCTCCTCGCGGCGCAGCCCCGGCGTGCGCCTGCGGCTGCCGGCAAAGCCGAACGCCACGGCATCCAGCCGGGTGCGGCGATCCTTCAAGTAGGTTCCGAGCAGGTTCTCGGCTGTCGCGGTCTCGCTCATCCTGTTAGCTATTATACCCTGATAAGGTCACTACTTTACCCGGATAAGACTAGCGCAGATGGTCGGCGGCACCAACTCTGGAGATCTCTCATGCGTGTCTTCGTCACTGGCGCCACCGGCTTCGTCGGCTCCGCCGTCGTTGCCGACCTGATCGCCGCCGGCCACAGCGTCACCGGCCTTGCCCGCACCGACGCCGGCGCAGCCGCCCTCACCGCGATGGGCGCCGCCGTCCATCGGGGATCGCTCGAAGACCATGACTCTCTGCGCAGCGGCGCGGCCGCGTCCGACGGCGTGCTGCATCTCGCCTTCAATCATGACTTCTCGAAATTCGCCGCCAATTGCGAGCTCGACCGCCACGCCATCCTGGCGCTTGGCGACGAACTTGCGGGCTCGGAGCGTCCGCTGATCGTCACCTCGGGCGTGGCCCTGCTTGCACCCGGTCGTCTCGCCACCGAGGACGATGTCGCGGCCCGGCACTTCCCGCGCGTGTCGGAGGCGACCGCGGAAGACCTCGCCGCGCGCGGCGTGCGCGCCGGCATCGTGCGCCTGCCACCCACCACCCATGGCGAGGGCGACCACGGTTTCGTGCCGCGCCTGATCGCGATCGCGCGCGAGAAGGGTGTCGCTGCCTATATCGGCGACGGCAGCAACCGCTGGCCGGCCGCGCACCGCACCGATGCCGCGCGCGTCTATCGTCTCGCGATCGAGCAAGGCGCGAGCGACCGGCGCTATCACGCCATCGCCGAGGAAGGCGTGCCGTTCAAGGCGATTGCGGAGGTCATCGGCAAGCGGCTCGGCATCCCCGTGGTGTCGGTTGCATCAGACAAGGCCGAGGCGCATTTCGGCTGGTTCGCGCGATTCGCCGCCGTCGACGTCCCGAGCTCGAGCGCGAAGACGCGCGCCGCGCTCGGTTGGGAGCCGAAAGAAAAAGGGCTGATCGAGGATCTCGACCAGCCCCATTACTTCAGGACCTGACGGCGCGGTGCGCCGCTAGGTGCATCAGCCCGTCGTGACCGCCGTCTCCAGATCGGTCGGATCGATCCGCTGGCTCAGCCGCGCATTGAGCTTGTCGCGGTCGAGCTCGCCTTCCCACCAGGCGACGATCACGCAGGCAACGCCGTTGCCGCAGAGATTGGTCAGTGCGCGGCACTCGCTCATGAACTTGTCGATGCCGAGCACGATCGCCATGCCCGGGACGAGCCGCGGATCGACCACCGCGAGCGTCGCCGCCAGCGTGATGAAGCCCGCGCCGGTGATGCCGGACGCACCCTTCGAGGTCAGCATCGCCACGATCAGGATCGTGATCTGCTGGCCGAAGGTCAGGTCGACGCCGAGCGCCTGCGCGATGAACAGCGTCGCCAGCGTCATGTAGATGTTGGTGCCGTCGAGGTTGAACGAATAGCCCGTGGGCACCACGAGGCCGACCACCGATTTGGAGCAGCCGAGACGCTCGAGCTTCTCCATCAGGGAGGGCAGCGCGCTTTCCGACGACGAGGTGCCGAGCACGATCAGCAATTCGTCCTTGATGTAGGCTAGGAACTTGAAGATCGAGAAGCCAGCGAACCTGGCGATGGTGCCGAGCACCACGAACACGAACAGTGCCGCGGTGACGTAGAACGTGGCGATCAGCCCGACCAAATTGAGGATCGCGCCGGTGCCGAACTTGCCGATCGTGAAGGCCATCGCGCCGAATGCGCCGATGGGAGCAGCCCGCATCACGATCGAGATCACGCCGAACACGGCGTGCGCCGCATCGTCGATGAAATTGCGGATGACATGGCCGCGCTCGCCGAGCCCCATAATGGCGAAGCCGAACAGCACCGAGAACAGCAGCACCTGCAGGATCTCGCCCTGCGCGAATGCGCCGACCACGGTGTCGGGAATGATATGGAGGACGAAGTCGACCGACTTCTGCGCTTCCGCCTGCTTGGCAAAGCCCGCAACGGCCTGCGCATTGGCCGCAGCATTACCAAAACCGGCGCCGGGCTTGACCAGATTGCCGACGATGAGACCGATGACCAGCGCGAAGGTGGAGACGACCTCGAAATAGACCAGCGCCTTGACGCCGATGCGGCCGACCTTCTTGGCGTCCTGGATATGGGCGATGCCTGACACCACGGTGCAGAAGATGATCGGCGCGATCACCATCTTGATCAGCTTGATGAAGCCGTCACCGAGCGCCTTGATCCACTCGTTGGTGGCGAACGATGGCCACAACCAGCCGACGATGGCGCCGAGCACGATCGCGATCAGCACCTGCACGTAGAGGACCTTGTACCACGGCTTGGCGGCGGCCGGTGCGACCGGCACATCCGCAGTCGTTGTCGCTGTCATCTCACTCTCCCCCGTAAAGAAGTGAGCCAGCCAAGATCAACTTGGCTGGCCCTGTCAATTGGAACTGATACGTTTTGCCGCTTATCCGCGCCGGTCGACGACCCGGCGCGCCGCCGGCATCAGCGCCGCGCCAAGCGCGTTCTTGACCAGCGAGGCCGCGATGAACGGCACGATGCCGACCTGCCATGCCTTTGCGGCGCCAAGCCCGAGACCGAAAGCAAGCCAGCCGAAGCCGGCGGCGAGGATCACGACGTGACCGACCGCCATTGCCGCGAACAGCAGCAGGACGCTGCGATCCCAGCCGCGCTCGGCGAGGTAACCCGTGATGAAAGCGGCGGCGACGAAGCCGAAGAGATAGCCGGCCGTCGGTCCCAGCAGCGGTGCGAGGCCACCGACGGGACCTGCGAACACCGGGAGGCCCAACGCGCCTTCGGCGAGGTAAGCGATCATGGTCGCGCTGCCAAGGCGCCAGCCATAGGCGGCGCCGATCATCAGCACCACCAGCGTCTGCAGTGTCATGGGGACATAAGGCAGCGGCAGGCTGACCTTCGCCGACAGCGCCATCAGCGCGGTGCCAAAGGCGACGAGCACGATCGCGCGCAGCGCGCTGGTGCTCTCCCCGCTCCGCACCGGCCAGAGGATCGAGGCAAGCGGAAAGTGCTCCGCGGCGGCGGGCTGGATCGATTTCACAGTCAAGACGAACTCCGAAGGCTCAAGAAAACTGGCGGCTATTTAAGCCAGTGAGCGATCCGGTCAACTGCCTCCCGCATCTCATCAGCAGAACGTGCGTAGGAAAAACGGATGAACGCGCGGCCATGAATGGGATCGAAATCGACACCCGGCGTGGCCGCGACACGTGCCTCCTCCAGCATCTTCTTGGCGAAGTCGAAACTGTCGGAGGTGAAGTCCGACACATCGGCATAGAGATAGAACGCGCCGTCGGCGGGGAGGAATTTGCTGAGACCCGCTTTCGGCAGTCCCTCGATCAGGATGCGGCGGTTTTCCTGGTAACCGTGCTTGATCTCTTCCATCTCGGCCGCGCCATCGAACGCGGCTTCGGCTGCAACCTGCGACAGCGTCGGCACCGAGATCGAGAGGTTCTGCTGCAGCCGCTCGATCGGGCGCACCAGGGTCTCCGGCACGACCATCCAGCCGACGCGCCATCCGGTCATGCAAAAATATTTCGAGAACGAGTTGATCACCAGAGTTTGATCGGACAGCGCGGCCGTCGTCACGGCCGGAAAGGCGTAGTCGAGGCCGTGATAGATCTCGTCCGAGATGAAGCGGATGCCGGCGCTGTCGGCCGCTGCGATCAGGCTCGTCAGCGCCTCCCTGGACATCATCGTGCCGGTCGGATTGGCCGGGCTTGCAACCAGCACGCCCTTCAGCGGCGTCTTGCGATGGGCGGCAAGCAAGGCCTCGCCGGTCAGGGCATGGCGCGTCTCGCTCGTGGTCTCGATCAGCACCGGCTCGCAGCCGAGCGCGCTCAGGATATGACGGTACGGCGGATAGCCGGGAACGGTGACCGCGACCCGGTCGCCCGGCTCGAACATCGCGAGAAAGGCCAGGATGAAACCACCGGAGGAGCCGGTGGTGACCACCACCCGCTCGGGGCTGACGGTGCAGCCATAGACATCGCGGTAGTGGCGCGCGATCCGCTCGCGCAGGGACGGAATGCCGAGCGCGGACGTGTAGTCGATCCTGCCCGCCTCGAGCGCCGCATGGGCCGCCGCAATCGCGGTCCTCGGCGCCGATGCCGAGGGCTGGCCGACCTCCATGTGAATGACGTGGCCGCCGGCGGCCTCGATTCGGGCCGCCTCCGCCATCACGTCCATCACCATGAACGGGGGAACATCGCTGCGGCGGGAGGGCGCAAGCAGCGCCTCCACCCGGTTTCTCAATGTCGCGTCGTGCATTTATCTGCTATTTCGCTGCCGAGTCCGGACCCGGGATCCGGAAAACGGGGCGCTTGCGCCCCAGACTGGCCGCATTGTGCGGCTCATTAGGGCATATCCCGTATTCGGTTCGACGCCAATTACCAAGACCCATCACAAAACCGCATTTCAAGACCGATCGATGTTGTTCCGGCTCACCTTGCGCAGGAAGGCTTCGGCGCTGACAGCCGTCGTGACGGCCGCGGCCCTCGTCTTGTCGCCGCTTCCGGCGGCGAAGGCCCAGATGAAGGGCCCGCCGGTGCTGCGCGACACCGAGACCGAGCAGTTGCTGCGCGAATATACCCGGCCGATCCTGCGCGCCGCCGGGCTCGACAAGCACAACATCCAGATGGTGATTGTGAACGAAAGCTCGTTCAACGCCTTCGTTGCCGACGGCCGCCGCATCTTCGTCAATTACGGCGCGATCATGCAGTCGGAGACGCCGAACCAGCTCATCGGCGTGCTCGCGCACGAGACCGGGCATCTGGCCGGCGGCCACCTTTCCAAGCTGCGCGAGCAACTCGCCAATGCGCAGACGCAGATGATCATCGCCATGCTGCTCGGCGCCGGCGCCATGGCCATGGGAGCCAGGAGCGGCAACCCGAACAATGGTCTCGCCAATGCCGGCGCGGCAGCGCTGTCAGGTCCCGGCGAGATGATCCGCCGCACGCTGTTGTCCTACCAGCGCCAGCAGGAGGAGAACGCCGACCGCGCCGGCGTGAGGTTCCTGACCGCGACCCAGCAATCGCCGAAGGGCATGTACGAGACCTTCAAGCGCTTCACCAGCGAAAGCCTGTTCGCCGCCCGTGGCGCCGACCCCTATCTGCAATCGCACCCGATGCCCGCCGAGCGCGTCGAGGCGCTGGCCCAGTTCGCCCGCACCAGCCCGTTCTGGGACAAGAAGGACGACCCGGCGCTGCAGATGCGCCACGACATGGCGCGCGCAAAAATTTCCGCCTTCATGGAACGCCCCGAGACCGTCTACCGCCGCTACCCCCTCTCCAACGACAGCGTGCCAGCGCGCTATGCCCGCGCCATCAGCACCTATCTGCATGGCGACCTGCGCAGCGCGTTGTCCCAGATCGACAGCCTGATCCAGCTGCAGCCGGGCAACCCGTATTTCTACGAGGTGCGCGGTCAGGCCCTGCTCGAGAGCGGCAAGCCGGCGGAGGCCATCCCGTCCCTGCAGAAGGCGGTCCAGCTGTCCGGCAACGCCCCACTCATCGAGATGTTACTTGGGCAGGCTCTGGTCGGAACGGATAATAAGGCCTACACGGACGAGGCGATCCGGATCCTGCGTGCCGCCGTGGCACGGGAGCCCGAGGCTCCCCTCGGCTACATGCAGCTTGCAATGGCCTATGGCCGGAAGGGCAATCTTGCCGATGCCGATCTGGCCTCGGCGCAGGCCGCCTACCTGCGTGGGGACAACAAGACCGCCCGCGAGCTCGCCACGCGCGCGAAAACCCGTTTCGCCGTCGGCACGCCCGGATGGGTCAAGGCCGACGACATCGTGGCGGCGAAGCCGCCGCGTAGCAACTGAACGAACTTCTCCGAAACCTGCTTTTCGACAAGAGGATTTGCCAATGCCTTCGCTGCGCCTGCTCGCTCCCGCGCTCCTCGTGCTTGCCACGGCCTTCGGCGCGCCCGCCCCCGCATCGGCGGCGGACAGCTTCTCCGATGTCCAGCGCACCGACATCGAGGCCATCGTCAGGAACTACCTCATCACCCATCCCGAGGTGCTCGAGGAAGCCATGGCCGAGCTCAGCAAGCGCCAGGCTGCCGCCGAGGCCAAGAAGCACGAAGCCAATGTGACGCAATATGCCGACACGATCTTCAACTCGCCCCGGCAGGTGGTGCTCGGCAACAAGGACGGCGATGTCACCATGGTCGAGTTCTTCGATTACAATTGCGGCTACTGCAAGCGCGCCATGGTCGACATGCTCGAGCTGATGAAGGCCGATCCGAAGTTGAAGATCGTGCTGAAGGAGTTTCCGATCCTGAGCCAGGAATCGGTCGATGCGGCCCAGGTCGCGGTCGCCGTGCGCATGCAGGATCCTTCCGGCAAGAAGTATCTCGACTTCCACCAGAAGCTGCTCGGCGGCCGTGGCGTCGCGGACAAGGCGCACGCGCTGGCCGCAGCCAAGGAAGCCGGCGCCGACATGGCCAAGCTCGACAAGGACATGAACAGCCCCGAAGTGCGCGCCACCATCGCGGAAGCGCGCAATCTCGGTGAGAACGTCCTCGGCATGAACGGCACGCCGAGCTACGTGATCGGCAAGCAGATCGTCGTCGGCGCGGCCGGCCTCGAGACGCTGAAGGAAAAGATCAGCGTCGCCCGCTGCGGCAAGGCGACCTGCTGAATTCGCTTTCTCCAAACATTGAAGTTGCGAGGCCGGCTGAAAAAGCCGGCCTCTTTTTTTCGCGCGCGTTTCGTCACGATCGCGGCGCGATCATTCATCTGGCGTTCAACAAACAAATCGCGGGAAGAAGCGGAAGTTCCGGAACAACAGATACCTCCTTTCGTTGTCGGCGCGGGCAATGACGCAGAACAAATCACGTGAGGAGAAACACCAATGACGAACCGCTTTATGATCTCGGTTGCCGCGCTCGCACTCATCGCCGGAACCGGTATGGCCAACGCACAGGGAATGAACCGCGAGAGCGGTGGCGCCGCTGGTGGCGCACAGATGCAGCAGTCGCAGCCGTCAGGCGGCGCGGCTGAGCGTGGCGGCGCCATGACCCGTGAAAAGGGCACGGTCGGCCAGGCCGGTGGTGCCGAGAAGGCGCCGGGCGCGATGGAGAAATCAGGTGCCATGGAGAAGTCGGGCGGGATGGAGAAGTCCGGCCAGATGAACAAGAGCGCCACCGACGAGAAGGCAGGCGCGACCAAGGCGGCGCCGGACAAATCTGCGCAGGACAAGTCCGCCCCGGACAAGTCGAAGAGCATGAGCTCTGACTCCACGACCAAGTCCGGCACCAAGGACATGAAGGCCGAGGACAACAAGGCCAGCGGTGCCGCCAAGAGCAACAATGCCGAGAACCGTCCGGCGGCCACCGACAGCAAGTCTCAGACCACGAGGGGCAACGCTCCCGCGACCGCGGCTGCACCGCCCGCCGAGAAGCGCGCCGAAATCTCGACGGCGATCAAGTCGACCAAGATCGAGGAGACGACCAACGTCAACTTCAACATCTCGATCGGTACCGCGATCCCGGCGTCCGTCCACTTCCACCCGCTTCCGGCGCGGATCGTCGAGATCTACCCGCAGTGGCGTGGCTATGAGGTGATCTTCGTCCGCGGCCAGTACGTGATCGTCCGTCCGCAGACACGCGAGATCGTCTACATCATCGAAGGCTAAGCTCTTTCGCCGAGCCCAAACGAGCCCCTGCCGAGAGATCGGCGGGGGCTTTTGGCCTATGGGGCGGCCTGCCCTGCGCGTCCCCACCGGCAGCCACGATTAGAACTGGTTAACAAGCAATATCCGTAGCTTCCGCACAGGTTTTTGCACCTGGGATGAGCTATCTGAAGCCCCGTCGGAGGCCCTTCAAGGCTTCCCCTGAGCCCCTTTGTTACCTATAACCCCGCCACGCCGAAGCACCTCACCGGGATTGGAATGGCCGAACCTGCTACCGACACGATCCTCGTCCTGAACGGGCCGAACCTCAACATGTTGGGGACGCGCGAGCCCGAGAAGTACGGCCATGCCACGCTGGCCGACGTCGAGGCACTGTGCCGGGACACGGCGGCGCAGTTCGGCCTCAAGGCCGACTGCCGGCAGTCCAACCGCGAAGGCGAGCTGATCGACTTCATCCACGAGGCGCATGCGCGCAAGATGAAGGGCATCATCATCAATGCCGGCGGCTATTCGCACACTTCGATCGCCCTGCACGATGCGCTGATGGCGGTCCAGCTTCCGACGGTGGAGGTGCATGTGACCAACATCCACGCCCGTGAGAGCTTCCGCCATCATTCCTACACGGCTCGCGCCGCCTTTGCCTCGCTCTGCGGCTTCGGCGTCGAGGGCTACCGCCTCGCCATTTTGGGCCTTGCCGTCAAGCTCGGCATCAAGCCCAAAGCCTGACGCACCCGCCTCAAACACAAGGTTCGGATTCAATCATGGCGCGCCAGCCAGACGACAAAGCAGCCGCAAAGTTTTCCAGCGACGATTCCGCGCTCGTCCGCGAGCTCGCCCTGCTGCTGGATGAGACCAGCCTCACCGAGATCGAGATCGAGCGCGCGGGCTTCCGCCTGCGCGTCGCACGCAATGTCAGCGTTGCCGCGACCATGCCGATGCAGATGGCGGCTCCCATGGCCGCGCTGCCGGTGGCCGCGGCAGCCCCCGCGCCGGCCGCCGCAACCGGTGCCGACTTCTCGAAGCACCCGGGCGCGGTGACCTCGCCGATGGTGGGCACCGCCTATTGGGCGCCCGAGCCCGGTGCAAAGCCGTTCGTCGAGGTCGGCTCCAAGGTCTCGGTCGGCCAGACGCTGCTGATCATCGAAGCGATGAAGACCATGAACCAGATCCCCTCGACGCGGGCCGGCACCGTGACGCAGATCCTGGTTGAGGACGGCCAGCCGGTCGAGTTCGGCGAGCCGCTGGTCATCATTGAATAGGCCGAGCGGCGGATAGCCGACGGGACCGCCCTTCACTATCCGCAACGCGCCAACCGCCATTCGCTGCAGGACACCATGTTCGACAAGATCCTCATAGCCAATCGCGGCGAGATCGCCCTTCGCATCCTGCGGGCCTGCAAGGAGCTCGGGATCGCGACCGTCGCCGTGCACTCCACCGCCGATGCCGACGCCATGCATGTGCGCCTCTCCGACGAGAGCGTCTGCATCGGGCCGCCGCCGTCGAAGGACAGCTATCTCAACGTGCCGGCGCTGCTCGCGGCCTGCGAGATCACCGGCGCGGACGCCGTGCACCCCGGCTACGGCTTCCTGTCGGAGAACGCGCGCTTCGCGGAAATCCTCTCCGAGCACAATCTGCATTTCATCGGCCCGAAGGCCGAGCACATCCGCCTGATGGGCGACAAGATCGAGGCCAAGAAGACCGCCAAGCGGCTCGGCATCCCCGTGGTGCCCGGCTCGGACGGCGCGGTCGGTCCCGACGACGACGCGATGGAGATCGCCAGGAAGATCGGCTTCCCGGTGCTGGTCAAGGCGGCGGCGGGCGGTGGCGGCCGCGGCATGAAGGTCGCGCAGAGCGAGGCCGACCTCCAGATCGCGCTGTCGACGGCGGCCAACGAAGCCAAGTCCGCCTTTGGCGACGCCTCCGTCTACCTGGAAAAATACCTGCAGAAGCCGCGCCACATCGAGATCCAGATCCTGGGCGATGGCCGTGGCGGCGCGATCCATCTCGGCGAGCGCGACTGTTCGCTGCAACGCCGGCACCAGAAGGTCTGGGAAGAAGGCCCCTCGCCCGTGCTGACCGCCGCCGCGCGCGCCAAGATCGGCGAGACCTGTGCGAAAGCGATGCGCGAGATGAAATATCTCGGCGTCGGCACCATCGAATTCCTGTTCGAGGACGGCGAGTTCTACTTCATCGAGATGAACACCCGCATCCAGGTCGAGCATCCCGTCACCGAGAGCATCACCGACATCGACCTCGTGCTGGAGCAGATCCGCATCGCCGCTGGCGGCGAACTGCCGGCGAAGCAGAGCGAAGTGCAGATCATCGGCCACGCCATCGAGTGCCGCATCAACGCGGAGAATCCGCAGACCTTCCGGCCCTCGCCGGGCCGCATCACGCAATATCACCCGCCGGGCGGGCTTGGTGTCCGGATCGATTCAGCCGTCTATCAGGGCTATCAGATCCCGCCCTATTACGATTCCCTCGTCGGCAAGCTGATCGTCCACGGCAAGACCCGCGCAGAATGCCTGATGCGGCTGCGCCGTGCGCTGGACGAGATGGTGGTCGACGGCATCGAGACCACCCTGCCACTGTTCCGTCAGTTGGTGCGGGAGCCCGGGATCATCGACGGCGACTACCACATCCACTGGCTGGAACAGTATTTGGCCGGCAAGGCGGAACCGCCGGCGAAATAATCTCGCGACCCATGGAACCCTTTGGTCCCCATCGCGTTCTTGACGGTTGGGGGCAGTTCCAAGGGGCTATTTTGACTTCCGGTATTTTGACTTCCGTTCAGCGTTACAAGGCAAACCATCGTGACGGCTGACGCACAGCGGCGCCGCTCGGTGATGCAAATCCTGCTGCTCACGGCGGGATTTGTCGTGCTGGTCGCGATCAGCGCGTCCTCGGTCCTGCTCGTCAACAAGGCGCGGGAAGACAATTCCTGGGTGGTGCATTCGGTCGAGGCCGAGAACCAGATCTCGACCGTCCTGCTTGAAATCCGCCGCGCCGAGAGTGCGACCCGAGCCTATCTGCTGTCCGGTGCCCCCCAATTTCTCGGGGAATACCAGGCGGCCGCCACGGGCATCCTGCCGGCCATGGATCAGCTGGAGAAGCTGACGCGGGACAATCCCGCCCAGATCGAAAACGCAGCCAAGCTGCGCAAGGCGATCGAGCAGCGGCTGTCGGAGTTCGCCCGCGGGGTCGACCGCGTCAAGAACGGCGATGTCTCGACCGCCGTGACTGCGCTGCGCACGGGGTCCTCGACCGGCGCGGTCGAGACCATCGCGAAGATGGGTCGCGAGATGCGGCTCGAAGAGGACCGCCTGTTCCGGGCGCGAACCGAGACCGCCGACCGGACCCAGAAGCTCGCATCATCCGTCACCATCGCGGGCTCCGGAATGGTCCTCGCCCTCGCCTTCGGGTCCATTCTCCTGGTGCGCCAGTCCTCGCGCGCCCGCGACCGTGCAGAGACGCGCCTGCGCGATGCCAACCTCAATCTGGAAGCCACCGTCGACGAACGTACGGCAGACCTGCGTGAGGCCAACAACGAGATCCAGCGCTTCGCCTATATCGTGAGCCACGACCTGCGCTCACCCCTGGTCAACATCATGGGCTTTACAAGCGAGCTCGAGGAGCTCGGCGGCGACATCTTTCGCCGCATCGGTGGCCTCACCCATGTTGCGGCCGATGCGCCGCCGCCCGCGGCCGGCGAGATCGCGCTCGAAGGCCCGGACAAGCAGCTTTCGGCCGACTTCGCCGAAGCGCTCGGCTTCATCAAATCATCCATCGCCAAGATGGACCGCCTGATCTCGGCGATCCTCAATTTGACCCGCGAGGGACGCCGCGAGTTCGAACCGGTCCGGATCGACACGCGTGAGCTGATCGAGGCCATCGTCTCGACGCTGGCGCATCAGGCCTCGGAGGCGCAGGCGGAAATCCACGTCGAGCCGCTGCCCAACCTCGTCAGCGACCGCCTTGCGCTGGAGCAGATCTTCTCCAACCTGATCGACAACGCGATCAAATATCTCAAGCCCGGCACCCCCGGCGAGATCAGGGTCCGCGGGCGGACCAAGCTCGGCTACGCCATCTTCGAGATCAGCGATAACGGCCGCGGCATCGATCCGAAGGACCACCAACGCATTTTTGACTTGTTCCGGCGGGCGGGAACCCAGGATAAGCCCGGCCAGGGCATCGGCCTTGCCCATGTGCGTGCACTTGTGCGTCGCCTTGGCGGCACGATGTCGGTATCTTCGGAATTGAACACGGGCAGCACCTTCACCATCACGCTGCCCCTCGCCTGGAACACCACGAACCGGAATAGCGACCAATGACACAACCCGTCACCATCATCATGATCGAGGACGACGAGGGACACGCCCGCCTGATCGAGCGCAACATCCGCCGCTCCGGGGTCAACAACGAGATCGTCTCCTTCACCAACGGCACCGATGCGATGAAGCATCTGTTCGGCGCCGACGGCAGCGCCGTCAACCAGAAG
>JAEWBW010000650.1 GCA_023390955.1 Pseudomonadota bacterium
CGCACTCGCTGACCATGTCGATGATCGGTGCCTCGCTGCTCTGGGTCGGCTGGTTCGGCTTCAACGCCGGCTCCAACCTCGAAGCCAACGGCGGCGCAGCCCTCGCCATGACCAACTCCTTCGTCGCCACCGCAGCCGCCGCGCTGTCGTGGATGTTCGCGGAGTGGATCCTGAAGGGTCATCCCTCGGTGCTGGGCGCGCTCTCGGGCGCGGTCGCGGGCCTCGTGGCGGTGACACCTGCGGCCGGCTTCGCCGGTCCGATGGGCGCGATCGTCCTCGGTCTCGTCGTCGGCGTCGTCTGCCTGTTCTTCTGCGCCGTCGTGAAGAACGCCCTCGGCTACGATGACTCGCTCGACGTGTTCGGCGTGCACTGCGTCGGCGGCATCGTCGGCGCCATCGGCACCGGCATCCTCGTCAACCCGGCTCTGGGTGGCGCTGGCGTCATGGACTACACCGCGATCCCGCCGAAGGTCGGCGACTACGACTTCGCGGCGCAGATGATCGCCCAGCTCTGGGGCGTCTGCACCACGCTGGTGTGGTCGGGCGTCGGTTCGGCGATCCTCTACAAGGTCGTCGACGTGATCGTCGGCCTGCGCGCCAATGTCGAGATGGAGCGTGAAGGCCTCGACATCACCGAGCACACCGAGCGCGCTTACAACATGTAACCGTTCTCCCCGGATGCGGTCTCTCCTCGGGACCGCATCCAGAACTACGGTCAGGGCACATACCCGGCAATGCCCTGACCGTTGAGGGGCTCCGACGCAAGTTGGAGCCCCTTTCTTTTTGATCTTTTTTTGACGGACAGGCCGAGCGGGCGCCGGAAAAAACTATTGCCAAGCGAAGCGCGCGGCGCAGAAATAGCGGCCTCAACGATAACAAGGGGAGGTTGCCATGCGCGTAGAGGGTGGATGCTATTGCGGCGAGGTGCGCTACGTCGCCGAGGGCGATCCGATGATGCAGGCGCAATGCCATTGCCGGGAATGCCAGTACATCTCGGGCGGCGCCCCCAACACCTTCATTGCGATGCCGGCGACCGGCTTCACCTACATCACCGGGCAGCCGAAGCAGTTCACGCGCAAGGACCTCGAGCGCGCCGTCACGCGCGAGTTCTGCGCCGAATGCGGCACGCATCTGGTGACGAAGGTGCCGGGCCTGCCGGCCGTCGTGGTCAAGGTCGGCACGATGGATGAGCCGGCGCAGTTCCAGCCGCAGATGGCGATCTACACCTGCGACAAGCAGGCGTTCCACCAGATCCCCGCGGGCATGGCGACGTTCGAGAAATTGCCGGGACGGTAGAGATCAGGCCGCGGCCAGCGCGAACTCGGCTTCGACCACGCGATCCCGGCCGCGCCGCTTGGCCGCGTAGAGGGCCCGGTCGGCGATCCCGATCAGCTCGCTCAGATCGGCATCGGCGCATGACACGGTGTAGCCGATGCTGATCGTGACATGCGCGACCTCATCGCCGATCGCAATCTCGCTTGCGGCGCAGGCGGTGCGAAGCGCTTCGGCATAGCGCTCCGCCTGATCGCGGGTCGCACCGACCAGCAGGCCGGAAAACTCCTCGCCGCCATAGCGCGCAAACAGCACGCCGTCGCGTTGCGCCGACTCCCGCAACACGTCGGCCAGTTTGACCAGGACCTTGTCGCCGGCCTCGTGGCCGAAGCGATCGTTGATCGATTTGAAATGGTCGATGTCGCACAGGAAGACGGTCACGGGGGTGTGGCGCGCGCGGGCCGCGGCCAGCGCCGGCGCAGCCGCATCATAAAAGCCGCGCCGATTGAACAAGCCGGTGAGCTGATCGGTCTGGGAGATTCGCGCGAGCTCGCCGCGGGTCAAGGTAAGCTCCTGCATCAGGAGCGCCGAGCGATAGGTGAGGATTCCGGCCAGCAGGCTCGAGATCAACGTCGCGGCCCATAGGCCGAAACCGATGATGTACCCGACGGTGACGGTCGCATTGAAGTCGGTGCCGAACTGCAGCAGCAGGAGCGTCGCAGTCATGGCGATGGTCAGCCCCGCAGTCACCGCGACACGTCTTGCGGTGTGGAGCAGAACATCGTCATGCGTGGAAATCTGGATCGTCACGAACCGCCGTCCCCTTGATGGACTAGATCGATAACATCGCCATTCGTTGCCGGTCGTTAAAGCATCACACTTGTTGGCGGAGGGAGTTAATGTCGCGCGACGAGGCTTGCTCGAAATGCGCGATCCCGGAACTGGTTTCCCGATCGGAACACACAGCGCACCGTGCTTGTACGGCTTGGCGCGATTTCTACTCTGATGGAATCGGAGCGGAGCAGTGTCGTTTGCTGTGACGCGTTTTCTTTTGCGTGAGCCGGTCTCCATTTCGTCCGCCAACGCACCCAATTATTCCGCTCTGGACGGAGGCAGCGGCCGATGGTTAATCGCGTCTTAACCTCGCCCTATCTATGGTGAGCGGAAACCGTTCCCAGCCGGTGCGTTCGACGCGCCCGGCAGTTCCAAGAGTGCTGGCGCCCATCGAATGGCTTTGACCGCTTCATCCCGTGCGCCGCAGGGCGGTGGCAGCTCTGAGAGCGAGCGCTCGCCCTTCGTCCGGCTGAACGAGCTGCGGGCACCGCATCAGCCCGGCAAGCCATTGATTTCGCTCGCGGTCGGCGAACCGCAGCATCCGGTGCCGGATTTTGTCGGCCCGGTGCTGGCCAAGCACATCGCCGATTTCGGCCGTTACCCGATGAACCAGGGCCTGGAGCCGTTTCGCCAGGCAGCGAGCACCTGGATGTCGTCGCGCTTCAAGCTGCCGCGACCGCTCGACCCCAAGACCGAGATTCTGGTCCTCAATGGCAGCCGGGAAGGGCTGTTCCTCGCCGCGATCGCAGCCGCGCGCTATGTCGGGCCGAAGCCTGGCAAGCCCGCTATCCTGATGCCGAACCCGTTCTATCCGGTCTATGGCGCCGGTGCTGGCGCAGCTAGCTGCGAGCCGGTTTATCTGAAGACCACTGCCGAGAACGGCTTCCTGCCCGATCTCGACGCCATCGACGAAGCGACGTTGGCGCGCACCGTCGCATTCTATCTGGCATCGCCCGCCAATCCGCAGGGCTCGGTCGCCAAGCCCGATTATTTCAGGCGGCTGAAGCAACTCGCTGATCGCTACAACTTCATGATCCTCAGCGACGAGTGCTATTCGGAGATCTACACCCGCGAGGCGCCGGGCAGCGCGCTCGAATGCGCAGGCCCCGAT
>JAEWBW010000660.1 GCA_023390955.1 Pseudomonadota bacterium
CCGCATCGCGGGCTTGCCAGCATCGGACCGATGTTGCGGGGATGGTCGCTCATGTGCGAGGGGCGTGCTCCGTGCTGTCAACCTCGAACGGCGAAGCCTGCGGCGTGATCGACTCATGTGCCGAGCCGGGCTGCGACGCGGTGGTGTGATGCGTGACGTTGCCGACGATCGCCCGGCCTCCGTCCTGGACCGACAGGTTTTGTACCGTGATGGCGGGGCCGCCATTGTTGCGATGACGGTTCAGCGCTTCGACCTGGGCCGCAAAGGTGCGGGCCAGCCGGGCGAGGGCCCGCGAGGCGCTCTCCTGGTGCGCGACATTGCGGATCGCTCCGAGGCTGCACGCGGTTCGCATCGCCGCGACATGAATGGAGACCATCTGCGCCACCAGCATGGCCTCAATGGAATCCCTCGGCGCGATGCTGTCGATCATCGAGATCATGAAGGCGAGATCGATCTTGTCGAGGCGGCGGCCCGTGGCACTGGCCCGTACCAGCTGCCGCAGGATGCCGTCCATCGCGTCGCGATCGGCGACGCCGAGGGCATCTGCCATGAGCCGTTCGCCGGTTTGCGGATCCGGATGGTCGATCAGGAATGCGCCCCGCTCGATCTTGACGCGCGGAAGCCTCGCTGTTCTGGCGTGATAGGTCTCGGTGGGCGCAACGGTAGTGGCGGGCAGGGAGGCCATGGTCATGTTGGATCCTTGTAGCAATCAGGCACGCGCGGGCGAGCGGCCGTTGCGATGCGCCGACATGCTTCGATTGTGATGTGAGTTATGAGGATTATCGCGCCGCGGGCATCGCCGCGCGGCATCCGATCAATTCGGATTTATCGATATTGCTCTTATGCACCTGTTTTGCCCGACGTGTCAAGTGCGATTCGCAAAATCCGTAAGCGATGATCGGCGATCGCCGGCTACTGTGCATGGGGTTGTTTTTCACAATGAGGGTGCGCTGTCCTGCCGGGACGACGCCCGGTCGCGAGGCAAGGTTCCATTAACCATACCGGCTTAGGCTTCGCGCGAACTGTTTGCGCTGACTTTTCCGTCCCGGCGCGTCGGTCGCACCATTGGCTGCGATCCGCGACGGCAGCTTGCAGTGTCAGTAAGCGTCCTCGCGTTCTCAAAAATTTTCATCCACGCCCGCCCGGCCGTTTCCGGACGTGAGCCTTTGCGGCCACGGCAATGCTTCCTCGGCTTCGGGCGTCAAAGATCGGGGTTTGACCATGCGGCTCTTGGCGCTCACACTTGCCGTTCTCGCGGGCATCATCGGACAGGCGAGCGCGGCCGATCTGCCGCTCAAGGCGCGGCCGCTGCCGCCCCCGGCGATGAGCTGGACCGGTTGTTACCTCGGCCTCGGCGGCGGCTGGGGCAAGTTCACCGAGCAGACGCAGCTCGTCACCACCCGCGTCTTCGGTGGCATTCCGCCCAACACGACGTTCGTCGACGGACTGACCCAGGGCGGCAGCGGATGGCTCGCGACCGCTCAGGTCGGCTGTGACTATCAATTCGCCGGCCCCTGGGGCCGTGGCCTGGTCGTTGGCGCATTCGCCGATGGCGACTGGTCCGACATCGGCGGCAACCACACCGGCGGCGATGTGAACATCGGCCTTCAGCAGGGCGTGGAAAAGCTGCGCTCGTCCTGGTCGGTCGGCGGCCGGGCCGGCGTGCTCGTCACGCCGCAACTGCTGACATACGTATCCGGCGGCTATACCGAGGCGAGGTTCGACGGCTTCGACTATTTCAGCGCGGTGTTCCCCACCATCGGTGTTCGCAATGGGCTGCAGCTTCCCGCCCGCACGCATCAGGGCTGGTTCGTCGGTGCCGGCACGGAATACGCGCTCGACTGGCTGCCGGGCCTGTTCTGGAAGACCGAGTACCGGTGGGCCGAGTACAACTGGCAGACCTCGCCCGTCAATTGCGGCACGGCGGCGCTTTGCGGTCCGGTCGGCCCGATCGCCTTCGCGGAACGCAACCGCCCCAGCGTGCAGACGGTGCGGACCGAGCTGGTCTGGCGGTTCAACTGGGGCCAGCCGCTCACGGCGAGGTATTGATCATCCGGTTCGAAGCTACAGCCATAAAATCTGCTTGCGGTAGCCGAGATCGTTCAGCAGCGGCGTTGCCGGTCCCTCATGGAACACGGCGCCGCGCTCCAGCGCAAAGACGCGGTCGGCGAGCGCCAGCACGAGGTCGAGATTGTGCTCGACGATCACGATCGACATGTGCTGGCGCAGCTTGTCGAACACCTCGAACAATTCGAGCGTCACGGCCGGCGCCAGGCCCTCGAAGGGCTCGTCGAGCAACAGCAGGTTGACATTGCCTGACATGGCGCGGGCGACCGCGACCATCTGCTGCTCGCCGCCGGAGAGATAGTCGGCGGCGACGTTCATGCGCTCCTTTAGCCGCGGGAAGGTGTGCAGGATGCGCTCCTCGTCCCAGACCACGCCGTCGCTGCCGTCGGTCTTGCGCGCCAGCCGCCCGAGCGCGAGGTTCTCGCGCACGCTCATGCCGGCGAACAGGCCGCGGCCCTGCGGCACGTAGCCGACGCCGCGCCGGGCGATGTCGGGCGCCGCGAGCCGCGCGATATCGGCGCCGCGAAAATCGATCTTGCCCGATGCCGCCGGAACGAGGCCCGCGACGGTCTTCAACAATGTCGACTTGCCGGCGCCGTTGCGCCCGAGCAGCGCGACGATCTCGCCTTCGCGCACGTCGAGCGAGGCGTCGTTGAGGATGTGGCTCTTGCCGTAGAAGGTGTTGATGCCGTCGACGCGCAGCACGGTGCCTGCCGCGGCCCGGGTCTCGTCCGAACGCTGGTGGACGACGGCGGGAATGCCCTTGCCGGTGTAGATTTCCTGCACCCGCACATCCGCCCGCACCGCGCTCGGGCAGTCCGACATCAGGACCTCGCCCTGGTTCATCACCGTGACCGTTTTGGACAGACCGAGCACGCGGTCGATGTCGTGCTCGACGATCAGCACGGGGATGTTGGCCGCGATGTTCTTGACGAGGTTCGACACGCGCTCGCGTTCGGCGGCGGCCAGCCCTGCGAGCGGCTCGTCGAGCAGCAGCACCTGCGGCTTCGAGCCGAGCGCGATGCCGAGGTCGACCAGCCGTTGCCCGCCATAGGAGAGCTCGCCGCCCTCGATGGTCTCGATGCCTTCGAGCCCGAGGAATTTCATCAGCTCGGCGGTCTCAGCGTGGATCTCCTCGTAGGCGTCGATGTCGTTCCAGATGTTGAAGCGCATCGGTCGCCGCGCCTGCAGCGACAACCGCAAATTCTCGTAGATGGTCAGTCCACGAAACAGGTTCGTGATCTGGAACGAGCGCGCCAGGCCCTGGTGGCAGATCAGGTTGGACGGCACGCCGTGGATGTCGCGTCCCCTGAGGCGGATGGTGCCCTGGTCAGGCGCGTAGAGGCCGGAGACCAGGTTGAACAGCGTGGTCTTGCCGGCGCCGTTCGGGCCGATCAGTGCGTGCACCTCGCCGGCGCCGACATCGAGGCTGGCATCGTGCACGGCGCGGATGCCGCCGAACTTCTTCGAGACGCCGCGGACTTCGAGCACTGTTCCGCTCAAGGCTTCAGGGCGGAGGAAGGCGGGCAGAGGTAGGCCGTCAAAGATCTTGCGCCGGCTCATTGCCGCCGACTCTTCCGCCGGCGGGCGCAGGCGGCGCATGATCAGCGTGCCGATGCCGACGAGGCCGCCTGGCGAGTACATCACGAACGCGACGAAGGTCAGGCCGAACCAGAACAGCCAGTCGCCGGTCCAGATCGAGAACAACTCCCGGAACAGGATGAAGAACAGCGCGCCGAGCGCGGGGCCGAGCAGGCTGCGCATGCCGCCGATCACGACCATGGCCAGCAATTCGCCGGCGAAGGGCACCGAGACGGCTTCGGCCGAGACGAGGTAATTGAGGAACCCGATCAGCGCGCCGGCAAGGCCGGTCACCACGGCGGAGATCACGAACACCGCCAGCTTGTAGCGTTCGACGGGATAGCCCTGGAACGTCGCACGCAACTGGTTCTCGCGGATCGCGACCAGCACGTGGCCGAACGGCGAGCGCACCAGCCGCATCAGCACGTAGAGGACGACGAGGCCGATCGCGGCGACGACGGCGTAGAAGGCGAGCGCGTTGTCGAGGTTGACCGGGCCGATGTTGCCGCGCTTCAGCCCGCCGAGCCCGTCCTCGCCGCCGGTCAGGCTCGTCCAGCGGAACGCGGTCGTATAGACCAGCGCGGCCAGCGCCAGCGTGAGCAGTGAGAAATAGACGCCGCGTCGCCGCAGGATCAGCATGCCGACTGCTGTTGAAGCGATTGCGACGACGACCATCGAGAGCAGCAACGGCAGCCAGATCTGGCCAGGAAAATAGCGGAGCTGGATCAGGCCGGCGGCGTACGCGCCGATGCCGAACCAGGTGCTGTGGCCGAACGAGACGAGGCCGGTGTAGCCGATGCAGAGGTTGAGCCCCATCGCGGCAATGGCAAGCCCGATCACCCAGGTGCCGGTGTTGATCGACAGGCCGAGCGCCCGCAACAGGAAAGGCAGCGCAATCACCGCGACGATGGCGATCAGTAGCGGCTTCAGCCGGTCGAGAGGTGAGGCGCGCATCATTCGAACTTCTCGATCCGCTCGCCGAGCAGGCCGCGCGGGCGCACCAGCAGCACGAAGAACATCAGGATGTAGATCGAGGCCTCGCCCGCCGCCGGCTCGAAATGGATGGCGATACCGCGCACGACGCCAACGAGGAGGGCGGCGATGATGACGCCCCAGAAACTGCCGAGGCCGCCGATCACCACGACCACGAAGGCGATCGTCATGATCTCGGCCCCCATCGCCGGATGCACGGTCGTGATCGGTGCGAAGAACGCGCCGCCGAGCGCGGCCATGCCGACGCCGAGCATCACGATCGCGGTCATGTATGGCTGCAGCCGGATGCCCAGGGCGGCGACCATGTCCGGCCGCTGGATGCCGGCGCGGACGACGCGCCCGAACGAGGTTCTGTGCAGCAGCAGCCAGACCCCGCACAACACGGCGGCGACCACGGCAAGGATCAGCAGGCGATAGCGCGAGAACAGGAAGTCGCCGACGATCACCGAGCCGCGATAGGTCTGCGGAATTTCGGCCGACACGGGAGCCGCGCCCCAGATCATCCGGATGGCCTGTTCCGCGACCATCGCAAGGCCGAAGGTAACGAGCAGGCTGAGCAGCGGATCGGCGGTGTAGAAGCGGCGCAGGATGAAGCGCTCGAAGAGGATGCCGAGCAAAGCCACGGCAAGAGGCGAAACGATCACGGCCGTCGCAAAGCCGGCTTTGCGCTGGATCTCGACGAAGACATAGGCGCCGAGCGCGTAGAAGGCGCCGTGCGCGAGGTTGACGATGCCGCCGACGGAGAAGATTAGCGACAGCCCGAGCGCGATCAGGAGGTAATAGCCGCCGAGCACGAGGCCATTGACCACCTGTTCCAGCAAGAACTCGAACTGCATGTTGCGATCATCTCGTCGTGACGAATTTGGCAAAACGGCGCCGGCAGGGCCGGCGCCGCTGATTGCTATCGGCTTTCCGCGCCGTGGCGCGTCAGGCCTTCATCTCGCAGGGGTTCTGTTCCTTGGTCGGATAGATCTGCTCGAGCGGATCATTCGCCGCCGGCACCGCATCGCCGAGCACCAGCATGTCCCACTGGTCCTTCATCTGGTCCTTCGGCTTCACCGTGAACGGATAAGCCTCCTGCACCAGCTGGTGATCCCACGAGCGGAAATAGGCCTTTCGCGCTTTCATGATGTCGAACTGGGACTGCTTCTCGAAATAGGCGATCAGCTCGGCGCTGTCGGTCGACTTGGTCGTGCTGATCGCCTCCGCCAGCAGTTTCAGCGTGATGTATTCGATCCAGGCGTGGTTCTCCGGCGGCTTGCCGTATTTCTTGGTGAAGGCCGCGACGAAGGCCTTCGAGCCGGGGTTGTCCAGCGTGTGGTACCAGACCGTCGGCCAGGTGCCGCTGAGATTGCCGGCGCCCGCCGCCCAGGCGTCGCCGGTGTTGAGGTTGAAGCCGACCAGCGGGTAGGGGAAGCCGAACTCGGCATATTGCTTGACGAGGTTGGTCACCTGGTTGCCGGCGAGATTGCAGCAGACCACGTCGGGCTTGGCCTGCCGCACCTTGAGCAGATACGGGCTGAAATCGGTGACGTCGGTCGCGATCAACTCGTCGCCGATCAGCGTTGCATCATGCGAGCCGAAGAAGCCCTTGGCGGCCTTGAGCAGGTCGTGACCGAAGATGTAGTCGGCGGTCAGCGTGAAGAACTTCTTGCCCTTCACCATACCCTTCTGCGACAGCGCGGTGCCGACCGCGTTGACCATCACCGTATTCGGGATGTCGCAGTGGAAGGAGTATTTGTTGCAGCTCTTGCCGCGCAGCGCGTCGGAGCGCGCTCCAGTCGAGAAGAACACTTTCTTGTTGCGCTCGGCGACCTGCATGATGGTGAGCGATGAGGCCGAGGAGATCTCGCCCAACAACACCACCGCGCCGTCCTGCTCCAGCATGCGCTGCGCCTTGGTCGAGGCGGTCGCCGGATTGATCGAATCTTCCGAGAGCAGGTCGATCTGCTTGCCCATGATGCCGCCGCTGGCATTGATCTCCTCGGCTGCGAGCTTCACCCCGAGCTGGGCGTAGGAGCCGATCACGCCGAGAAAGCCGGTGAGCGGGGTCAGATGGCCGATCCTGATCTTTTCTGCCTGCGCGCGCACGATCGCAGGAAAGCCAAACGCGGACGCGCCGGCAAACGCAGCGCCGCCCTTCAACAATGTCCGTCGGCTGGTACGGGTCATCATCTCTCTCCTCCCGGGGTGCATCGTGGTGTCCCCCTTTCATTATCGGCCATGCGATATTGTGAGAGACGTTTTTCTAATGCTGGAGGATAATCCCGAACGCCATCGCCGGTGTCAACCGGCAAAATCGCCGCTTGCGCGGAGCCTCAGGCTTTTTGGTTGAGCGCCTTGTGCGCGCGGTCCTTGGCGCCGAATTCCGCCGACAGGCGGTCGGCGGCGGCCTGGACGACCTGCGCGCCAGCGTGCAGCGACTGGTTCGACAGCCGCCAGATCGGGCCGGAAATGCCGAGCGCGCCGACCACCTGTCCGGTGAAATCGGTCACGGGCACGGCGACGCAGCGAACTTCCATGTTGAACTCGCCATCGTCGAAGGCGACGCCGGTGCGCTGCACCTCGGCGATCTCGCGGAGCAGCACGGCCGGGTCGGTGATCGACTTGGGCGTCGACGGCTTCAACTCGGCATGGTCGATGTAGCGCTTGAGCTGCTCCGGCCGCAGCGATGCCAGGATGATCTTGCCGAGCGCGGTACAATGAGCCGGCCGCACCACGCCGACGCGGTCGGTGAGCTGGAACGCGCCGGGTCCGCTGGTGCGGGCGATGACGACGACGGCATCGCCCATTCGCACGGCAAAATGGCTGCTTTCGCTGGTTTCCCGCGACAATTCCTCCAGCACCGGCGTTGCGACATTGACCATCTCGATCTCGTCGAGCGCGGAGGCCGCGAGCGCAAACAACGGCCGACCGATGCGGTAGCGCTTGCTGTCCTTCTCCTGGCGGAGATAGCCGAGCGAGACCAGCGTCTTTGCGAGGTGGAACGTGGTCGAGTTGTGCAGGCCGACCCGCTTGCTGAGATCCGCGAGGCCAACCCCTTCGCGATGACGCGCCACTTCCTCCAGGATCGAGAATGCGCGTCCGAGCGATTGCACGCCGCCGCCGCGCTGCTTCTCGTCGGCATCGTCGTCGCCATCGGTCTGCGCAGCGGGGACGAGCTTTGCGATTGCCGCTTTCGCGCCGGCCGGCTTGTCGCTCGATTTTGCGCCGGCCTTCTCGCCGGTCGCGGGCTTGGTGCGCGATCTCAAGGAAGAATCCCCTCTGGTGAATCCGTCATGGCCCGACAGTAGCACGCGTCGCATTTGCGATGGCACCGGAGCCCGGCGTTTTCCCGAGGGACGAGCCTACCACAATATAAATTGACGTACAGCATTATGAGAAATAGGGTGCCCGCGGCTCGCGAGCGACCGGCTGGGTTGAACCACAAGAAGTCGCACGGCCCGAGGGAGACGAGTTGATGCCGGCAAACATGCTCAATGGCGCCCAGGTCATTGTCGACTATCTGATCCAGGAGAAGGTGCCGCAGGTGTTCGGGCTGTGCGGCCACGGCAACATCCAGTTCATCGACGCGTTGTACGAGCGCTCCCAGGAGATCAAGACGATCTCGGTTCATCACGAGAGCGTCGCGGGCTTCATGGCCGACGTTTATTACCGCGTCTCCGGCCGCCCCACCGCGACTTTCACCTCCTGTGGTCCCGGCTCGGCCAACCTGCCGATCTCGCTGGCCAACGCGTATCTCGATTCCGTGCCGTTCATGGCGATCACCGGCAACGTGCCGACCAGCCAGTTCAATCGCGGCGCGTTTCAGGAGATGTACCGGCATTATCAGGCCGACTTTCCCTCCACCGTGCGCACGATGTGCAAGAAGGTGTTTCAGCCGACCCGCGGAGAGATGGTGCCGCTCGCGGTGCGGCAGGCGTGGAAGACGATGATCACGGGCCGGCCGGGGCCCGTCGTGGTCGACGTGCCCTTCGACGTCTTCATGGAGTCGGCTGCCGAAGAGGCGCCGAAGGCGATCGCGTGGAACGCAAACATCTCCAGCCGTTGTGGCGCCGACCCCGAAGGTGTCGAGAAGGCCGTCGACATGCTGCTCTCGGCCGAGCGGCCGGTGATGTTGGTGGGGCAGGGCGTGCGCTATGGCGGAGCCGCTGAAGAGTTGCGCAAACTCGCCGAGCGCCTGCAGATTCCGGTCGCGGCCTCCGCCAGCGGCCTCGGCGCGCTCGACGTCAATCATCCCCTCGCGCTCGGTCTCGTCGCGCGCGCCGGCCATTACCAGGCCAATCACGCCGCGCGCCAGGCCGACGTGCTGCTCGCGCTCGGTGTCCGCTTCGATGACCGCACCTCGAGCTCGTGGATTCCCGGTTATTCCTTCACGATTCCGCCGACGCGGCTGATCCATGTCGACATCGATCCGGAAGAGATCGGCCGCAACTATCCCGTCGCGCTCGGCCTGATGGCCGATGTCCGCACATTCCTGCGGCAGGTCCATGCCGAGCTCGATCGCCGCGACAATCTCTTCAAGAAGTCCGACGCGCGCAAGAAATGGCTGGCGCAGATCGACGGCTATCGCAAGGAGTGGGACAAGTTCGTCGCGCCCGGCTTCTCCGACGACACCACGCCGATCAATCCGCAGCGCGCCGCCGCCGAGATCGACAAGGCGCTGCCGGAGGATGCGATCCTCGTCTCCGACATCGGCGTACACCACAATTGGCTGCTCGGCTTCTGCAAGCCGAAGCGCCCGGATTCGCTGATCGGCTCGATGGGCTTTGGCCCGATGGGGTTTGGCGTCGCCGGCGTGATGGGCGCGAAATTCGCGGCTCCCGATCGCCCCTGCGTGTCGGTGTGCGGTGACGGCGCCTTCTTCATGCACGCCAATGTGCTGGGCACGGCGGTCGAATACAATCTGCCGGTGGTCTGGGTGGTCTGGAACAATTTTGCCTACGCCTCGATCCGCGGCCTGCAGCGCGGCTATCTCGGCGGCCGTGAGCTTGCGACCGACTTCAAACATCCGGAGACGGGCGAGCGCTACAACCCGGACTTTGCCGCGATGGCGCGCTCCTGCGGCGTCGAGGGCGTGCGGGTCGATCGCGCCGGCGATCTCGGTGAGGCCATCCGCAAGGGCATCGCAGCCAACCGGCCCTACCTCATCGACGTCGATATCGCTGCCGACGTCAATCCGTCAGGCGCGGGCGTCTGGGAGTTGCCGGGCCTCGGCCAGAGCAAGGCCGGCATCGGCACGCGCTTCCAGCCGGACTAGGCGCGAAGACATTCAATCACGTCGAAGGGAAGAGAGAATGACGCTTGCAGGCAAGAAGGTCGTAGTGGTCGGCGGCTCCTCGGGGATCGGGCTAGCGACAGCCGAGCTTGCCAAGCGGCAGGGCGCCGACGTGATCATCGCCTCGCGCAACGCGGCCAAGCTCGATCCGGTCGCCGAGCGGCTCAACGTCATCGCGATCCCCGCTGACGTCACCGACGACAAGAGCGTGGCCAATCTGTTCCGCCGTACCGGTCCGGTCGATCACGTCGTGCTGACCGCAGCGCAGCTCAAGACCGGTCCGTTCAAGAGCGTCGCAATGGAGGATGTGCGCGGCACGATGGAAGGAAAATTCTGGGGCGCCTGGCGTGTGGCGCGCGAGGCCGAGATCCGACCCGGCGGTTCGCTGACGCTCGTCACCGGCTTCCTTAGCGTCCGTCCGCGTCCAAATTCGGCGATCATCAGCGCGGCCAATGGCGCGCTGGAATCACTCGCCCGTGCTCTGGCGCTCGAGCTTGCGCCGGTGCGCGTCAACGCGGTCTCGCCCGGCGTGATCGATACGCCGATCCGCGCCGCGATGCCCGAGGCGGCGCGCAAGGAGATGCTGGAAAAGACCGCGGCTGCGCTTCCGGTCGGCCGCGTCGGCATGGCCGACGATATCGCGCAGCAGATCCTGAGTTTCATGGCCAACGGCTTTGCCACCGGCGCGATCGTCTATGTCGACGGCGGCGCGCTGGTGAACTGACCCGAAGGGAGACTTGTCATGGCACAGGAGAGCAACGGCGCCTTCATCCGCCACATCGCCGAGGTGCCCTGGCGCGAATTCCCCAATCATTTTGGCGGGGCGCTGTCGAAGCCGCTGGTGATGCCGGAGAACTCAGGCGCGCGGCACATCGACTACCGCATCTCGATGTATCAGCCGATGGCCTATGTCGCGCGCCATCATCACAAGGTACAGGAGCAGGTCTATCACGTGCTCGAAGGCGAGGGCCTGATGGAGATCGCAGGCAAGAATCATGTCGTGCGCAAGCACGACGTGATCTTCCTGCCGCCCGGCGTCGAGCACGCCATCTCGAATTCCGGCCTCGTCGACCTCGTCTTTCTGGTGGTGACGTCGCCGGTGACCGACGACGAGAAGCCGGTCTAGACCGGCTCCCCCTTAGCTCGAAGATCGCGAGCGCGAGGCGATGCGGATGGCGCGGCTCTTTGCGCCCTTGGTCGTACGTGCCGCGATCATGCTGCGGGCCTTGCCGGCCCGCGCAATGCTGCCGCGCGCATTGCGCTTGAGCATCATCGCAAAATGCTTGCGCGCGCGATTTGAGATCTTTGCTTCGGCCTTGCGGATCAGCGTCATCATGCTGGCCGCGGGCGAAGCCGGAACGAAGGCGATATCCTTGCTCTTGGACAGGCCGCCGATGCCCTCGCAGGGCGCTTCACGCGGCAGGTCGATGCGGATCGCAAGCTTGTCGGATTCTTCGATCCAGTCTTCGGCCTGGGTGCCGGTGATGATGCGGACATAGTCGCGCGTCTCGCGCGGCAGCACGCTTTCCTTGCTCAGCCATTTCTGGATGCGGCCGGGGCCTGCATTGTAGGCGGCTGCGGCGAGGCCGAGATTGCCGAAATCATCACGCAGCTTGCTCAGCAGCTTTGCCGAGGCGGGCAGCGCCTTCATCGGATCGAAGGGATCATCGAGGCCGACCTCCGCTGCCGTTCCCGGCATGAACTGCGCGACGCCCTGTGCGCCAGCGTGGCTGACCTCGTTAGAGCGGAAGCGGCTTTCCTGCCAGAGCAGGCGCGCGAAGAAGGCCACCGGAATGCGGCTGGCTTCGGCAGCTTCGCGCAGCGCGTGGCAGAATTTGTCGGACTCCGACATTGGCGGCTCGGCGGCGGGAGGTGCCTCATCGCTCGTCGCGATGACGGGCGCGAGCTCGGCGCGCGCGCTGGCCTGCTCGATGGCCTGCACGCTCGCGACGAACAGCTCGAGCAGCGGTACGAAGCGCGATGCGGCTTCGCCTTGCGCCGCGGTCTTTTCGGAGGTTGAAATCTGCTGGAACGACGAGACGTTGAAATCGCAGGTCAGCACTAGGCACGCGACGAAAGCCGCGACGACAAATCGCATTGCTGGGAAGTCCTCGAACTGTGGGATGAACGAGCCAGCGCTGCGCTGGCGATAGGAGCTTCTTAACCGCAATTGCGGCGAAGCTGCGATTCCAGCGGTTCCGTCGGTGTTAGTACGGTGTTCCCGCAGCAGAAATCGTGATGCTGCTCCGGGAAATCACGTGTCGCGTGGCGCCAAAGCGGTAATGAAGTGCGGGCTCGTTGCGAGTTCCACGACGATATCGATCATGCCGGCGATGGGGCGCCGGCTAGCTTGTCGGAAAATCCTTGCGCATCGCGATCTCGGTGGCGCGAAGAACGTGGATGCCCGGGACGTCTAGTGCGAAGATGCGCCCCGGGCATGACGTTGTGGGAGCTTCAGTGCCTTCAGCTTGCAACGAAGGCGAGCAGGGTGCCGTTGGCAGCCTTCGGGGCCGCGCAGATCGCCGCTCCGCTGCGTACTGCGACTGAGCCCAGCGCCTTCTCGGTCGCGGCGAGATCGCCGCTGACGAACACGAGGCCCGCGCCGGCGCGCTCGGGAACGCCGGCGAGCGAGACGCCGGGATAGCGCTTGCAGAGTTGGTCCAGCGTCAGGAACACGAAGTCGGCACGATCGCCGCCGGAGGGGACGCTGACGGCGCCGTCGGCTTCCGTCCGCGGCTCACGATCGATCAGGCGTGATAGATGCGCGGCTTCCTTGGCGGGATCGGGGGAGGCGATCAGCACCTGCTTCAGGCGCTTGGCCGCATTGGCGTGCTTCATCAGCTCGGGAATCCACACGGTCTCACGGGTCTTGTGCTGGCAGGCGAAGATGCGCACGCCGCCCGGGGCTTCAGCGACCGGCCACTGGAAGACACGGAATTTCGCCGCCGAGACCGTGCCGTTCGGCAGCGTCACCGGCCGCTCGAAATCGACGGGGCCGACCGGCGGCAATCCCTTGGCGCGGATCTCTTCGGCGCCCGCGGTGGAGTCGATCGCGGTGAAGGCGATGCGCTCGATGCCCTCGCCGTTCTTTTCCAGAAAGGCGCGCGCCGGAGCATTATGTTCTGTCGCTGCGAGCACGCCGAGCAATTCCATATAGTCGGGGTCGAACATGATGGTGTAATTGCCCGATCCCATGTGCGCGCTGTGGGTGCCGCGCGGCGACACCGTGAAGCCGAGCCGCTTGTAGTTTTCGGCGGCCTGATCGAGGTCCTTCACCATGACCACGGCGTGGTCGATTCCGATGACGTTCTTGAGTGCCACTTGATTTCCCCGGCAAAATTGGTTGGGCTGGAACCACGACAACGCACCTGCTAGCTGGTGTCAACCACCGCTGTTGCAGATGCGGTATCCGGCGAAACTCTGGGATGCATGATGACCGATAATTCCACCATCACCTGGCCGAATTCCCTGTGGGCGGCCGTCACGCCGGCAGGGCCTGAATTGCCGGAGCTCACCGGCTCGCAAGCGGCCGACGTGATCGTGGTCGGCGGCGGCTTCACGGGCATGTCCACGGCACTGCATCTGCGCGAGGCCGGCGTCGATGTCGCGATCGTGGAGGCGGCCGAGCCCGGCTGGGGTGCATCGGGCCGCAACAACGGCCAGGTGATCCCGACGCTGTCAAAACCCGATCCCGAGGACATCATCGCGAAGCATGGCGCCGCGGGCGAGCGCTTCGTCGGCCTGTTGCGCGACAGCGCCTCGATCCTGTTCGATATCGCCAGGCGTTACGACATCAAGGCCGAGCAGGAGCAGAACGGCTGGATCCAGCCGGTCCATCTGGAAGACCGTACCGACATCGCCGAGCGGCGGGTGCGGCAATGGTCGAAATTCGGCGCACCGGTCGAGTTGCTCTCGCGCGAGCAGGTCAGGGACATGCTCGGCTCGGACGCCTGGTATGGTGGCTTCTGGAACAAGACCGGCGGCCACATCAATCCGCTCGCGCTGGCGCGCGGGCTGGCGCGCACCGTGCTCGGCCTTGGCGCGCGGATCTATGCACGCTCGCCGGCGACGCGCTTCGAGCGGCGCGGCGACGAATGGGTGGTGAAGACCGCAAAGGGTGAGATCACCGGCCGCGCGCTGGTGATGGCGACCAACGCCTATAGCGGCGAGTTCACTAAAAAACTCGTGCCGGAGATCGCCTATGAGGTGATGCCGGTCCTGTCCTGGCAGATGGCGACGCAGCCGCTGTCGGACAACATCCGCAAGACCATCATCCCCGGCCGGCAGGCGATGTCCGACACCAATCCGGAGCTCTATTTCGCACGCTACGACGCGCGCAATCGCCTCGTGACAGGCGGCCAGGTCATTGGTCCCGGCGACAAGACCGAGCGGCTGAAGGTGAAGATCAGGGAGCGGCTGCAGCGGCTGTGGCCGCAGATCGGCGACGTCAATTTCGACTATGTCTGGAACGGTTATGTCGGCATGAGCACCGACTTCATGCCGCGTCTGCATCGGCTCGGTCCGAACGCCTATGGCTGGACCGGTTGCAACGGTCGCGCCGTTGCCCTGACGATGGGGCTCGGCCGCGAGTTCGCGAAGGCGGTGCAGGGAACGCCGGAGGAAGAGCTCGCGTTGCCGTTCACAAAGCCGGTCGCGATTCCCTTCCACGGCCTGGTGCGCAAGCTCGTGCCGTTCATCCCCTGGACGGTGGCAGCGCCCGCGCTGTCGAAGTGGAACAGGCTGGACTGAACGACGTCAGTCCGCCACAGCGGCCTCGTGCTGCGCGGAAAATTCGCCGCCGGGAACGGCGGCGATCAGCGCCTGCGTATAGGGATGCTGCGGCCGACCGAAGACGTCGGCGACCAACCCATGCTCGACGATTTCACCGTCCTTCATGACCGCGACGATGTCACAGACTTGCGCAGCGACGCGCAGATCGTGGGTGATGAAGACGATTGACAACCCGAGCCGCGCACGCAATTCGCCGAGCAGTTTGAGCACCTGGGCCTGCACGGAGACATCGAGCGCGGAGACCGGTTCGTCCGCGATCAGCACGTCCGGCTTCAGCGCGAGTGCGCGGGCAAGCCCGATGCGCTGGCGCTGGCCACCGGAGAATTCGTGCGGAAAGCGGTCGCCGGCGGAGGGATCTAGCCCGACCAGCGCGAACAGCTCCCTGGCTTCCGCGATCGCCGTGGCGCGCGGCGTGCCGTGAACGATTGGTCCCTGCGCCACCAGCTCCGCCGCCTTGCGCCGCGGGTTGAGCGAAGCGAAGGGATCCTGAAACACCATCTGGATGTGGCGGGTCTCGCGGCGGACCTCGTCGCGGGACAGTTTTGCCCAGTCCTTGCCTTCGAGCAGGATCGCGCCGCTGTCGGGATCGATCAGCCGCACGATGCAGCGTGCGAGCGTCGACTTACCCGAGCCGGATTCACCGACGATGCCGAGCGTCGCGCCGCGCGGCAGCACCAGCGAGGCGTCCTTCACCGCGGCAGTGACGCGCGCGCCACGGCCGAGAAAGCCGCCGGTGCGGTAGGTCTTCGAGACGTTGGCGATGGTGAGGATGTTGTTCGTAGACAGCTTTCGCGGCGGCGGCGCCTTCAGCGGCGGCACGGCGGCGATGAGCTGCTTCGTGTAAGCATGCGTCGGGTGGTTCAGCACCTGATCGGTCGGGCCTTGCTCGACGATGCGGCCGTGCTGCATCACCACCACGCGGTCGGCGATCTCCGCGACGACGCCGAAATCGTGGGTGATGAACAGCACCGCGGTGTTGGTCCGCCGCTGCAAATCGCGGATCAATTTCAGGATCTGTGCCTGCGTGGTGACGTCGAGCGCCGTGGTCGGCTCGTCCGCGATCAGCAGCTTTGGGTCGAGTGCGAGCGCCATCGCGATCATGGCGCGCTGGCGCTGGCCGCCGGAGAGCTCGTGCGGATAGGCCTTCGCCGCCTGCTTCGGATTGGGGATGCGTACGTCCTCGAGCAGGGCCAGAACCCTGGCATTGATCTCGGCCCTGGAGAGATCGGTGTGGACCGAAAACATCTCGCCGACCTGGTCGCCGATGGTGCGCAGCGGATTGAGCGCGGTCATCGGCTCCTGAAAGATCATGGCGATGCCGTCGCCCCTGATGTCGCGCATCTCGGCCGGGCTCGCCGCGCAGAGATCTCGGCCATCAAACATCATCCGTCCGCGCTCGATCGCCACCTCATTTGGCAACAGCCGCATGATGGCGTTGGCCATCATCGACTTGCCAGAACCGGATTCGCCGACAATGCAGAGGATCTCGTCCGAGGCGATCGTCAGCGAGACGTCGTCGAGCGCGTGGGTGCGGTCGGCGCCTTTGGGCAGGCGCACGCTCAGGTTTTCCAGGGCGAGAACGGGTGCAGCGCTCATCGGCTCTTCAGCCTCGGATTGAGCGCATCGTTGAGGCCCTGGCCGACGAGCGACACCGCAAGCACGGTGACGAGGATGGCGATGCCGGGAATGGCTGAGACGTACCATTGCACCCGCAGCACGTCGCGCCCGAGGCCGATCAGATTGCCCCAGGAGGCGACGTTGGGGTCGGACAAGCGCAGGAAGGCAAGCGCGCTTTCGAGCAGGATCGAGAGCGCCATCACCACGCTGGCATAGACGATCACCGGTGGCAGTGCGTTCGGCAGGATCTCGCCGAGGATGAGCTGCAGATCCTTCATGCCGAGGGTGCGGCCCGCCTGCACGAATTCGCGGTTGCGCAGCGACAGGAATTCGGCGCGGGTGAGCCGCGCCGGCGCCGGCCAGGACACGATGCCGATCGCGATCGTCACCGTGGTCAGCGTCGAGCCAAATACGGCGACCAGCACCAGCAGCAGCACGAAGTTCGGCAGGGTCTGGAACGCTTCGGTGATCCGCATCAGGACGGTGTCGACCCAGCCGCCGTAATAGCCGGCGAACGCGCCGATCAGCGTGCCGATGGCGACCGCGATTGCGGTGGCGACGCCCCCGATCAACAGCGAGATGCGCGAGCCGTAAAAAATCTGTGCGGCGATGTCGCGGCCGGAATTGTCGGTGCCGAGCGGGAAGCGCGGATTGCTGAACGGCCAGACCAGCGGACGGCCGGCGAGCGCCAGCGGATCGCGCGGATAGAGGATGCCGGCGCTCAGCGCCATCGCGACCACGACCAGCAGCAGCAACAGGCCGATCACGGCTGCCGGGCTGCGGAAATAGCGTTTCACTGCGTCCATCTCAGCCCTCCGCCGAAATGCGCGGGTCGAGCCGCGCGTAGAGGAGGTCGACGAGGAAGTTCACGGTGATGACGAGCAGCGCCGAGACGAAGACGATGCCAAGCAGCGTGTTGAGGTCGCGCTGGACCACGGATTCATAGGCGAGCCGCCCGAGGCCCGGCAACGAGAACACGCTCTCGACCACGACGGAGCCGCCGAGCATGGTGCCGGCCTGCAGGCCGATCAGCGTCACCATCGGCAGCAGCGCATTGCGCAGGACGTGGCCCATCACGACGCGGGTCTCGTCCAGCCCCTTGGCGCGCGCGGTGCGGACGTAATCGAGGTTCAGCACCTCCAGCATCGAGGCGCGCATGATGCGCAGAAAGATCGCAAGGAAGATCAGCCCGAGCGTCAGCGTCGGCAGGATCAAATGCTGCGCGATGTCGATCACGCGCGAGAAGCCACTCTGCACCGCGCCGATATTCTCGAACCCGCCGGCGGGGAGCCATTGCAGATAGATCGAGAACAGCACGATCGCCATCAGGCCGAACCAGAACGACGGCGTGGCGTAGAAGATCAGGCCGAGGGTGGAAATCAACGTATCCGGCCACCGGTTCAGGGCGCGCGAGGCGATCACGCCGAACACGATGCCGAAGAAGAAGGCAAAGGAGAGCGAGGCCGTCATCAGCAGCAGCGTCGGCGGCAGCCGCTCCAGGATCACGGTCGCGACCGGCTTGCCGTAGATCGAGGAGAAGCCGAGATCGAGCCGCACCAGGCGCCAGAGATAGTTTGCGAGCTGGGCGGGGACCGACAAGTCGAGCCCGTAGAATTTGCGCAGCTCGCGCGCGGTCGCGGCATCGCCGCCGCCCATCTGCGCCATCATCGCATCGACCGTGTCTCCCGGCGCCAGTTGCAGCAGCAGGAATACACCGATCAGGATCAGGAACAGGGTCGGGATCGAGGCGGCGAGCCGCCGCCCCGCAAGGCTCAGGATGCGCATGGCATCATATTGACGAAAAACGCGTCACGCGGAAAGCCAAAGATCGTGCCAGCTCGACGAGCCCCAGCGCGGGGTGTTCGAATGGTTGCGCGCTTTCGCCGTGATCACGGTGACAAAAATCTGCTCGATCGGCATCCAGACCGGAAGCTCCGTGTTCACTTCCTTGACGAACTCGGCATAAAGCGCCTTGCGCTTGGTCGGATCGAGTTCGGTCAGGGCGTTGTCGATGGTCTTGTCGACCTGGTCGTCCTTCCACTCCCACTGGTTGGTCCAGGGCGCGCCCTTGGGCTGGCCGGAGCGGTACCAAACCGTGGTCGAGACGGCGGGGTCGTTGCGGTACTGGTGCCAGCCGGTGGCGAGGTCGAAGGCGTGGTCGTCATAGACCTGCTTGAGGAAGCCGCCGCCGTCATTGCGCACGATGTCGACGGTGATGCCGACGTCCTTGAGCGATTGCTGGATGAAGGTCGACCACAGCGAGATGTCCTCGCCCCACGGCGCGGGCAGCAGCTTCAGCGAGAAGCGCGCACCGCCGGCGCCGGGTTTGAAGCCGGCTTCGTCGAGCAGCGCGGCCGCCTTGGCCTTGTCGTAGGGATATTGCGGCGTGCCGGCGCCGGGATAGAAGTCCGAGGTCGACGGGATCGGGCCGGTGCCGAGCTTGGCGAAGTCGCCCAGAAAATTCTCGATGAAGAACGGCACGTTGATGGCGTGCGCGATCGCGCGGCGCACGCGGATGTCGGACAGCTCCTTGCGGCGGAAGTTGAACTCGATGGTATTGGTGCGAGCGTTGCCTTCATTGCCCTTGGTGGTGACGATGAAGCGCTTGTCCTTGCCGAGTCGCGCCATGTCGGAAATGGTGAGGCCCGAGAACGGTGAATATTGCAGCTCGCCGGCTTCCATCTGCGCGGCAGCAGCGGCGCGGTCGGTGATCACCTTCCAGACGATGCGGTCGAGATAGGGCGCGTTCGGCCGCCAGTAGTCGGAGTTGCGGTCCGCGATGATGTACTGGCCGCGCTCGTATTTGACGAACTTGAACGGGCCGGTGCCGACGGGCGCGAGGTTGGTCGGGTTCTGGCGGATGTCGCCGCTCTCATAGAGGTGCTTCGCCGAGACGTAGCCGAGATCAGGCAGGGCACGCAGCAACAGGTTGAGCGGCATCGGGCGTTCGTAGCGGAACACCGCGGTCTGCGGATCGGGCGTGTCGACCGCGGTGAGGAACAGCTGCAGCGTCGAACCGTAGTTGAGGATCTTCTTCCACATGTTCATCGCGGTGAACGCGACGTCATCGGACGTGAAGGACTTGCCGTCGTGCCAGGTCACGCCCTTGCGCAGCTTGAAGGTGATGGTCTTGCCGTCGGGCGAAGCTTCCCAGCTCTCGGCGAGCACGCCGACCGGCTTGCCGTCGGCATCGAGATCGACCAGGCTCTCCTGGATCTTGCCGCCAATGATGTAGACACCGGTCGAAGCCTGCAGGCTCGGATTGAGCTGGCGCTGCTCGGCGCCGTAATGGACGTTGAAGACGCCGCCCTTCTTCGGGGCCTCCTGCGCAAACGCGCGCATCGGGTTGATGACGTTGGCGGCGATCGCAGCCGAGGTCAGCAGCGCGGTACGGCGGTTGATTTCGAGACGGGTCAAATCCATACGAAGTCTCCAGCTTGCGGTCTTATTCTGAGCGGTCTTGTTTCGATCTTGGGCCGGATGGAACCGGCCGAGCTGGTTCCTGTCTACGCCGGACGGGCGGGCGAGTCATTTTGAAATCAGAGGCGGATGCGGAAAATCCTTCCGCAAAAGGTCGCAAACACGCGTGATCGCTTATCCCGTCAAAAATCCTGATGCGCGATGTAGGCGGCGAGCACTGCGCGTTCCTCGCCGGTCATCTCGGTGATGTTCCCCGGCGGCATCGCGCTGGACCATGCAGCGACCCGACCGATCAACCTGATGTTGCGCTGGATGTGATCGGGACCGTCGAGCAGGATGCCTTTGGGGGCGACGACGATGCCGGCCCAGACCGGCTCCGCCGCATGGCACATGCTGCAGCGGGACATCACGATCTCCTCGACATTGGCGAGCGTCGGCGGCGTGGCAAGCGCACCGGTCTTCACTTCGCGCGGGCCGGCGGCGGAAAGAAGCCCGATCGCGATCATGCCGGCCGCGGCGACGCCCCACACCCACCATGGCGATTTGCGGCCCGCATGCCGCGCGTTGAAGAAGTGACGGATCACGGGGCCAAGCGCCAGCACGATGGCGACGATGATCCAGTTGTAGCGGGTGGCGTAGAGCAGGGGATAATGGTTGCTGATCATCAGCACCACGACGGGCAAGGTCAGATAGTTGTTGTGGACCGAGCGCTCCTTGCTGGTCTTGCCGAGCTTCGGATCGGGTGCCTGTCCCGCGAGCAGGCTGGCGACGATCTTCTTCTGGTTCGGGATGATCACGGCGAAGACGTTCGCGACCATGATCGTGCCGATGATCGCGCCGATCTGGTTGAAGGCGCCGCGGCCGCTCAGCACATGGGTGAAGGCGAAGGTGAGGGCGACCAGGAAGAGGTAGCCGCCGATCGCAAAGGGAAGCTCGCGCTGCGCAAGGCCGGTGCGGCAGGCAGCTTCATAGAGCAGCCACGCCAAGGCGAGGCTGCCGAAGGAGAACAGGCCGGCCTGGAATGGCGTGAGATCGAGAATGGACTTGTCGATCAGGAACAGGTCGGCATCGAGATAGTAGACCACCACCATCAGCGCGAAGCCGGACAGCCAGGTGGTGTAGGCCTCCCATTTGAACCAGGTCAG
>JAEWBW010000678.1 GCA_023390955.1 Pseudomonadota bacterium
TCTTCGGGCTGTTGCCCCGGAACAAATTCACCTCGAGCTGCTCGATATCGAGGATGGCAATGAGGTCGATCAGGCTCTTGGACATAGGTCAGCTCTCGGTTGTCATTCCGGGGCGCGCGAAGCGCGAACCCGGAATCTCGCGCCTAATCCTCCGGATTCCGGGTTCGCGCTGGCGCGCGCCCCGGAATGACGTACCAAGGGCGTTCCGCCCTTGTTTCACCGCACTGTTTCGCCCAGCTCTCATCTGCTAGCAAGACCAAGAATTGACCGGGATTTTTGTATGTCAGGACAGGGTAGTATCGTCATCGGCGGCGGCGCGTTTGCCGGCCTGGCGCTGGCCGTGGCGCTGCGCCAGGGGCTCGGGCCCGAAATCCCCGTGATCGTGGCGGATCCGGCGCTGGCGATGCGGCCGAGCCGGGATCCTCGCGCCACCGCCATCGTGGCCGCCTGCCGCCGCCTGTTCGAGGCGATCGGCGCCTGGGACGAGGTGAAGGCCGGCGCGCAGCCGATCCTCGACATGGTCGTCACCGATTCCAAGCTCGAGGACGCCACGCGCCCGACCTTCCTGACCTTCGCCGGCGAGGTCGAGCCCGGCGAGCCCTTCGCGCATATGATCGAGAACCGCCAGCTGATCGACGTGCTGGTCGCGCGCGCCGAGGCTGCGGGCATCGATCTGCGCGCCACCGCAGTGACGTCGTATGATGCGCGGCCCGACGGCATCGACGTCACGCTCGGTGACGGCACCGTCGTAGCCGCAAGCCTGCTGGTCGCCGCTGATGGTGCGCGGTCAAAACTGCGCGAGCGTGCCGGCATCGCGACCCATGGCTGGGAGTACGACCAGTCCGGCATCGTCGTCACCGTCGGCCATGAGCGTGATCACGAGGGCCGCGCCGAAGAGCATTTCCTGCCCGCCGGCCCGTTCGCGATCCTGCCGCTCACGGGCAAGCGCTCGTCGCTGGTGTGGACCGAGCGCCGCGCGGAAGCCGCGCGCATCACGGCGCTTAGCGACGAAGAGTTTCACAGCGCGCTCGAGCAGCGCTTCGGCCTGCATCTCGGTGAGATCAAGGCGCTCGACAAGCCGCGTGCGTTCCCGCTGTCCTATTTCGTGGCGCGCTCCTTCATCGGCGATCGCCTGGCGCTGGTCGGCGATGCCGCCCACGTCATCCATCCGATCGCGGGACAAGGCCTCAACATGGGCCTGAAGGACGTCGCGGCGCTGGCCGAGGTCGTCGTCGATGCCGCGCGGCTCGGCATGGATATCGGCCAGGCCGACGTGCTCGAGCGCTATCAGCGCTGGCGGCGGTTCGACACCATGGCGATGGGCGTCGCCACCAACTCGCTGAACTTCCTGTTCTCCAACGAATCGACGCTGCTGCGCACGGTCCGCGACATCGGCCTCGGCATCGTCGACCGCACCCCGCCGCTGAAAAACCTCTTCATCCGTCAGGCCGCCGGCCTCACCGGCGAAGTGCCGCGGCTGCTGAAGGGTGAGGTGCTGTAGGAGAAGGCTCGCGCCTCAAACTCCGCCGTCGTCCCGGCGAAAGCCGGGACCCATACACACAGGCCGATGTGGTTACGGGGATTCGGAGTGGGCACTTAGCAAACCAACTCTATTTCGGGAGTATGGGTCCCGGCCCCCGTGCGCAATTGCGCACTAGGCCGGGACGCCACTGAATATGTGGGACTACAAGTCCCTCAATCGATCTTGCGCGCCTCGTCCGGCAGCATGATCGGGATGCCGTCGCGGATGGGATAAGCGAGCTTTGCCGAACGCGAGATCAATTCCTGCCTGGTGGAATCGAATTCCAGCGGCCCCTTGGTCAGCGGGCACACCAGAATCTCCAGCAGCTTGGGATCGACGGTGTTTTCGGGGCGTTCGGTGGGCGCAGTCATCATGGTCTCCGCTGATCGGCTGCCTGTAGCATAGAAAGCAGCACACGCCCACTGTGCTTCACGCCGCCACCATCTGCAGGATTTCGTCCAGCAGCGGCTGCAGCCGTGCCGCCGGCACCGGTGCGCCCGACAGGGCAAAGCCGAGAAACGTCCAATACAGGATCTGCGCACGGGCCGCGGCCACTCCCGGCGCAAGCCCGCGCTTGCCGAGCAGCGCCTCGATGTAGTCGAGCCGGCGGCGGTCGATCGCACGGACCGCATTTTGCGCGGCGGGATCGAACGCGGCCCAGTTGCGCACCGCGCGCTCCAGCTCGAGCTTTGCGCCAAACGTCCGGCGCAGCAGCGCCTTCAGCGGCTCGTCGCTGTCGGCTTCGACCGCTGCGATGATCTGTTCGGCCGCGATCTCGCGCCAGCGCTTCAGCACGGCGGCATGGAACGCACCGAGATCGGCGAAATGCCAATAGAAGCTGCCGCGCGAGACACCCATGGCCCTGGCCAGCGGATCGGCCTTCAGTGCGGTGAAGCCGCCCTTGGTGAGCGCCTTCAGTCCCTGGTTGATCCAGTCATCGGCGGAGAGTTGCTCGGTCATCGATCGGGTTCCCTGTCGCGCCATACACTAGTGTATTGACAGGCGCTGCGCCAGCTTCTATCTCACCATACATAACTGTATGGAGGCATCGTCATGCGCGATATTCTGTTGCAATGCGCCGGCCTGGTCACGATCGCCGTCGCCATCATTCATGGCGTGCTCGGCGAAACCAAAGTCTTTGCCCGCGCGCGCATCGAGCCCGAGCGGTTGCGCACCCTGATCCGCCTGGTCTGGCAGGCCTCGACGGTGGCGTGGATCGGCGGCGGCGTGCTGCTGATGGCGGCGCCCTCCATGGGTTCGGAGACGGCGCGTCACTGGATCGTCGTCACGCTCGTCTGCGTGTTCGGCTTCTCGGCCCTCGCCAATGCGTGGGCCACGCGCGGCCGGCATTTTGGCTGGATGGCGCTCAGTGCTGTCGTGGTGATGGCTGCAGCCGGTTACTGACAGCGGCCGATCGGCAATACCGAGGAGTGGCACGATGGAAAAACGCGTTCGTCTGACGATCGAGGACGGGGTCGCTTGTGTTCGGCTCAATCGTCCGGACAAGCTCAATGCGCTCGATCCCGCGATGTTCGAGGCGCTCATCGAAACGGGCACCGGGCTGCACGACCGCAAGGATATTCGTGCGGTCGTGCTGGCCGGTGAGGGCCGGGCCTTTTGCGCAGGCCTGGACATGGACCGGCTTCTCGCCGCCGCAGCGGGCGATCCGCTGCTGCCATCTGTCGACCTGACGCGGCGGAGCCACGGAGTCGCCAACTATGCGCAGCATCTCGTCTGGCTCTGGCGCGAACTGCCGGTGCCGGTGATCGCCGCGGTTCATGGCGTTGCGTTCGGCGGCGGCTTTCAGTTCGCACTTGGTGCCGACCTGCGTTATCTCGCGTCCGGCACCAGGCTCGGAGTCATCGAGGCCAAATGGGGATTGGTGCCCGATATGGGCGGGACGCAATTGATGCGTCATCTTGCCCGCGAGGACGTCGTGCGCGAGCTGACCTACACCGGACGGGTGTTTTCGGCTGAGCAGGCGCTCGTCTATGGCTTCGCGACGGCGATTGTCGACGATCCGCTTGCGACCGCACTTTCAGTGGCGCGCGAAATTGCGACCCGCAGCCCGGATGCGGTGCGCGCCGCCAAGCGATTGCTCAATCTCGCAGTGGACCGCGACGTCGCAAGGGGGCTCGCCGCGGAAACCGCCGAGCAGGCCTCGCTGCTCGGAACGGCCAACCAGGTCGAAGCCGTAAAGAGCAGTCTCGAGAACCGGATGCCACGATGGAGTTTGGCATGAGCATGATGGGCGGCTTCGATCTGCGGACGCTGAATGCCGTCAACGCATCGGCCGCATTCAACCGGCTGGCTGGATTCGACGTTGTTGAAGCCGGCCATGGTGAGGTGACGATCCGCATGACATGGCGCGATGATCTCACGCAATATTCGGGACATCTTCACGCCGGCCTGATCGCTGCGCTGCTCGATACCGCCTGCGGCTTCGCCGCCGCGACCGTGGTAGGCGCCGTCACCGCGTCACATTTTGCGATGAACTGCCTGAAGCCAGCCGTCGGTCATCACTTCATCGCTAAGGGAACGACGATCCGCGCCGGGCGTCGACAGGTGTTTGCCAGGGCTGAGTTGTTCGCCGGCGACGAACAAGGCGGGCTGTCGCTCGTCGCCACCGGCGAAACGGTGCTCGTTCCCACCGGCGATCCGCTGCGCAAAGTCGGTGGGAGCTGAAGCATGGCATCGGTACTGGTAACCGGAGGTACGGGCCATCTCGGTCGGGATATTGTCGATCGTCTCGTTCGCGACGGCCATCGGGTGCGAGTCTTCGCGAGGTCGCCGCACGCGCGGTCCGATGTCGAATGGGCAACTGGCGATCTCGCAACGGGGGCCGGCTTACAGGATGCGCTGTGTGGCGTCGACACGGTCATCAATGCGGCAACCCTCTCACCGATCGCACGGCGCGGCGGTATTCGGCCTATCGACTTTTTCCGGTCTCCGTCCGCCGTCGATGTCGAGGGCACGGCGCGGCTGCTTTCCCTGTCGAGCAATGCATCAGTCCACCATTTCCTGCACGTCTCGATCGTCGGTCTCGACGAAGCGACGTTGCCTTACGCGCGGATCAAGCTTGCCGGGGAGAAGCTGGTGCAATCGTCCAGCCTGTCCTGGTCGGTCGTACGCGCGATGCCGTTCTACTATTTGCTCGACAAGCTGCTGTCCGGGCTTGCCTGGCTCCCGGTGTGGCCAATGCCACAGGTGCAGTTCAATCCGGTCGACACGTCCGACGTCGCCGACCATGTGGTCGCATGTGCCTTCGACGGGCTGCGCGGCGAGCGAGTGGAGATTGGTGGTCCCGAGGACCTCAGCCTTGTGGCGCTGGCCGCACAATACCAGGACGCCTGTGCCCTGCGGCGCAAGATACTGCCGATGAAGCTCTCGCCTGCGCGGGCGCGAGGCATGGGTTTTGTCGTCAGTCACGGCGTGCGCGGACGGTTGACGTGGGCCGATTGGCTTGGGCGCGCGTCATCGGCTCGCCGCTCGGCCTAGAAATCCCATCCCCGTTGCTGCTCTCATGAGGCGTAAGGCCGCAGCGCGGCACCGACACCCTAACTGCGGAGACTCCTGACGTTTTTGCAGTCGTTAGAAGTCTTCTAAGAAGCCTCAACCGGCACCGAGTTGACTTCGTCCTCCCCTTCGCTTCCCTCGCTGCGGTGTCCCGCGCAAAGCCGCTGCGGGCGCAAGCAAAAGGAGAGGTTCGTGAGGGTCATTCGTCTCGCTGTCATCGCCCTGTCGGTCGGCATGTTCACCGGTTCGGCCGCGCTGGCTGACGGCTACAAGGATTGCACCAAGCTCGACAAGGCGTCCTGGAAGCCCGCGGCCGATGCCGAAGCCAAGGCCAAGGCGGCCGGCTACGAAGTGCGCCGCTCCAAGATCGAGGGCTCTTGCTACGAGGTCTACGGCGTCAAGGAAGGCAAGCTGTTCGAGCTGTTCTACAGCCCCGAAGATCTCAGCCTGAAGCACACCGTCGCGAAATAACAGGTCTGATGGACGGCACGGTGCCAGATGCGCGCGGGGAGCCCAAACGGGCATCCCCGCCGCAAACCGTTTCGCGGATGGTGCGGGTCTGGGACCTGCCGTTGCGCCTCTGGCACTGGCTTCTTGCTGCGCTCGTACTAATCGCGTGGTTCACGCCCAGCGTCTATGACACGCTGCATCGCATCGCCGGCTACAGCGTGATCGCGCTCCTGGTCTTTCGCCTGGTCTGGGGGATCTTCGGCAGCCGTTATTCGCGCTTCCGCATGATGGGCGTCAGGCTCCGCGCCTCTCCCGGCTATCTCTGGAATCTCCGCCGCGGCATCACCGGACGCTATATCGGGCTCAACCCCGCCGGCACCCTGATGCTGGTGCTGCTGCTGGCATCACTCATCATCTCGACGATCACGGGCGCGATGTCGGTGATGGTCGCCTTCTTCGGCGTCTGGTGGGTTGAGGACACCCACGCCTGGTCCTCCGACCTCGTCATCATCCTGGTCGTGCTGCACGTGCTGGGCGTCGTATTGATGAGCGTGCTCCAACGCGAGAACCTGATCCGCGCGATGCTGAGCGGCCGCAAGCGCATCCGCGGCCATTGACGCCGTCAGATCACTGCAGTGGCGGATCACCGCTGGTGCGCTTCTTGGCGAGATCCATCTCGGTGACGGCGATCAGGATTTCAGCGCGGGTCTTGAGGTCGGGTGCTTCCAGCAAAGCCTGCTTTTCCGCCGGGCCGTAGGGCGACATCATCGCCAGTGCATTGACCAGGGCCTCGTTCGGCGCGCTCTCGACGCCTTCCCAGTCGACCTTGAGATTGTTGGCCTTGAGGAAATCGGCGAGCACCGCCAGCAGCGCCTCGCGATCGACGGCGTCCTCACCCTTGCGGGCGGTGAAATCGTCGATGAAGTCGAAGAAGTCCACCTTGCACTGGCGGTAGGCCGTCAGCACCTCGAGCTCCTCGACCACCTTGAAGCGCGCGACGCCGGTGAGCTCGAGGATGTAGCGGCCGTCGCCGGATTCGGCGAGCTGGGTGATGCGGCCGACACAGCCGACATGGAACATGGCCGGCTTGTCGGAATCCTTCGGCGAATGCGCAGCATCCGGCTGGATCATGCCGATCAGCCGGTGCCCGTCGCGAAAACTATCGTCGACCATCGAGAGGTAGCGCGGCTCGAAGATGTTGAGCGGCATCTGGCCGCGCGGCAATAGCAGCGCGCCAGGCAATGGAAACACCGGGATGATCTCGGGAAGATCGGCGGGCCCGCGATATTCGATGTTGATCGGCATATCCCGTTCCTCGCTGCGTCCTGTTCGCTTACGAAAACAGGAT
>JAEWBW010000073.1 GCA_023390955.1 Pseudomonadota bacterium
CACCCGGAATTTGCTGCGCAAATTCCGGCCTCTCCCCGCAAGCGGGGAGAGGCGAAGGATCAAGCGACCGCCCGGCGCCCGATGATGGCGAAGCGCAGTTTCCCCGAGATGAAATCGATCACCGCGACGGCAACCAGAATCATCAGCACCAGGAACGACACCTTCTGCCATTCCAGCACGCGGATCTGCTCGGCGAGCTGGAGGCCGATGCCGCCGGCGCCGACGATGCCGATGATGCTGGCCGACCGGGTATTCGATTCAATGAAGTAGAGCACTTGGCCGGCGATCACGGGCAGCACCTGCGGCATCAGGCCGAAGCGGATCTCGTGCAGGGCGGAGCCGCCGGAGGCGCGGATACCCTCGACCTGCTTCTTGTCGGCGGCTTCGATCGCCTCCGAAAACAGTTTTCCGAGCGCTCCGAAATCCGAGACCATGATCGCGAGCACGCCGGCGAACGGGCCGAGGCCGACGACGTTGATCCAGACCAGCGCCCAGATCAGCGTGTCGACGCCGCGGATCGAATCCAGGAACCGGCGTACCGGGAAGCGGATGATGTTCGACGGGATGATATTGCGCGCCGCGAGCAGCGCGACCGGCAGCGCGAAGATCGCGGCCAGCGTGGTGCCGAGCAGTGCGATCGACAACGTCTCGCCGAGCGCATGGAGATACAGCAGCAGCGACGACCCCGGATCGGGCGGCATCATCATCATGCTGATCCAGCCGAGCTGCTGCAGGCCGGAGAGGAACTTTGCCGGCGAGAAGTCGAGATCGACGAGGCCAAAGACAAACACGGCGAGCGCGGCCGCGAGCATCGCCGGCGTCGCCAGGCGCGACGCGGCGGGCCGGTCGAAAACATCCGGGTATTTCGTCCGCAGCGCAGCGGCGTCGGGCGCCTCGAACCCCCTCATGACCGCGCCTCGCCGCCGAACAGCCGCGCACGCAGCCAACCCGTGGTGATATCGATGATGAAGATCGTGAGCACGATCATCAGCAGGATCGCGCTGACGTCCGAGTAATAGAACTTGCGGATCGCGACAACGAGCTCCTGTCCGACGCCGCCGGCGCCGACAAAGCCCATAACCGAGGATTCGCGGACATTGATCTCGAAGCGCAGCAGCGCGTAGCTGACATAACCGGCCGACACCTGCGGCAGCACGGCAAAGCGCATGCAGGACAGCCAGCTCGCGCCGGTCGAGCGCACGCCTTCGACCGGCTTCATGTCGGCATTCTCGACGATCTCGGCGAACAGCTTTCCAAGCGCGCCGGTGGAGTGGATCGCAATCGCAAGCACGCCGGCCATCGGGCCGAGCCCGAAGGCGATGACGAAGATCAGGGCGAACACGATGCCCGGCACGGTGCGGGCGAATTCGAGCAGCCGCCGCACTGTGAAGCGCAGCCACGGCGCGGGCGAGGTGTTCTCGGCCGCGAGGAAATTCAGGCAAAAGGCGAGCACGGCGCCGACCAGCGTGCCGACATAGCTGATCAGCAGCGTCTCGCCGAGCATCTTCAGCCATTTGCGCCAACCCCACAGCCATTCGCCGACATCGGTCCAGACCCGCTGACCGTTCTCGAGCGTCAGGATGCGATCGAAATAGCTGACGAAGTTGCCGAAATAGGTGAAGAGTGTGCGCAGATTCACCTCGGCCCCAACGGCCGCGAGCGCCAGCAGTGCCACGAAGACCGCGGCGCCGACGAGCAGCCGCAGCCGCTTACGCGCAACCGCGCTGCGATAGGCGGCGTTCAGCGCTGCGAGCTGCTGCTCGGGAAGGATCGAAACCGCGACCGTCATCAGGTTGGAAGCTCTTCAGAGGCTTTTGGGATCAGAAGCCGAACCCCGACATAGAAAGAGCCGGGTCAATTGACCCGGCTCGAGTTGCGTCGTCCCGTCTGATCAGGACGCCTTCTTCTTACGCAGCGCATCGACGAACTTGATCAGCTCGATCGTGCCATCCCAGTCCTTGGTGGTGGCGGGATGAAAGCCCTTCTTCTGGCCGTCGGAGAGACGGTCGAAGGCGGCCTTGTCCTTGGTCGGGGCGTCGGAGAAGGCCTTCGCGATCGCGGTCTTGGCTTCTTCCGGGAGCTCCGAATTGTAGGCATAGGGGCCGTTGATGATCGGCGCCGACTTGTGGATGATGCGGAAATCGTCCTTCTTCATCGCCGAGCCGTCGGCGTTCTTCAGCATGCCCTTGGTCAGCATCTGCGCCAGGGTGGAATCGTCTTCGCTGGTCCACTGGTTGGCGGCGACATCGACCGTGCCCTGCGACAGCGCGAGCAGCGCGTTCTCATGGCTGCCGGTGAAGACGACCTTGCCGAAATAGGCGTCGGCATCCGCGATGCCGAGCTTGTCGAGCTCGAAGCGCGGCACGTTGTTGCCCGAGGTCGAGTTCGGATCGACCAGGCCGAGGTTCTTGCCCTTCAGATTGTCGATGCTCTTGTAGGCGCTGGAAGCCTTGACGAAGAACACCGAGTAGTAGCCGGTCGAGCCGTCGGCATTGATGTCGTTGGCGAAGGCATCGGTCTTGACGCCGGTCAGGCGGGCGCGGGCAAACGAGGCCGAGCCGTAGCTCGCGATGTGGATGTTGCCGGCGCGCTGGCCCTCGATCACGGCGGCGTAGTCGTTGGCGATGCGCAGCGTGACCTTCACGCCGAGCTCCTTGGAGAGATAGGCCACGAAGGGCGTCCAGCGCTCGGTGACGCCGGAGGCGTTCTCGGCCGGCACGACCGCAAAGGTCAGCTCGGGATATTTGGCTTTCCAGTCCTGGGCGGAGGCGGAGGCGGTGAAGGCCAGCGCGGCGGCGCCGGCCAGGACGAGACGACGAGTGATCATGATACCCTCTTGATCGGTTGAACTCGATTTACGCAGAACGAGGCAAAGGAGCCGGCGTCGGCTCAGGCGGCGACGGAGCCGTACGCGGGAACGCCTTCCGGAACAGGCATTGGCGCACCGCCCATGACCTCGGTGGCTTCGAGATCGTAGAGCTCGCGCGCGACATGCTCGGTGAGCGCGGACGGCGCGCCATCGAACACGATGCGGCCGGCGGCCATGCCGATCAGGCGGTCGCAATAGGTGCGCGCCAGATCGAGCGAATGCAGGTTGCAGATCACGGTGATGCCGAAGTGCTTGTTGATGCGCAGCAGGGCATCCATCACGATCTTGGTGTTGCGCGGATCGAGCGAAGCGATCGGCTCATCGGCGAGGATCAGATCAGGCTGCTGCACCAAAGCGCGGGCGATGGCGACGCGCTGCTGCTGGCCGCCGGAGAGCTGGTCGGTGCGCTGCGCGGCGAGCGAGGCCATGTCGAACTGCTCCAGCGCCGACATTGCCAGCGCCTTGTCCTCGTCCGGCCAGGTCTGCGTCAGGGAGCGCCAGGCCGGCATGGTGGCGAGACGGCCCATCAGCACGTTGGTGAGCACGTCGAGACGGCCGACGAGATTGAATTGCTGGAAGATCATGGCTGCACGAGCGCGCCATTGCCGCAGCTCCGCGCCGCGCAGTGCGGTGACGTCGACACCATCGAACAGGATGCGGCCTGAAGTATGCGTCGTCAGCCGGTTGATAGTCCTGAGCAAAGTCGACTTGCCGGCGCCAGAACGGCCGATGACACCGACGAAGCCGCCGGGGGCAATTTGAAACGAGGCGTCGTCCACCGCGGCTTTTGTGCCGAAGCGGCACGTCAGACCTTCAACCACCAGCATGCAGAGCTCCAGACTAGCTGGGACCCACGGCTAACGCCCGCGGTTAACAGTTGTGTGACAGTGCTCTTGCGCTGCGGCGATCCCCCGCAGATAGTCCCCTGTCATTTCCCTGTCATGACTTTGTCATCGTCGCACAAGAAGACGAACGCCCGCTCCTCCAGTCACCGGACACGCCATGGTCGCCAAATCGCTTTCGGTCCAGCCGACCATCGATCAAAGCGCCAAGCTGCACGAGATCCGGCTCGGCGCCTATTGCGAGGTCGGCGCACGCACGATCCTGCACGAGGTGACGATGGGGGACTATTCCTACGTCGTGAACGACGCGCAGATCACCTACACCACGATCGGAAAGTTCTGCTCGATCGCGGCGATGACGCGCATCAATCCCGGCAACCACCCGATGCACCGCGCGACGCAAGCGCATTTCACCTATCGCGCCAGCGCCTATTTTCCCGGCGAGGCGGACGACGCCGAGTTCTTCGACTGGCGCCGCCAGCATCACGTCCATATCGGCCATGACGTCTGGATCGGCCATGGCGCGATCATCCTGCCCGGCCGCAACATCGGCACCGGCGCGGTGATCGCGGCCGGCGCCATCGTCACCAAGGACGTGCCGGCCTACACCATCGTGGCCGGAAACCCGGCGCGCATCGTGCGTCGGCGATTTTCCGAAGAGATCGCGGGCCGGCTGGCAAAACTCGCCTGGTGGGACTGGGATCACGAAAGCTTGCGCCTGGCCTTGCCGGACTTTCGCAAGCTTACGATTGAAGATTTCCTCGCGAAGTACGAAGCACAGGCTCTCGCCAATTCCTCCTCCAGCAAGCGAAGCATCCCCGCGTGACAGACATTTTCCTGGAAGGTGGCCGGGCCCTGATCGGCGCGGAGCTCGTTGAGACCTCACTCGCTGTCTCCGGACAGGACATCGCGCATCTCGACCGCGGGCGCGGCCGATCCGGTCTTGCGATGGACGCGCGCGGCCTGCTCGTGCTGCCCGGCATCGTCGACATCCATGGCGATGCGTTCGAGCGGCAGATGATGCCGCGTGCCGGCGTCGATTTCCCGATTGACGTTGCGCTCGCCGACAGCGACCGGCAGGCGATTGCCAATGGCCTCACCACCGTCTTCCACGCCGCAACCTGGTCGTGGGAGCCGGGCCTGCGCAGCGGCGACAATGCGCGGCGCCTGCTCGAGGCGATCGAGCGGCTGCGGCCGCGCTTTGCCGCCGACACGCGCTTCCATCTCCGGCACGAGACCTACAATCTCGATGCGGAAGCCGAGATCTGTCAGTGGCTATCGGAAGGGCGGATCGACCTGCTCGCCTTCAACGATCATATGGACGGCACGGTCGCCGACATGGCGAAGCCGCGCAAGCGCGCCCGCATGGTTGAGCGCACGGGATTGTCGAGCGAGGATTTTGACGATCTCGTCGGGCGTGTCGTGGCCCGCGCTGCGGATGTGCCGGGCTCGGTTGGGCGCCTTGCGGCGGCGGCACGCGCGGCCGAAGTCCGCATGCTCTCCCATGACGATGCGACGCCGGCGATGCGCGAGGCCTATCGCGCCAAGGGCGCCGCTATCGCCGAATTTCCCGTCAACGAGGAGACCGCGCGGGCGGCCGTGCAGGCGGGCGACGCCATCGTGTTCGGCGCGCCGAACGTGGTGCGCGGCGGCAGCCATACCGGCTGGACCAAGGCGTCCGACATGATCGCAAAGGGTCTCTGCTCGGTGCTGGCCTCGGACTATTATTATCCCGCGCAACTGCTCGCGGCGTTCCGCCTCGCCGCCGACGGCATTTTGCCGCTGGCGCAAGCGTGGAAGCTGATCTCGAGCGGCCCCGCAGAGGCTGCAGGCCTCACCGATCGCGGCGTGCTCGCTGAGGGGCGGCGCGCCGACATCCTGGTGGTCGACGATGCGGAGCCGCTGCGTCCGCGCCTCATCGCGGTGATTGCCGCGGGACGGCTGGTGCATCTGACCGAGGCGACACGGCTGCTCGGCTCGGCGAGCGCGCCGCGCGAGACTGTCGCTGCAGCGTAAAGGCGCTATGCTGAGGCAATGACAGGTTTTCCCCGCTACGCCATCTACTACGCCGCCGATGCCGACAACGCGCTGTCGCGCTTCGGCGCGACGCTGCTCGGTTACGATGCCCATGCCGGCGGCGAATTGCCGTTTCCTGACGACGCGCTGGCTGTCGCCCCGGACTGGCATGACATCACCGCCGATCCCCGCAAATACGGTTTTCACGGCACGCTGAAGGCGCCGATGGCGCTGGCGGACGGCAAGACCGAAGCCGATTTGATGACCGCGTGCGCGGCGTTCGCGGCCAAGGCACGGACGGTGCCCGTGATCCGTCCGGTCGTCGATTCCATCAGCGGCTTCATTGCCGTCATCCCAGCCAAGCCGGTCGGCGAGCTGCAAGAACTTGCGGCCGATTGCGTGCGCGATTTCGACGGCTTTCGTCCTCCGCTCACGGCCGAAGACCGCGCCCGTCGCAAGCCGGAAAAGCTGACCGAGCGGCAACGGGACTATCTCGATCGCTGGGGCTATCCTTATGTGATGGAAGAATTCCGCTTCCACATGACGCTGACGGGACGGCTGGATGCCGCGCGGCGCGAACCCATCATCGCGATGCTGCGAAAGCGGTTCGCAGTGCTGGGCCTCGATACGCTCGCGATCGACCGCATTGCGCTGTTCAGGCAGGACGATGCGAAGGCGCGGTTTCGGATTGTTGGGGAGTGGGGATTGGTGAGCTAGGCGAAGGCCGTCGCCACGCCGTCATTGCGAGCGAAGCGAAGCAATCCAGAGTCTTTCCGCGGAAGCAGTCTGGATTGCTTCGTCGCTTCGCTCCTCGCAATGACGGAGGAGAGAGTCTACTTCCCCCAGCGCAATGCCAGCGCGTCGCGCTCCTTGGCAAGCTCCAGCAAGCCAGCACGCGTCGCGGGGTGCAGCGGCTGCAGGGGATGCCGCACGGCGTCCGACTTGATGACGCCGCCGGCCTGCATCATGACCTTACTGGCGATCAGGCCGCACTGCCGGTTCTCGTAGTTGATCAGCGGCAGCCAGCGTTCATAGGCGGCCTTGGCCTCCTCGCGCTTGCCGGCGAACCAGGGATCCATGATCTGCCGGATGCCGTCGGGATAACCGCCGCCGGTCATGGCACCGGTGGCGCCGGCGTCGAGATCCGCCATCAGGGTGATGGCTTCCTCGCCGTCCCACGGACCTTCGATCGCGCTGCCGCCCGCCTCGATCAGGCCGCGCAGCTTGGAGGCCGCGCCGGGCACCTCGATCTTGAAATAGCGGATGTTCGAAAATTCCTTCGCCAGACGTGCCAAAAAGTCGATCGACATCGGCGTGCCCGCGACCGGCGCATCCTGGATCATGATCGGAATCTGGATCGCCTCCGAGAGCACCTTGAAGAACTCGACGATGCCTTTCTCGGGCACGCGGAAGGTCGCGCCGTGATAGGGCGGCATCACCATGACCATGGCCGCGCCCGCGGCCTCCGCCTGCTTGCTGCGTGCGGCGCAGACCGCCGAGCTGAAATGGCTGGTGGTGACGATGACGGGGACGCGGCCCGCGACATGCTCGAGCACCGCATGCATCACGGTTTCGCGTTCGGCATCGGTCAGCACGAACTGCTCGGAGAAGTTGGCTAGGATACAGAGGCCGTGCGAGCCGGCGTCGATCATGAAGTCGATGCAGCGGCGCTGGCCGTCGAGATCGAGCTCGCCGCGCGCATCGAAGATCGTGGGCGCGACGGGGAAGACGCCCCGGTACGGACGCTGGGCTTTTGACGTGACCGGCATCGAACTCTCCATCCCTGACATTTCTGAACTCTCCGCAGCAAGCGAGCCGCGGGGAGCACAGATGTACTCGGCCCACGGATCGGCGGCAATGCCGATCCGCGATGCCGGAATGGAAGAACGTCGATACTTAAGCGACCTTCACGGTGCCGAGGAAGCCCTCGACCGCGACGCGGAGACGGTCGGTGTCGACAGACATCTTCTTGACGGACTCCGACAGCACCGAGCCGGCGCTGCCGGTTTCCTGATTGAGCTTTGCAACGCTGCCGATGGTGTCGGTGACTTCGCGGGTGCCCTGCGCGGCCTGCTGGAAGTTGCGCGAGATCTCGGTGGTGGCCGCCCGCTGCTGCTCCACGGCCGCCGCAATCGCAGTCATCTTCTCGTCGATGCCGCTGATCGAGCCGCCGATCGTGCGGATGGCGGTGACGGCCAGCCCCGTGGCCGACTGGATCTCCTCGACCTGCCGCGAGATCTCTTCGGTCGCGGTCGCGGTCTGGGCGGCAAGGTTCTTGACCTCACCCGCGACCACGGCGAAGCCGCGGCCGGCATCGCCCGCACGAGCGGCCTCGATGGTGGCGTTCAGCGCCAGCAGATTGGTCTGCGCCGCGATGGCGTTGATCATCTTCACGACCTCGCCGATGCGGCTCGCGGTCTGGTCGAGGATCTGCACCGTCGCATTGGTCTGCTCGGCCTGCACGACCGCCTCGCGCGCATCGCGGGCGCTCGACTGCACCTGCGCGGAGATCTCGCCGACGGATGCCGACAGCTCTTCGGTCGCAGCCGCGATGCTTTCGAGATTGTTGGTGGCCTGCTCGGCCGCCGAAGACACGGCTGCGGTCTGATTGCTCGACTGCGAAACCAGCGAGCGTACGCCGCTCGCCGTGCTGTCGAGTTCCTTGGCCGACGCGCCGACGCTGTGGAGCACGGCCTGAACGGTGTCGTCGAAGCTGCGGCAGGCGGCATCGACGGTGCCGGACCGCGCGAGCTGCAGCGCCTGCTGCGATTCCCGCTCCTGGCCGAGGCGCTCGGCAGTCCCCGCGCTCTCGCGCAGGCTTTCCAGTGCAGCCGCCATGGTGCCGAACTCGTCGGCATATTTCGTTTGCGGAACCGGCGTCGCGTAGTCACGCGCGCTGATTTTCGCGATGGCGTCGAGCAGAGCGCGCACGGGGCGGACCAGGCGGCTGCGCACGACGAAGACGCCGATCAGGGTCACGGCGAGCGCCAGCAGGAACGCAAAAGACTGCACCACGAGATTGGTGAGCGCCTTGTCCTGCATCTCGCCTGCGCGCGCGATCGACTGATCCAGCGCCGTGGTCGCCACCGCGACAATGGAATTGAACGGCGTCTGGCACAGTGAATTCCACTCGGACGCCGGCAGCGCCGGCTTGCCGCTGCCATCGAGATTCTTGGTCAGCTCACCCATCTGCTTGAGCGAACCTTCGGTCTTGGCGCGCGCCTCGTTCACGGCGGACACCAGCTGCGCCGGCGCGCCGGGCGTTGCGAGCAGTTCGGCCATGCCGGTCCAACCGGCGGTGATCATGCCGTTCCATCCCGCCACCGTCTGCTTCTGGGTGTCGTCGAGCGGCTTGCTCGTATTGACGTTCTGGCGAAGCGCCGTGCACTGCACGCCGTAGCGGTCGCGGACCTGCCAGGCGAGACGGCGAACCTGGATCATCCGCGCGATGAAGGGATCATTGGTCCAGGCGCGGTTGGAGACCGCGGTCGAGGCCAGGATCGCGGTGTCGAGCGTCTTGGTGACGGCATCGTACCACGGCAGCGTCCGGTCGGTCTTGCGCTCGGCGCGCGGGCGCTGAGCCTCGTCATAGAACGATTTGTACAACGGCGTGGCCTCGGCCCAGCGCTGCTTCAGCGTGGCCGCAAGCTCGTCGCGGCGGGCGAAGTCGACACTGGCCACCGCACCGGCGATCGCCTCATAGCCGGCCTGCTCGGCCTTCTCGGCTTCGGTCAGCTTGGCCTGCGGATTCTCCTCGCCGAGCAATGCGCTCTGCGCGTCGCCACGATTGTTGCGCACCGTCAGCACGCCCTGGAAGATCGCCTTGTCGGCGGTGGCAAGCCGGGCCGTCTCGAGACTGTCGCTGTAGCGGCCGAAGGCCCCGACCATCTGGATCGCGGTGCTGGTCAACGCGCCGGCGGCGAGCAGAGCCATCAGCACCAGGAGAAGCGTACTAACTGATTTCTTGAACATAGGACGAAGGCCACCTTTTCAGGCGGCCACCGTGCATTGCGACATCCGAATGTTCCGTTAAAGTTTTAATTAACGGGTTCAACATGCGGGAACTACGGAGATCAGGCCACTTTGGTGAAATCCGGCGGCCGACGCTCGGCGAAGGCCATGAAGGCCTCCCGCGCTTCGGCGGTGCGCAGGCGCTTTGCAAATTGCTCGCCCTCGGCGGCCATTTGCGCCAGCAGCGTCTCGCCATTGCGCATCAATCGCTTGGTGGCAACGAGCGCGCCGGCCGGCTGGCGGGCGAGGCGCTGGGCCAGCGTGGTCGCTTCCGCATCGAGCTTTTCCAGCGGCACGACGCGGCTGGCGAGCCCCCATTCCAGCGCGGTCTTTGCCGGCACGGGCTCGCCGAGCGCGAACATTTCATAGGCCCTGACATGGCCGATACGCTGCGGCATCAGCAGGCTTGAGGCAGCCTCCGGAACCAGCGCGAGGCTGACGAAGGGCGTCGACAATTGCGCGTTGTCGGCCAGCACCACGAGGTCGCAATGCAGCAGCATCGTGGTTCCAACGCCGACTGCGCGGCCCTGCACGGCCGCGACCAATGGACGCGTGCAGCGCGCCAGCGACTGGATGAAGCGAATGACGTTGCGGCTACCCTCGGATTGGCCGGTCGCCACCGCCGCGAACTCGCCGACATCGTTGCCCGCGGTGAACATGTCGCCCTCGCCGCGGATCAGCAGCACACGGACGGACGGATCCGTTTCCGCCGCTTCGATAGTGTCCGCGAGCTTGCCGTACATGGCGTCGGTCAGCGCGTTCTTCTTGTCGGGACGCGCCATCGTCAGCGTGACGACGCCGTTGTTGTTCTCGATCCGGACGTGGTCGGTCATCGGTCTGCTCCTCGTTGTTCCGTGTCTCTTGATGAATCTCTTGTTGAGTCTCTTGGAAACTTGTCCTGAATGCTGGTCAGCCAGCGCGCGACAATGTCGATCTCCGCGCTGGAAAATCCTTCGGTGAGTGCGGCATTGATTTCCGCGGCCGCGGCCTTTGCGCGTACTGCTGCGTTGCGGCCCTTCGGCGTCAGCCAGACGCGCCAGGCGCGGCCGTCGTCGCGATCCGCCCGCCGCTCCACCAGCCGCACCGCGCCCATGCGGTCGACAAGGCCAGAGATGCCGGCTGGGCCAAGATCGAGCGCCGCGCCCGCCTCGCCCATCAAGACCCCGTCCCGCTTGTCGAGGATGAACAGCAGCCCCGCCTGCGATGGCGTCACGTCGCCGTCCTGCTGCGCCGCCATCCAGCGCTGCAGGCGCCGTTGCGCGACGCTCAGCAGGTAAACCAGACGATGGTGCTTTGCCGCCGTCACGCCAGCATCGATTTATTTCGCATGCGAAATATATGGCGGGTTCAACGTGCTTTGTAAAGCACCCTTCTCTGGCCGGGCCGGCCATGCCCGCACCTCGATATTTAAAGCCTCACTCCGCTTGACGTCCGTCAGATTTCACGTTCCTTATTTGTTCTATTCTAGTATTAGTTGTAGCGGAGCCATTTCATGATGAGCGATATGCGCGGCGAGCGTGAACCGGCCCAGCTCGTCATTCACAATGACGACGACACGCCGGATGAGTTCGTCATCACCCTGCTCTGCCAGGTCTTCGGCAAGTCGCAGCGCGAGGCTGCTGCGCTCGTGAAGCAGATCGAGCGGGAGGACAAGGCTGTCTGCGGTCCGTACCCGCAGTCCGTCGCCGAAGCACTGTTCAAGTCGGCGCAACAACATATCTGGTTGAACCAGCATCCGCTGAAGATCACGCTCGAAGAGATCAAGACTCCCTGCGAACTCTGCGGCAAACCCACGGGGCAAACGGATGTACACGTCGGAAGCCGGACGATCTGGCTATGCAGCGATTGCATTCGCGCAGCCGACACCATCAGCACGCCGGAAGAGCCCAAGAAAGAGCTGAAGAAGGAGCCGGAGAAAGAATTCGAATATGCTTGCGACGTTCTGGGTTGGCACTTTGCCGATACCGCCCGCAGCAAGCTCGTAACCACGATCCGCCAGTTTCCCGGTCATATGAGGGTAGACGTCCAGGCGGCCATCGACCGGCTTTTCGGGAAGGCCCTCCGGCTGTTCGGGCTGAACGAGGACCAACGCTACGAAACGTTGTCGGTCTCGCGGCTCCTCAGGGATGATCGCTTTGCCATCGCGATCGCGCCGCTGCAATATTCCGACGTCGACGTCGGCGAGATAAGTCCCGTCAAATGCCTGGATAACGGATTGTGGCTGTGCGCGCAGGACGGACTTCGCTATGCGGTCCTGCTCTGCGCTCACCGCGAATATAGCCGCGAGCCTGGCATTCGGATCGAGATCCTGGTTCCCTCCGGCGTCACAGGCGCAGCGCTCGTTCAGCAATGCTTCGGCGAGCTCGAGCAGGCCGTGCAGGCCGCGCGCACCTACCGCGGCAAGATATTGTCACTCGACGCGGATTCCGATTATCGCGGGCGTTCGCGCGGCATCACGGTGCACAGGTTGCCGCCGGTGTCGCGGGACGACGTGATCCTGCCGGAGCAGACGCTGCGGCTGCTCGATCGGAATGTGCTCACCTTCGTCAACACCCGCGACCAATTGCGCCTTCTGGGTCAGTCGACGCGCAAGGGTATCTTGCTGTACGGCCCGCCAGGTACCGGCAAGACCCACACGATCCGCTATCTCGCAACGCATTTGCCGCGGCACACGACGCTGATCATCACCGCCGAGCAAATCGGCCTTCTCGGCGCCTACATGAGCCTGGCCCGACTGCTGCAACCGTCGATGGTCGTGATCGAGGACGTCGATCTCATCGCCCGCGACCGCGACGACATGGGGCCGTGCGAAGAATCGATGCTGAACAAGCTGCTCAATGAGATGGATGGATTGAAGGAGGACGCGGACATCCTGTTCGTGCTGACCACCAATCGCCCGGAGGACCTCGAGGGCGCTCTTGCCGGTCGCCCTGGCCGTGTGGACCAGGCGATCGAGGTCCCGCTTCCCGACGAGACCGGTCGGAGCAAGCTCGTCCGGCTCTATGGCAAGGGACTGCCGCTGGAGGAGCCGGTCGTGCTTGAAGCCGCGCGCCGCAGCGAGGGCACGAGCTGCGCCTTCATCAAGGAATTGATGCGGCGCCTGGCGCAGGCGAGCCTCGCGCGCGATGGCGGCAAATCCGTCATCTCGGCCGACATCGACGAAGCGCTCGACGACATGCTGTTCTCCGGCGGCCGTCTCAATGCACAGCTGCTCGGCGGGGCACAGGCGATGGCAGCGAGCTAACTGCTTACTCTACCTCTCCCCGCGTGCGGAGAGAGGTAAAGATCATGACCGCTGTTACGGTGCGCAGGTGAAGCTCGCGGCGTCCGTGACCGGGCCCGACTTGTAATGCGGCCAGGCCGGCCAGCGGCACAGCGGCAAAGCGCGGACGACCGCGAACGCCGGCGCCTCGACCTTCTGCTCGGTGACGACGAGGTCGCCGGGCGCCTGCCCCTTCTCGACCCAGTCGGACAGCACGCTCAGCATGTCGACATTGGCCGGCGCACCGGAGCCGACATGGTCGACGCCGGGCGCGGTGTAGAGCCGCGCGAACTCGGCGGTCTGCTCCTTGCCGAGCTTGCGCTCGACATTCTCGAAATAGCGGATGCCGGCATAGGGGCTCTGCGCGTAGTCGGCCATGTTCTCGAGCACGATCAGCCGGCCGCCGCGGGCACGGAAGCGGCTGAGATCGGGATCGGTCGAATCCATCAGATTCGAGACCTCGAGCACGCGCGCCTTGTGGTCCTCGACCTTGTAGGTGGTGACGTCGAGTTTTGGATCGCGCGCGAAGACGTATTGAATGCCGCCGGCGCCGTAGACCCAGGCGATACCGTTCTCCGGCACGGGCGGCTGCGCAGGCGCGGCCTTGCCGAGCCACCACGCCGACCATCCGCCGGTCGGACCGAAGGCCGGCGTATCCTCGCCGGAGACGCCCCAGCCCGGATAGTCATCGAGACCGTTGGCGAGCGGGAACGGGAATTTGTAGGTGGCGTGCAGCGTCTGGACCGCCTTCACCTGTGCATCGCTGAGACATTGATCGCCGCTCTGGCCGCTGGCGCAGCGCAGCGTCTCCACCTTGAACGCGGCCTTGCAGCCGACGGGGTCCTGCACCAGCGCGTCGTCGGAGCCGTCCTGCTTGTCGCAGGCAGCCCGCACGGCGTCGCCGACGAGCTTGACCTGCGCCGGCCGGATCCAGCCCTCGCCCATCGTCGCGAGCCCCGATCGCGTGCCGGCGTGCTGCAAGCCGACCCAGTTGATGACGGGCACGCGGGCAAAGATGCCGTCGAAATCTTCGGGATAGCGCTGCGCCATGGTCAGGCCTTCGCGGCCACCTTCGGACGAACCCATGAAGTAGATCTTGTCGGGCTTCTTCTCATAGGCGCGCTCCATCAGCGCGACGGCCGCGTCGCGCACCTTCTTGTAGGATCGATGAGCGAAATTCTCGAAGGCTTCGTCGTTCAGCGCAAAGAGTTGCGGCGGCTCGCCCGGTTTGGTCTCGTGGCCAGAATCCGTGCCATAGGTGACATAGCCGCGCGCGAGCGGCGACGGCTTGTCGAAGGGATAGGCCGCCGGCAGCCCGAGTCCCGTGATCAAGACGCCGTTGAATCCGCCGCCGCCATATTGCACGGCGCGGCCGTTCCATTCGATCGGCAGGTTGACCTGGAATTTGATCGGCGGCGCCTTCGGGTCGGTCGGATCGAGATGTCCGATCACCTTGCAGAAGGCCGGATTTGCAGGCGTGACCCGCCCTGCCGGCGTCGCTCCGCGCTCGGCGACCGCGAGCGTCGAAGGTGATACGAACGCCGTCGAGTCAACCTTCACGGCACCAATACCTGCGGTGAGGCCTTTGCAGGCCGTGTCGGCATCCTGGATCAGCGTCACGGCCGACGCACTGCCCGCACTCGCGAGCAGGCCTGCAATCAGCACAGACAGTCTTGCTTGATATCGCACCATCGTTCCCTCCCGGCTGACTTCGTTGTCGTTTTGGCCGCCGTGGCCGCATTCAATGCGACATTGCCGGTCCCGTCAACGAAGCACATCCGCGATCGGTCAGAACGATCCCAGCATGCTGCCAACGCCGATCACCAGGACCAGCGCAAGTAACGACGGCACGATGCCCACCATCACGATGTCGAGATAGCTGTCGCGATGCGTCAAGCCGCAGATCGCAAGCAAGCTCACCACGGCGCCGTTGTGCGGCAGGATATCCAGCGTGCCGGAGCCGATCACCGCGACGCGATGCATCAAGGCAGGATCAATGCCGGTGCGCGCAGCCAGCTCAACATAGGTCTGGCCGAGTGCATCGAGCGCAATGGTCAGGCCGCCCGATGCGGAGCCGGTCAACGCCGCAAGAATATTGGTCGCCACGGCCAGCGAGACCAAAGGGCCGCCCTCGATCGCGAGCACCCAGTCGCGCACCACGGTGAAGGCCGGCAACGAGGCGACGACCGCACCGAAGCCAACGAGGCTGCCGACGCTGAGCGCCGGCAGTACCGAGGCGTTGGCCCCGGCATCCATCGTCTGCCGCAATGCCGGCAGCCTGCGCCAGTTCAGGAGGATGGTCGTGAGAATCGCGGCACCCAGCGCCACCGAGACCGACCAGACGCCCGCGACCGCGGCCAGTGACGTGTTGCCGAAGCGCGGTTCGGCGAGATAGGAGACATCGAGTCGCGGCAGAACGACAAGCGACATCACCAGATTGACGGCGACGACGACGAGCAGTGGCACGACGGCGCTACCGATCGGCGACGGCACGCCGCTGCGATGTCCGTGCTGCAGCTCCGCAGGGTCGAACTCGCGTGCCGTCGTTGCACGCTCGCGAACGAGCTCGTCGGCGGCCGCGCGCTCAGCCGCATCCGGCAAGCCCTCGTCGCCATACCCTTCGCCGGCGCGGCGGGCCGCAGCTTCGGCCCGATGGAGCCACCACAATCCCGCGGCAAGCATGACCAGGGCGGCGAGAATCCCGAGGCCGGGCGCCGCGAACGGCGTCGTGCCGAAGAACGGCATCGGGATCGCGTTCTGGATCGAGGGCGTGCCCGGCAGTGCCGACATGGTGAAGGTCGAGGTGCCCAGCACGACGGCGGCCGGAATCAGCCGCCGCGGGATCGCGGCCGCACGAAACAGGGAGCGCGCCATCGGCACGATGACAAAGAACGCGACAAACAGGCTGACGCCGCCATAAGTCACCAACGCGCCGGCCAGCACGACCGCGAGGATCACGCGCCGTTCACCCAGCCGCTCCGCCATGAAGCCGGCGACCGACGTCACCGCGCCACTATCATCCATCAACTTGCCGAAGACGGCGCCGAGCAGGAAGATCGGGAAGAATTGCGCCAGGAAGCCGGCGGCGCTTGTCATGAAGACCTGCGTCAGGTTTGCGAGCAGCGGCTCCCCGCCGAACAGCGCGGCAACCAGCGCAGCGAAAGGCGCCAGCAGCAGAACGCTCCAACCGCGAAAGGCAAACAGGACCAGCAGGCCAAGCCCGACAAGAAGGCCGAGGAGACCCATGCCTCAACACTCCGACAGCAGGATATCGAGATCGGCGGTCGAACGCTGGCCGATATCGGCACCGTGTTCGGCCAAGAATGCCTCGGCGGCCAGCCGCCCTTCGTTCCGAAGCAGCGAGACAAATTCCCATTCGGCATTGAGCTTCGACGACGAGCCGAATTTCACCAGCACATCGCTTGCGATGCGATGCATCCGCATCTTTGCCCAATGCGCGCCTTCGCCGCTGCCGGGATCGGCGGCCTGACGCAACAGCGCGATCATCCGCAATTCCTTCATCAGCGGCGAGTTGAACGAGATTTCGTTGAGGCGGTTGAGGATCTCCGCCGCGGTCCGCGGCTCCTCCTGCCGCTCGGTCGGATTGATCTGGACCAGGATGGTGTCATAGGCGCCGCTCTCGCGCACCAGCGGCGTGATCGTCGGGTTGCCGGCATAGCCGCCATCCCAATAGAGCTCCCCATCGATCTCGATGGCGCGGAACATGGTCGGCAGGCAGGCCGATGCCAGCAGAACGTCTGCGGTGATCTCCGCATTTCGGAAGATGCGGCCGCGCCCGGTCCGCACGCTGGTTGCGGTAATGAACAGCTTGATCGGCGAGCCTGCGAGACGTTCGAAATCGATGCTCTCGGCAAGCACCTTGCGCAGCGGATTGTAGCCGGTCGGATTGAGATCGTAGGGCGAGAGCACCCGCGACATCAGATCCGTGAAGATGTAGGCCGGCGAGGTATCGAGCGTCCAGCGGCCCATCAGCCGATCAAACAACGAGCGCTGCATCGGACTGAAGGCTGCGGCCTGCGAGACACGTCGCCAATATTGGTCGAGCGCCTCGCGTGCGCCTTCGGCTCCACCTGCGGTCCAGCCGTCCACCAGCACGGCCGCATTCATCGCACCGGCCGACGTTCCCGAGATCGCGGCGATCGTCAGCCATTTTTCTTCAAGCAGGCGGTCGAGCACGCCCCAGGTGAACGCGCCGTGCGAACCACCGCCCTGAAGTGCGAGATCGATCGGTACCGCATCACGTTCCATCGGCACTCACTCACGCAACTGAAGCTCAAATGCGACGCGATGTTAGCACGCCGCGAGTGACAACAGTGTAGCGAGCCGTAGCCGTGGAATGCAACCGTACCGTGACGGCGCTAATGCTCGAACACCAGCCGCGCGCCGACGGTGCCGTCGAGGGCGCGGATCTGCTGCAGCAGCGTGGCCGAATCCTGCCCGGCCAAATCGGCGTCGAGCACGACATAGCCGAGGTCGCCTGCGGTCTCCAGATATTGCGCGGCGATGTTGATGTCGCGCTGCAGGAAGACCTCGTTGAGCCGGCGCAGCATGCCCGGCACGTTGCGATGGACATGGCTGAAGCGTGCGCCGGAAGGGCGCAGATGCAGCTGCACCTCGGGAAAATTCACCGCGCCCATGGTCGAGCCGGTGATGAAATAGTCGACCAGCTTGCGCGCCACCTCGCCGCCGATCCGCTCCTGCGCCTCCTCGGTCGAGCCGCCGATATGCGGCGTGAGGATGACGTTGGACAGGCCCTGCATCGGGCTGTTGAAGCGGTCGGAATTCGACGAGGGCTCGACCGGGAAAACGTCGACGGCAGCGCCGGCGAGATGACCGTCGCGCAGAGCGCCCGCCAGCGCGTCGAGATCGACGACGGTGCCGCGGCTGTTGTTGATCAGGAACGAGCCCGGCTTCATCGCCCGCAACTCCTTCTCGCCAATCATCCCCGCGGTCTCCGGCGTTTCCGGCACGTGCAGGCTGACGACGTCGCTCTGCGCCAGCAACTCTTCCAGCCGCTCGACCGGCTCGGTATTGCCGTGGCGCAGCTTGTCGGTGCGGTCGAAGAAGATCACCCGCATGCCCATGGCCTCGGCAAGCGTCGAGAGCTGCGAGCCGATATTGCCGTAACCGACGATGCCGAGCGTGCGGCCTCGTACCTCGCGGCTGCCGGCTGCCGACTTGTCCCAACCACCCTCATGCGCCGACACCGAGCGCGGAAAGATCTGCCGCAGCAGCATCACGATCTCGCCGATGACGAGCTCGGCCACGCTTCGCGTGTTGGAGAACGGCGCGTTGAAGACGGGAATGCCGCGTTTGCGCGCAGCGAGCAGATCGACCTGGTTGGTGCCGACGCTGAAGCAGCCGACCGCGAGCAGCTGGTCGGCGGAGGCGAGGACCTCGTCGGTCAGCTGGGTACGCGAGCGGATGCCGAGCAGCGACACACCCTTCATGGCCTCACGCAATGCCTCGCCGTCGAGCGCCTTGGCGAGACGCTCGACATTGGTGAAGCCCGCGATCCTGAACAGATCCATCGCGCTGTCGTTGACGCCTTCGAGCAGCAACGCCTTCGCCGTCCGTTCGGGGGTTTTGCCTGTGGCTGACATGGAATCACCGTGGGTAGAGAGAGAAGATCGAGCCGGGCCGTCAGATCACATAGAACCCGTGCGTGGCGTCGCGGCGAAGCTGCTCGACGAGACCGTATTCCCAGTCGAGATAGGCCTGCATCGCGGCTTCCGCCACCTCGGTCCCTTCATAGGGGCGGCGGTAACGGTGCGCGGGATCCGGCTTGGGCAGGATCTGCGGCGGCCCGACCTCGAGCGCGCCGTCATAGCCGCCCTCGAGCACATAGACCTCAAAACCCATCTGCGCGAGCCAGGACGATGTCATGTCGGCGCGCACGCCCTTGTCGTCGGTGAGCAGGATGCGGGCGCCGCGGACGGCCACGGCCATGTCGATCTCCTGGACGAGCTGGCCGCCGGCGTAATGACGAAAGCCCGGAAGATGGCCGGCGGCATATTCCTCGGCATCTCGCACGTCGAAACGATAGAGCGTGCGATCGGTCTTGGCGGCAAGCGCCTGGGCCTCGGCCGGACCAATGTGGAGAACGCCGGCGCGATAGGCGACATCACGCGCGTTTTGCGCAGCGCCTTCGAACGGGCCGACCGCGCCGCGCTTGTCTGCTCCGTGGGAGAGCTCGTGCTTCGCCAGCGTCCAGCCGATCGTTCCGTTGCGCAGCGCCCGCACCTTGTTGGGGACGCCGGCATTGATCAGCGATTGCGTGCCGATGATCGAGCGGGTGCGGCCCGCGCAATTGACGATGATGGTGGTGTCGGGATCGGGCGCAGCGCGGCCGGCGCGCAGCACCAGCTCCGCTCCGGGGACGCTGACCGAGCCCGGGATGTTCATGGTGGAATATTCGTCGAAGCGGCGCACGTCGAGCACCGCGATGTTCGCCTTGGCGGCAATCAGGCCGGCGACCTCGTCGGCGCTGAGCGAGGGCGTATGCCGGCGCGACTCGACCAGCTCGCCAAAGGCCTTTGCGTAGGAGTTGACGTCCTCGAACACCTCAAAGCCTGCAGCGCGCCAGGCCTTCAGGCCTCCGTCGAGCGTTCGGACGTTGCTATAGCCGAGTGCCCCGAGGCGCTCGGCGCTAACAGCAACCAGTCCCTCGCCATCGTCATAGAGCACGATCGCCACGTCCTTGCGCGGCAGCCGTACCTCCGCCTCGATCGCGATGCGATCAGCCGACATGTTGGCGGCGAACAGCGGATGGCCGGTGGCAAACGCCGCCTCATGCCTGAGATCGAGCAGCGCGATCTCTTCGCGGAGCAGCAGCGCACGGCGGATATCGGCAGGGGTGACAGGGGCAAGCTTCATGACAAAAACTCTGGCGTGATCGCCAGAGCTTTTGACCGATTGTCGCGGCGTTGGCTAGCCGGTCGTCAGGCGACGGCCGGGCTCGTCAGTTCTTCGAGCTGCTTCTTGAATGCGCTGCCATCGGCCAGCGCGCGCAGCGGCGGGCGGACGCGAAGCCAGCCGGCATCGCCGGTCTGGGCCGCCAGAATGGCTTTCAGGGTCGCCGCGAAAGACGGCGTGTTGAGCACGACGTTGACGGTCGCCTGCATGCGCGCCTCGGTGCCGCTGCGGTCCATCATCGCCTTGACCAGCTCCGGTACGACATTGGCCATGCCGCAGATCGTGCCGGCGCCGCCGGCTGCGAGCGCGCGGGAGATGTCGACCTCGTTGCCGATGGTGATCGCAAGTTCGGGCGCCGCGGCGCGAAACGCCTGGAATTGCTTGAAGTCGCCGCTTGAGTCCTTCAGGCCCGCGACCAGCTTGCCGTAGCGCTTGCGCAGGTTCGCGGCGACAGGCGCGGGAATCGCAACGCCTGATACTTGCGGAATGTGATAGAGCGTCGCGCGCAGACGGTCGTCGCCGACGCCGTCGATGATTGCGGCAAACGCGTCCTCGATGCCCTCGGGCGAAACGCCGCGATCGAAGAACGGCGGCAGGTACAGCACCTGGTTGATGCCGAGGCTCAGCATCGCACGGCTGAGCGCAATGGCGTCGGTGATCGCGGGGAAGCCGCCGCCGATACCGATGCGGTCCGCGGCAACGCCGTCCCTGAGCAGCGCCTCGACGGTTGCGATCCGCTCTGCGACATTGAAGGACGTGCCCTCGCCGGTGGTGCCAAAGATCACGGCGCCGTCGATCCCCTTGTCGAAGAGCTTTCGGGCATGGCCGGCCAGCTTGGCGTTGTCCACGCTGCCGTCAGATGCCAACGGCGTCGCCGACGCCACCCAGTACCCGCGAATTGCCTCGAGCATGACCGATCTTTCCACCGCTGGCCCCACGGCATAAGCGCTTGATCGCACGCGATCTTTGGCGCTGCCGGAGACTGTTTTGACTTTACTTTTCTGTCTTGTACCTTACATACAAGAAGACGCTGACGCTCGCAAGACGAGGTCCCGCATGGATGCCATGACAACTCAAGAACGGCCCGAAACGTCGCTCGACGGGCTTCGCTGGCGGCTGGGCCCGCAGGCGGTGCTGACGGGCGCCGACATTCCCGCGCGCAATCGCAATGACTGGAGCGCGAGCCTGCCCCAGACGCCGCTCGCGGTGATTCGTCCGCTCGATGCCGCCGGCGTCGCGGATGCGATCACCACCTGCCGGAACGCGCGGCTGCCATTCGTGCCGCAGGGCGGGCTGACCGGTCTCTGCCGCGGCGCCTCGCCCGAGCCGGGCTGGGTCGCAATTTCTCTGGAGCGAATGACCGGCATCGAGGAGATCGACCGCGCCTCGATGACGATGACCGTGAAGGCCGGCACGCCGCTGGAGGTGATCCAGAAGGCGGCGGATGAAGCCGGGCTGTTCTTTCCGCTCGATCTCGGCTCGCGCGGCTCCTGCGCGATCGGCGGCAACCTCTCCACCAATGCCGGCGGCAATCGCGTGATCCGCTACGGCATGACGCGCGAGCTTGTGCTCGGCCTCGAAGTCGTGCTGCCTGATGGCACCATCATCACCAGTCTCAACAAGCTGATGAAGAACAATGCCGGTTACGATTTGAAGCATCTGTTCATCGGCTCGGAAGGCACGCTCGGCATCATCACGCGCGTGGTGCTGAAGCTGTTTCCGAAGCCGCGCTCAACCATGGCCGCGCTCTGCGCGCTAAAAGATTACGCCGCCGTCGTCGCGCTGCTGGACGCGGCGCGCAGCGGGCTCGGACCACTGCTCTCGGCGTTCGAGGTGATGTGGCCCGACTATTGGGACGTCATCACCACCCGCGCCGGCGTCAAGCCGCCGGTCGCCGGCGGTCACGGCCTCTATGTGCTGGTGGAGGCGCAAGGCACCGACGAGAGCATCGATGCGCCGCGCTTCCAGAGCTGGCTGGAAGAGCTGATGGAGCGCGGGCTGCTGGCGGACGCGGCCGTCGCGCAATCGCTGGCGCAGACACAAAAATTCTGGGCGGTGCGCGACATCTGCGCCGAATTCGGCCAGGTGCTGGGACCGCACATCTCCTACGACATCGGCCTTGCGGTGGCGCGCATGGACGAGTTCGTCACGCGCTGCAAGGCGGCGCTCGCCGATGGCATCAAGGGGTGCGAGAGCGTCTATTATGGCCATATCGGCGACGGCAATCTGCACCTCGTCTCCTGGGTCGCGGGCTTGCCGATCGAGCGCCAGCCGAAGGCCGAGATGGATGCGATCATCTATGGCCTCGTGCGCGAGATGGGCGGCAGCGTCTCGGCCGAGCACGGCATCGGCACGTTGAAGAAGCAGTGGCTGGGCCACGCCAGGAGCGAGGCCGAGATCGTGTTGATGCGTACGCTGAAGGCCGCGCTCGACCCTGACCACCTGCTCAATCCCGGCAAGGTGTTTTGAACCGATGAAATCGCTCAAGCTCGATATGCCGAAATCGCTGGCGCAGCGCGTGATGCTGCGGCTGCGCCAGGGCATCATCGACGGCGAATTCGCGCTGGGCGCGGCGATCTCCGAAGAGATGGTGGCGCAATCCTTCGGCGTCAGCCGGACGCCGGTGCGCGAGGCGATGGGCCTGTTGCAGGCCCAGGGCCTCGTCGTGATCCGGCCGCAGGTCGGCAGCTTCGTCTTCACGCCAAGCGCGGAAGACATCGCCCAGCTCTGTGCGTTCCGGGTCGTGATCGAGCCCAAGGCCGCCGAGCTTGCCTTTGCGCATGATCGCGATGGCGCGGTCACGGCGATGGAGCAGGCAATCACCGCGATGGAGCAGGCGCTGGCGGCCAGGGATAACGTCGCCTATGGCCGCGCCGACACCGCCATTCACGACGCGCTGTTCGCGCATTGCGGCAACCGCTATCTCGAGGAATCCTATCAGCTGGTCTCCGGCCGCGTCGCCGCGCTGCGCACCAATCTGAGCGCGCCGGTCGACGTGCAGACGCCGGAATCGTTCGAGCAGCATCGCACGCTGCTGCACCTGTTCGCCCGCGGCGAGCTCGATGCGTTCGAGGCCCTGATGACGACGCATATCACGGCGTCGGGCGCCACCTACGCGCGGGCGCTGGCGCTCTCCTGAGCGCACCCAACTCATTCCTGTGCTATCATTACAAGGCGACGAGTGATCGGGGGCCTTGATTGCCGGTTGAGCAGCTCAAATGGGATGTGCGATCCGACGAGATCGCCTGGACGCCGGTCCGGCAGGAGCTGTGGCGGCGCATCGAGCAGCATGATTTCGAACCCGACACGCCGCTGAACTTCACCCGCCGGCTGGCGCGCGACCATGGCTGGAGCCTCGATGAGGCCCGCGCGGCCGTCGATGCCTATCGGCGCTTCTGCTTCCTCGCCGTGGTCTCGCCGACGCCGGTCACGCCGAGCGAGATCGTCGACGAAGTCTGGCACCAGCACCTCATCTATTCGCGCGACTATTGGAAGGTCTGGTGCGGCGAGGTCTTGCGGGCGCCGCTGCACCACGACCCCACCCCCGGCGGGCCCGACGCGCAGGCGACCTATCGCCGGCAATATGCCGAGACGCTCGAGCTGCATGAGCGCCTGTTCGGATCGCCCAGCACGACACTCTGGCCGGCCACGCATGTGCGCTTCGGACGGCCGCGCTACAGTGTGACGGATCGCGATCTCTGGCTTATGATGCCCAGGCCCATCGCATGGATACGCCGTCGATTCGCGAGAAACCGATGACATTGAACCCGTTCGACTGGACTGCCGGCCCCTTCCTCGCTCTCTACATGACTCTGGCGCTCATCATCTTCGTGCAGGCTTTCCGCGCCAAGGGGGCGATCGGCCCGCCCGCGAGTGGCATCCGCAAATTAAAGGTGCTCGAGCTGGCCTATCTGGCCGGCGGCGCGCGCCGGCTCGGCGACGTGATCCTGCTTACCCTCACCGCTGGGCGAGGCGCGAGCATCTCGGACAAAGCCGACAGGATCACCGTGACCGACACGGCCCCGCTGGCCGCGATGCTGGGCCGTTCGGTGGCGCTACCCTTCGAGCGTGAGATGACGCGCAAGCAATTCCAGACCGCGGTCGAACCGATGGCCGCGCGCGTCCGGGAGCGTCTCGAACAACTCGGCTATTGCCCGACCAGCGAACAGGTCACGTCGTTCCGCATGAACTTCCTCCCCTTCGTCGGGCTCCTGATCGCGTTCGGGGCCACGAAGGCCTATATCGGCGCGGGCCGGAATCACCCGGTCGAGTTTCTCGTCTTCCTGCTTTTCGCCACCGCGTTCGTCGTGCTGATCGTTGCCGCCCGTCCCGTCAGAACGCGCGCAGGCAACGAGGCTCTTGAGGATCATCAGGCCACCAATGCCAGGGCGGCACGTGCACCACTCGATCACGAGCTTCCTCTCGCCGTGGCGCTCGCCGGCGCGGTGGTCCTGTCAGGCACTTCCCATTCCTCGGTCTATGCCGCCTCGCAGACGATGAGCAACACCGGCGGCGGCAGCAGTTGCGGCGGTGGCGGCTGTGGAGGTGGCGGGGGTGGTGGTGGCTGCGGCGGGTGCAGCTGAGGCGCCGGCATTAGCCCAGGGAACACCGGGCGACACGACCGTCCTCACTGTCCGTTTTTTCGCCGACAGTGATCGAAATCACAGGGCTTCGACGAGATTTGAAGCAATATCCAACCCTCTCGCCGAGGTTGTATTCCTATCCTCAAATGTCATGGCAGGTATCCCTGCCGCGTTGAACCAGGAATGACCCTCGCCGGACTCACGGACTCCAGTACCAGATACTTTATGACCTTTTTCATTTGACTGATTTGCGTGATTTTCGACGTGAGGCCCGGGTTTATTGCAGTTTCTATTCAGCGATCATCTACTTGACACCGATCGACGCGAGTTGAGCCGAGGCGACGGTCCCGTTGCCGTCGAGCCACAGGTGTTCGATCTCGTCGTCCATTTGATGGAAAACCGCGATCGCGTGGTGTCCAAGGACGAGCTGATCGACCGGATCTGGCACGGCCGTTCCGTCTCGGAATCGACCCTGACCAGCCGGATCAATGCCGCGCGCCGGGCGATCGGCGATTCCGGCGCCAACCAGGCCCTGATCCGCACCATCGCGCGAAAAGGCTTTCGCTTCGTCGGCGATGTCGAGCAGCGTGGCGCTGGCGCAGCGGAACCTGCGCCGCAGCCCGCGTCCCAACCCGCGCTGCCGCTTCCCGACCGGCCGGCGATCGCCGTGCTGCCCTTCACCAATATGAGTGGCGACCGCGAGCAGGATTATTTCTCCGACGGGATCAGCGAAGACATCATCACGGCGCTGTCAAAGCTGCGCTGGTTCTTTGTGATCGCGCGCAACTCGTCCTTTGTCTACAAGGGGCGAGCGGTGCATCTCAACGAGATCTCGCGCGAGCTCGGCGTGCGCTATGTCGTCGAAGGCAGCGTGCGGCGAAGCGGCGATCAATTGCGGATCTCCGCGCAGCTGAACGACACCACCACCGGCAGCCATCTCTGGGCGGAGCGTTTCGACCGCAGCATTTCCGACGTGTTCGCCGTGCAGGACGAGATCACGGAAGCCGTTGTCGCCGCGATCGAGCCGCAGCTCTACGCCGCCGAAAGTTTTCGCGCGCAGCAGAAGGCGCCGGGCAGCATGGACGCCTGGGATCTCGTGGTGCGGGCGCTGACGCATTACTGGCGGATCACGCAGCACGACAATGCCGCCGCACAGGCGCTGCTGGAGCGCGCCATCGCGATCGACCCTGCCTATGGCAAGGCGCTCGGGCTCTACGCCACCAGCCATATCTCCGGCGCGCATATGGGCTGGGCCGACATGGCGACGACGGTGCCGATCGCGGAGCGCGCGGCGCTGCAGGCGGTCGAGGCCGACCGCGAGGATGCCTGGGCTCACAATGGTCTCGGCTACACGCTGCTGTTTCAGCGGCGCTTCGACGACGCCATCGCCGCCTTCGAGCAGGCGCTGCGGCTCAATCCCAATTTCGCGATGGCGCACGCGCTATACGGCGTGACGCTGTGCTATGCGGGCCGCTGGCAGGACGGCGACGCCGCCGCCCGCCGCGCGTTGCGACTGAGCCCGCGCGACCCCTTCGCCGCGATCTATTGCGGGGTCGTGGCCTATGCACAGTTCATCGGCCGCAATTACACCGAAGCGATCAGGATGGCGCGGGAGTCGCTCCGGCAGCGCAGCGACTTCGTCGGCGCCCACCGCGTGCTCACGGCCGCCGCCGGCATGACCGGGGAGAAGATGCTCGCCGCCTCCGCGTTGGAAGGGCTGCGCCGCACCCAGCCGAACGTGTCGCTCGCGTGGATCACCAAGGAAATGCCGATGCAGCGCGCGGAAGACCGGGAGCACTATCTCGAGGGATTTCGGCGGGCTGGGTTGAAGTGAAAATCTCCCTCTCCCCGCTTGCGGGGAGAGGGTCGGGGTGAGGGGGAGTCTCCGCGAGGACGGCGACAGCGAGTTCGCGGAGAGTCCCCCTCACCCGGAATTCAAGCTTCGCTCGAATTCCGGCCTCTCCCCGCAAGCGGGGAGAGGCGAAAGTCACTCCGCCACCATC
>JAEWBW010000105.1 GCA_023390955.1 Pseudomonadota bacterium
CCTTGAGCCAGCGTGCCAGCTCCTGATAGGCGGGGCGAAGGTCGCCGCCCGGAATGTTCATCTCGTCGAACGCGACTGCCATAGATTCCCGACTAGCTCCCCAGGCATTGCGCCATTGGTCAGGTCGCACGGGCCTTGGTGAAGACCGCAACGTCCTGTGGCCATGCGGCAAGAGTGCATGACTTTCCTAGGCGGTAGCAAGGGTCGGGCCAGCGCGATAAGCACCGGGAGTGAGCATTTGCGGGAAACTGCCGGGGACCTGCCTGAAAAAATGGCTGAAGACTGCTTATTTCGGCAGCAAAACCGCGTGACTTCAACGCGTTACCTCGGCAAAGTCGGCGCCACAGGTGAGGGATAGTTATGAGCGAGATCGTCACGGCGGGCATTCTGGTCATTGGGGATGAGATTCTGTCCGGCCGGACCAAGGACAAGAACATCGGCTTCATCGCCGAGTACCTGACCAATATCGGCATCGACCTGAAGGAGGTCCGGGTCGTCTCCGACGACGAGGACGACATCATCGCCGCGCTGAACGCGCTGCGGAACCGCTACACCTATGTCTTCACCACCGGCGGCATCGGACCGACCCACGACGACATCACGGCCGACAGCGTCGCCAAGGCCTTTGGCGTCGGCATCGACCATCATCCGGAAGTGGTCGCCCGCTTCCGCGAGCGCTGGAGCGAGCAGGACCTCAACGAGGCGCGCCTGCGCATGGCCCGTATCCCCGACGGGGCCGAGCTGATCCAGAGCGCCACCATCCTCGCCCCCGGCTTCAAGATCGGCAATGTGATCGTGATGGCCGGCGTGCCCTCGATCATGCAGGCGATGATGGACATCGTCTCGCCAAAACTGAAGTCCGGCGTCCGCATGCTCTCCGACACCGTCCGCGCCAATGCGCGGGAGGGGGACATCGGCAGTCCCTTGCGGGCGATTGCCGCGGACCATCCCGATACCATCATCGGCAGCTATCCCTTCATGGACGAGGAATCCAAGCCGAACACCAATCTGGTGGTGCGCTCGCGCGATCCGGACAAGCTGGCATCCGCGATGGCCGCGGTGAAGGAGATGCTGGCGGGGTTGAACATCACCCGCTAGAGCAGCAGGAGACGATCATGGCTGGTGAAACACCGGAGCTGTCAGCGCAGGAGCGGGCAGGCCGCCCGTTTCCGGTCTCGTGGGACCAGTTCCACCGGGATTGCCGGGCGCTGACCTGGCGGCTCAATGAGGTCGGCCCGTTCCACGCGGTGATCGCGATCACCCGCGGTGGGCTCGTGCCGGCCGCGATCGTCGCACGTGAGCTTGGCGTGCGCGTCATCGATACCGTCTGCATCGCCAGCTACGACCACGACAAGCAGGGCGAGCTGCAGGTCCTCAAAGGGATCTCCGAGTCCGCGATGAAGCTCGGCGGCGGCACCGGCAGGGGTCTCCTGATCGTCGACGACCTCGTCGACACCGGCAAGACCGGCAAGCTGGTGCGCGAGATGCTGCCCGATGCGCATTTCGCCACCGTCTACGCCAAGCCGAAGGGCCGCCCGCTGGTCGACACGTACATTACCGATGTGTCGCAGGACACCTGGATCTTCTTCCCCTGGGACACCGCGCTGTCCTATCACCCGCCGCTCCGCGACGGCGCGGCGTGATTGCCGCCGTCATTGCGAGGAGCGTAGCGACGAAGCAATCCAGACTGCTTCCGCGGATGCATTTCTGGATTGCTTCGCTTCGCTCGCAATGACGGGCTGAGCCGCACCCCATGCCCCTGCAAAACCGCGTCACGCCCACTGGCGAGATCATCGCCACGCCTCACCGGGGCACGTTCACCGGCAATCGCGGCATCATCCACGATCCCGCGACGAAGACGCTGCTGAACAAGCGCTGGTCCTCGCCGGCATGGATCACGTGCCTGTGCGAATTCCGCGGCTGGCGGCGCCCGGTGATGGCACGGCGGAGCTGGACCGAGCTGTTCTTCCTCGACGAGGCGACGGCGTTCGCCGCCGGTCACCGTCCCTGCTTCTTCTGCCGCAGCGAGGACGCAAAGCGCTTTCGCGCCGCCTGGGAGCAGGGCAATGATGCGGCCGGCATCAGCGCCAAGGCGATGGATGCCGTGCTCCACCAAGAGCGCATCGACCGCGGCAAGAAACGCTTACACGCGCTGCCGCTGCCGCTCGCAAACCTGCCTGACGGCGCAATGGTGAAGGATGGCGAGGACAGCTTCCTGATCGTAGCGGGCAAGCCGCTGTTGTGGTCGCCCGCGGGCTACACCCGCCCGACACGCGAGCTCGCGTCGCCGCTGCTGCTAACGCCGCCCTCAGCCTTACGCGCGATCATGGCTGGCTATCAGCCCGTGCTGCACCCCAGCGCACAGTCCGTTCCCTCGCCCCTTGCGGGGGAGGGCTAGGGAGAGGGGTAGCCACAGGCGAGCACAAAGTTTTGCGTCGAGCTTGCCACTATCTCCGCCGTATCAACCCCTTACACCCGACCAGCGCCACAACCGCCCGCCGAGCCCATCCTACTGTGCATGGGGTTGTTTTCGACGATTGGGTCGAGACCTACCCCAGCTTCTCCCGCGCCAGCGCCGCGCCCGCGCCGAGCGCCATCAGTTTTGCTTCCGCAATGTCCCGCCGCATCGGCGCCATGCCGCAATTGGTCGTCGCCGTGATGTTGCTCTTGGGCACGAACTTCGACACCGCATCGATCACCTTGACCACGTCCTCGGCGGTCTCGACCTCGTCGCTGGCGACGTCGATCACGCCGGCCTGCACGATCTTGTTCTTCAGCAGCGCGAGCAGGTCGAGCGGCACTTTCGAATTGCGGCACTCGATCGCGACCTGCTGGATCGGGCTGGCGTCGATCGCCGGAAAGATCTGCTCGTACTGCCGCCACTGGCTGCCTAGCGTTTCCTTCCAGTCGGTGTTGGCCTTGATGCCGTAGCCGTAGCAGATGTGCACGGCGGTGGTGCAGGTGAGGCCCTGCGCGGCGCGCTCCAGCGCCTTGATGCCCCAGTCGTTGACCTCGTCCATGTAGACATTGAAGGCGGGCTCGTCGAACTGCACGAGATCGACGCCGTCGGCCTGCAGCGCCTTGGCTTCCTCGTTCAGGAGCTCGGCGAAGGCGAACGCCATCTTGACGCGGTCGCCGTAGTAGCGATCCGCAATCGTGTCGATGATGGTCATCGGGCCGGGCAGGGTGAACTTCAGCTTCTTCTTCGTGTGCGTGCGCGCAACGCGCGCCTCGTCGGCATGGACGCGGCTCTTCAACTGCAGCGGCGCGACCACCTGCGGCACCATCGCCTTGTAGCGATCCTTGCGGATGCCCATCTCGACCTTGTGGGCGAAGTCGATGCCGTCGATCTTCTCGAGGAAGCCGTGCACGAAGTGCTGCCGGGCCTGCTCGCCCTCGGTGACGATGTCGATGCCGGCATCCTCCTGCATCTTGACCGCGAGCATGGTCGCATCGCGCTTGGCGCGTACCAGCTCATCGCCCTTCGACTTCCAGGGCGCCCAGAGCATGTTCGGCTCGGCGAGCCATTCCGGCTTCGGCAAGGAGCCTGCGATCGTGGTTGGAAACAGCATGGGGCCCTCCCGGCGGTTGCGATTGCGCACCTTCCTGCCATGACTTAACGTCGAGGTACAGAACAACAAAAGTCGCTGTCTAGTCCCTCAGCGGCGGCAGGAAACGCGATGATCGACCTCTATTACGCGCCGACGCCGAATGGCTGGAAGATCTCGATCATGCTGGAGGAACTCGCGCTTCCCTACAATGTGATCCCGATCAATATCCGCGCGGGCGAGCAGTTTGGTGCCGAGTTTCTCGCGATCTCCCCCAACAACCGCATCCCCGCGATCGTCGATCATGCGCCGGCCGATGGCGGTGCACCATTCTCGGCATTCGAGACCGGCGCGATCCTGATCTACCTCGCCGAGAAGACCGGCCGCTTCCTGCCCACCGATCTGCGCGGCCGCTCCACCACCATCCAGTGGGTGATGTGGCAGATGGCGGGGCTAGGGCCCATGCTCGGCCAGCACGGCCATTTCGCGCTCTATGCCGCCGAGCAGATTCCCTACGCGATCCAGCGCTATCGCGACGAGGCGGCGCGGCTCTACGGCGTGCTCGACCGCCAGCTGGAAAAAACCGGCGCCTATGTCGCCGGCGATTATTCCATCGCCGACATCGCCTGCTTCCCGTGGGCCATGACCCACAAGGCGCAGGGCTTTACCCTGGACGACTATCCCTGCGTCAAGCGCTGGTATGCCGATGTCCGCGCGCGGCCGCAGGTGCAGGCGGGGCTGGCGATCGGAAAATTCGTCAAGGAGCCGTTCGACGAGGAATCACGCAAGATCATGTTCGGCCAGCGTGCCAAGGAAGTGCTGGGGAAGACGTAACTACGGCTCTCTCCCCGTCATTGCGAGCGAAGCGAAGCAATCCAGAGTTTTTCCGTGGAGGCAGTCTGGATTGCTTCGTCGCTTCGCTCCTCGCAATGACGGAGGATGGGGCAGAACAAGCATAAGGAAACTGCCATGATCGAATTCTTCTTCGATTGTTCCAGCCCCTGGACCTATCTCGCCTATCACAACATCCAGCCGCTGGCGAAAGAGCTCGGCGTCGAGATCGACTGGCGCCCGATCCTGGTCGGCGGCATCTTCAACACGGTCAATCCGAGCGTCTATGCGCAGCGCGAGAAGCCGGTGCCGCTGAAGGCGCGCTACATGAAGAAGGATCTGCAGGACTGGGCGCGCTCGGCCGGACTTGCGATCAAGATGCCACCGACGGTGTTCCCGGTGAACAGCGTCAAGGCGATGCGCGGCTGCATCTGGCTCGGCAAGGACATGGTGCCGTTCGCGACCGCCGTGTTCGAGACGTATTGGGGTGGCGACAAGGACATCTCGCAGGATGCCGTGCTCACCGAAATCTGCAGCAAGGTCGGCATCGATCCGCAAAAATTCTTCGCCGGCATTTCGGAGCAGGGCATCAAGGACCAGCTCAAGGCCAACACCGAGGAGGTGGTCGCGCGTGGCGGCTTCGGCTCGCCGACCATCTTCGTCGACAAGACCGACATGTATTTCGGCAATGACCGCCTGCCGCTTGTCCGCGAGGCGCTTGAGCGCCGCAAGGCGAGTGCGGCCTGATGGTGCGTGCTGTCGTTTGCCGCGCGCTCGGCGCGCCCGAGACGCTGCGGCTGGAAGAGTTTCCCTCGCGTGCCCTCAAGCCGGGCGAGGTGCGCGTCGCCATTCGCGCCGCCGGCCTCAATTTTCCGGATGTGCTGATGGCAGCCGGGGAATATCAGCTCAAGCCGGAGCTGCCGTTTACGCCGGGCATGGAAGCTGCGGGCGATGTCACCGAGATCGGCGCGGAGGTGAAAGGCGTTGGCGTTGGCGACAAGGTCATCGTCAAGATGCGCCACGGCGCCTACACCGATGAAGCCGTGGTCGCACCGTCGCAGCTGACGCCGATGCCGTCGACCTTCGACTATGCCGAGGCCGCAACCTATCTCGCCGGCCACGGCACCGCATATCACGCGCTGATCGATCGCGGCCGGGTCGAGCCGGGCGAGGTGTTGCTGGTGCATGGCGCCGGTGGCGGCGTGGGGTTGGCCGCGGTCGAGCTCGGCAAGATGCTAGGGGCGACAGTGATCGCAACCGCCTCCAGCGATGAAAAGCTCGCCATCGCAAAATCGCGCGGCGCCGATCATCTCATCCGCTATGACCGCGAGCCGTTTCGCGATGCTGTCAAGCGCATCACCGACGGGCGCGGAGCGGATGTCGTGTTCGATCCCGTCGGCGGCGAGGTCTTCGAGAACTCGATGCGCTGCATTGCCTGGGGCGCGCGGCTGCTGGTGATCGGATTCAC
>JAEWBW010000151.1 GCA_023390955.1 Pseudomonadota bacterium
AAAAGTTGAAAAACTACCGACCGACCGAAAAAGAGCCTTTCATGAACGACCGGCAGAAGGAGTACTTCCGTTTGAAGCTCCTCGCCTGGAAGGATGAGATCCTCAAAGAGTCCAAGCTCACCCTGCAGGCTCTGCAGGAGGAGAACGTCAACCACCCCGATCTCGCCGATCGGGCATCGTCCGAAACCGACCGTGCCATCGAACTCCGTGCCCGCGACCGCCAGCGCAAGTTGATCGCCAAGATCGACGCCGCGCTCCAGCGCATCGAGGACAACACCTACGGCTATTGCGAGGATACCGGCGAGCCGATTTCCTTGAAGCGGCTCGAGGCCCGGCCCATCGCGACGCTCTCGGTGGAGGCGCAGGAGCGCCACGAGAAGCGCGAGAAGGTCTATCGCGACGAATAGAGTCAGAGCCGCCTCGTGCGGCTCTTTTGTTGTGTGGCGTAAGGTGCGCGTTTCGCACCACGCCCGGCGTTTTGCCAGCTACTTGCATGTGGCTTGCGTGGTGCGTAGATTCGCGCCGCCATGATGATTTGCACTCTCAACATCGCATCGGTCTTCTTCCTGGGTTGAGCGGCAACGCCTCCGCCCGAGGCTTTCCGCGCCTGCAATCCCGATTTGCGGGCTTCCCCGACCGAATGAGCCGGCCGGTTCCGCTCTGAGCGGACGACAGGGCTGGCGACCCCGTGAGAGACATCATGACTGTCAGCGAACGACCGCGCGCGCTCGATGCCGCGCAGATCCAGCAATTCATCAGCGACGGCTTTGTCCGGATCGACGATGCCTTCCCCCGCGAGTTCGCAGAGGCGGCACGCGCCATCATGTGGCGCGATCTGCCCTGCAGCGAGCATGATCCGGCGACCTGGACCCGTCCGGTGGTGCGGTTGCCCTATTACGGCGACCCGCCGTTCCGGGATGCCATCAACACTCCGGTGCTACATGCCGCCTTCGACCAGATCGTCGGGCGGGGCCGGTGGCGGCCGCGCCGCGACGTCGGCAGCTTTCCAGTGCGCTTTCCGCATCCGGATGACCCCGGCGATGCCGGCTGGCATGTCGATCTCAGCTTTCCCGGCGACGATCGCAACCCGAACGAAACGCAGGATTTCTCGGCCTGGCGGGTCAACATCACCTCGCGCGATCGGGCGCTGCTGTTGCTGTTCCTGTTCTCGGACGTCGGTGACGATGATGCGCCGACGCGAATCCGGGTCGGCTCGCATCTCCCAATGGCGCGCTACCTGGAGCCGGCCGGCGACGCTGGCCGGGCGCATATGATGCTGGAGGAGATGGGGGCCGACTGCCCGCTTGCGTTCGCGACCGGTGCGGCCGGCACGGTCTATCTCTGCCATCCCTTCCTGGTTCATGCCGCGCAGAAGCATCGGGGAACGCAGCCGCGCTTCCTGGCGCAACCGCCGTTGCATCTGGCTGAGCCATACCAACTCGTGCGGGACGATGGCCGATACTCCCCGGTCGAGATCGCGATCCGCGCCGCGCTTGGGCGCGCCTGACGGAAACGGTCTCGGTCGTTGATGGTGTTGCGGCGCGCGCTTGCGCGCTGCAATCATCCCGGCATGCCGCGTATGTAGTCGGGATCGCGAAAAGTGAATCACGATCAATGGGCTAGGGTCGGATCCTCCGTGCTCACGTGAGTTCACATGAGAAACAGCCTTCACTTCAGGTGCGGGAGGTTTCGCGAGTCGCATCAAGAGGATCGACTCGCATCTTGAGACGCTGGCGCAGCGGCTTCGCGCATCGCTGCAATCGTGCGTCTCGTGGCGCCGGCAGGGGCGCGTGTCTCCATAAAGCCCGGAGCCACTCAACATTCCCTTAAAGACGGGCGGTCCCCGTATTCGGCCCGGTCAAGGCCGGGCGGCGCTTGTCAGGCGCGGATGGGGATGCTGAACTGCATCCGATGTTGCGTAGCGTGGGAGGCGGCGCCGATGGACACTATTCTCGCAGCCGCCAAGGCGGTCGCGCTCGCGCGCCGCAATCGTGCGCCGCTGGCCGCGCTCGAGGTTCCGCCGGCTGACGAGGCGGAGGGCTATCAGGTTCAGCGTGCGCTGCACGATCTGCTGTTGCCGCATGTCGGTCCGCTGGTCGGCTACAAGATCGGCTGCACCAGCCAGGTGATGCAGGACTATATCGGCATCCCCCATCCCTGCGCAGGCGGCGTGTTCCAGAAGGGCGTGCACGACAGCGGGGCAAAGCTTGCCGCCTCCGACTATGTCCGGGTCGGCGTCGAATGCGAGATCGCGGTGCGGCTGAAGCGCGACCTTGCCCCCGGCGAGGCGCCGTTCACCGCCGAATGGGTCGGCGAGGCGGTCGAGGCCTATCAACCCGCCATCGAGATCGTCGACGACCGCTATGTGAAGTGGGAGACGATGGGCGCGCCGACGCTGATCGCCGACGATTTCTTCGCGGCCGGCTGCGTGCTCGGTGATTCCGTGCCGCGGGCCAACCTGCCCAATCTCAAGGCGGTCGCCGGGCGGGCCATTCTCAACGGCGAGGAGGTCAGCCACGGAACCGGCGCCGATGTCCTCGGCCACCCTCACAATGCGCTCGCCTGGCTTGCCAATCATTTGGCCCTGGAGGGAAAGGGCCTGCACAAGGGCCAGCTCGTGCTGACCGGGAGCCTGGTGAAGACGCTGTGGCTCAAGGCCGGCGACAAGATACGGATGGAGCTCGACGGGCTCGGCGTGGTGGAAGCGGAATTTTCGTAGTTTGTTCCGGTCGCCGCCGGATCGACCGGGGATCCATGTTCGACCGGGGAGAGCGGGTGCATGGGCGTCTCGATCAGCCTGCTGTTCGTTCGGGGACGGGAGATCGCGGAGGTCCTGGACTGTCTCGCGCTGGCGGCGACGCAGGACCGGCGCGCGACCCCGCTGATCCAGCGCGGGGTCTTCGTGATGGCGGCGCTGCCGTCCGGATACAAACTGATCTGGTCGAACACATGCGATGAACCCCGGTTTTCGCCCGCTATCCTGGCGAAGCTGTCCGCGGACGGCGAGACCGTCGTTCTGGCCGTCGAAGAGCACGTGATGTTTTCGCAGGCGCAGGTCTGGCGCGACGGACGACTATGCTGGTCGCTTCGGCACGACGGCGATGTCGATGCCACGAACCTCACGTCGAGCGGGGATCTGCCGCCGCTGTTCGGCCAATTTCGGCGCGAGCAGGAGGCGCTCGCCGCCGCGGACCAGGACTTTTTCGACATTCCGGTCAAGCTCGCCGAGCACATCACGGGTTTTCGCTACGATCAGAATCATGCATGGGAAGTTGGCGATACTTACACGGTGCTTGCCGCGGCCGAGCCCGCCGTCGCCGGGCGTCCGTTCTGGAAATTCTGGTGAGGGGCAGGGCGCGCGGCGCGACGGTGTGCGGACCGCAAAATACATGCGGCCCTCGCCAGGGGAGCTAGCAAGGGCCGCGTAGTACATCGTCGTTCGCGCCTAGGTTCGCGAGCACGATGTGGGAGCTCGGGAGAAGTTTAGAAGGGCAGCAGCACGTCCATCACTTGCTGGCCGTAGCGCGGCTGCTGCACGTCCATGATCTGGCCGCGGCCGCCGTAGGCGATGCGAGCCTGCGCGATCTTGGTCGAGTCGATGGTGTTGTCGCTCTGGATGTCCTCGGGGCGGACGATGCCGGCGACCACGAGCTCGCGGATTTCGAAGTTGACGCGGATCTCCTGCTTGCCCTCGACGACCAGATTGCCGTTCGGCAGCACCTGGGTGACGACGGCCGCGACGGTGGTCTGCAACGCTTCCTTGCGGTCGGTGCTGCCCTTGCCTTCGCTGGATGCGGTCGAGTCGGCGGTGAGGATGCGGCCGGGTAGCACCTTCTGCGCCTGGGTGCCCAGCGTCTTCGCGCCGATGAAGTCGGTGATGCCTGAGTTTTCCGAGTTGGTGCGGCTGCGCGAGGTGTCGTTCTCCATATTGGCCTTGTCGGTGATGTTGACCGTCACCGTGAGGAGATCGCCGACCTGATGGGCGCGCTGGTCCTTGAAGAACGCGCGGCTGCCGTTGCGCCACAGCGAGTTCGGATTGTAGGAGGCGACTTCCGGCTTCGGCATCGGCATCTGCACCGGCTTGTAGCCCGGCTGCGTCGTCGGATTGTCGATCGCCGACAGCTTCGGCTGCTCGCCGATCTGCGACAGGCGGTCGATCGAAGAGCACCCGCCGAGCGCGCAGCTTGCCAGCAGCAGGCCGGAGATCGCGATCCGACGAAGACGGGAACCAAAAGTCGCACTGAACTGGGACATGACTTACTCTGACTTGGCTTGAGCTGGCGAAGCGGGCGACTGAACGAGGCTCTGGGCGAGCGCGACGGGCGAGGGGGTCTCGCGCTGCCTGGACGAGGTCTGCTCGACCGCAGGTGCTGCGGGCGTGGACTGGCTGGCGCCCATGATGGTCACCTGGCCGCTGCCGGTCACGGTTCCGGTCAGGATGCGCTTGGTCTGGACGTTGAGCACGCTGACGGTGTCGCCCTCGGCGCCGCTGTCGACGGCCTTGCCGCGCGTGGTGAGATAGATCCCGGGCACCTGGTAGATCACGGTGACGCTCTGGTCGCGCTGCACCAGGTTGGGCTTGACGACATCGGCGACGCGGATCGGCATGCCGGCGCGCATCGGGCGACGGACCTGCATGCCGATGACGCGGTCGCGCGAGGCCGGCTCGCCGATGATCTCGGCCTTCGGGCGGCGCTCCAGCATGACGTCGGAGGACTTCAGCATCTCGTTGCGGTCGATATCGTGGGCCAGCACGGCGACTTCCACGGTTTCGACCGCGGTGCCGGTGAAGCGCAGCTTGGTCGGCGTGGCCGTGCTGTCGTTGGTGATCTCGAAGGTGATGTCGAAGCGGCCGTTGCGCTGGTCGAAGCGCGTGGCGGTCGGCTGCAACGCGCCGCTGTTGCTGGCGTCGAGCCGGATGTCGGCCACGCCGCGGTCGAGGGTGATGGTGAGGTTGGCGGCCTCGCCAAGTCCGAAGCGGCGCTCGAGCGCGGTGGCGATCGCGAGGTCGAGGTCCTTGTTGGCGAGCGTGCGCGCGAGCCGCGTGACGATGACTTCCTTGATGTCGCCGGTCATCACGCCGATCACCTGCTTGGCGCGCAGCACCGACAGCACCTGCGCCACCGGCAGCGCGCCGGTGGTGCCGAGGTCGGGCGCGCGATAGACCGCGATCTGCGCAGCCGTGCCGGCATTCTCGACGAGATCGCCGACGCGCACCACGTCGGACGAGACGGTGATGCTGGCGCGCAGCGTCGGCGCTACCAGTGCCTCGTCGGCGGCGCAGGCCGGCGCGGACAGCGCGATCAGGGCGGCGAGCGTGGTGAGGGTCTTGCGCATTGTCGTCAGCCCTTAGCGGAACAGCGCCGTGGTGGATTGCATCATCTGGTCGGCGGCACTGATCACCTTGGCGTTCATCTCGTAGGCGCGCTGCGCGGCGATCAGGTCGCTCATCTCGGAGACGACGTCGACATTGGCCTGCTCGAGGCTGCCCTGGGTGATGTGGCCGTAGCCTTCAGCGTTGGCGGTGCCGTCCTGCGGCGGGCCGGAGGAGGGCGTCTCGGTGAACAAATTGCTGCCGACCGGCTGCAGGCCGGCCTTGTTGATGAAGCGGGTGACGCCAATCTGGCCGACGATGGAAGATGCGGTCTGGCCCGGCAGTGTCACCGAAACCTGGCCCTGCATGTTGACGGTGAGGCCCGAGGCGTTGTTCGGGATCGTGATGGTCGGCTGCACCGGATTGCCCTGCGCCGTGACGACGCGGCCCTGGTTGTCCATCTGGAAGGTGCCGTCGCGGGTGTAGGAATAGGTGCCGTCGGGCATCAGGATCTTGAAGAAGCCGTCGCCGGAGACCGCGAGATCGAGGTCGTTGCCGGTCTGCGACAGCGTGCCCTGGGTCATGCTGCGGGGCGTGCCGACGGTCTTGACGCCGCCGCCGATATCGACGCCGACCGGCAGGATGGTGCCCTGGTCGGAGGACTGCGCGCCGACGCGGCGAACGTGCTCGTAGATCAGGTCCTGGAACGACGCGGTCTGCTTCTTGAAACCGGTGGTGCGCAGGTTGGCGATGTTGTTGGAGATGACCTGGACGTTGAGTTCCTGGGCCGCCATTCCGGTCGCTGCAGTGTGGAGCGCTTGCATGTCAGTGATCCCTTAATCAGGCCGGAACGTCAGCGAGCTTTTCGATTGCCGCCTTGTGCAGATCGCTCTGCTGTTGCAGCAAATTGGCGATGGCGGTGTAGCTGCGCATCACCTCGACCATGCGGCTCATCTCGCCGACCGCATTGACGTTCGACTTCTCGACATAGCCCTGCCGCACCGAAGACTTGCTCTCGGCCTGCGCGGTCGCGCCGCCGGTGTCGTAGAGGTTGCTGCCGAGCTTGGTGAGCTTGAGCGCATCGTCGAACTGGACGAGGCGGATCTTGCCGCGGATCGAATCGTTGCGGTTGGTGCCTTCGAGCACGGTCACGGTGCCGTCGGGCGCGACGTTGATGTCGTGGTCGGTCGGCTGGAAGGTGATCGGGCCGGAATTTCCGAGCACGGGGTAACCGTCGGCGGTGACGAGCTGGCCGGTGGAGTTCACCGAGAACTTGCCGTCGCGGGTGTAGCGCTCGCCGCCAGCGGCCTGGACCGCGAAGAAGGCGCCGCCGTCGACCGCGAGGTCGAGCGGGTTCTTGGTCTCTTCCATCGGTCCCTGGCTCATGTCGCGGAAGGTGCCGCGGTCCTGCACATAGGAGACACGGCGGTCGGAGCCGGTGAAATTGTCTTCGCGCGCGCGGGAGTTGAGGAACTCCTCGAACATCGAGCGGTCGGACTTGAAGCCGTTGGTGTTCGCATTGGCCATGTTGTTGGCGACGACATCCATCTGCCGTTCCAACGTCATCTGCCGCGATAGCCCGATCAGAAGCGCGTTCTGCATCGGATGGTTCTCCCCTGCGCTGAGTCCGTCTTGTCGCTCTCCCAAGCGCCGCGATGGACCCCGTGAACGAGACCGGCAGGTTCTCCCAAACCGTTCGGTCTCGCCCCTTACTTAGCGAAAGCCGTGCCAACGCAAAAAGCGATGTAATTACAGTTTGTTGGGTGTTTTTGAGGGGGCCGGAGGGGCGGCAGAAACGGTTCGTTGACCATGTTTGCCCGGCAGATTTTTCCTAGCAGGGGGCCGATGGAAAGATTCCGTTAACCATTATTACCGTAGCGTTTGCCATGTAGAGGAGCGCGTTGCGCTGGGGCATTTGTATCGCGTCATGGTCCGCCAGAAGGCTTCGCTCTCGACACTCTTTATATGAGCGAGCTCGGGGACCATGGCAGAGAATGAAGAAGGCGCAGCCGCAGCTGAAGGCGCGGAAGCCGCTGCCCCCAAGAGCAAGTTCAAGCTGATCCTGATCGCCGTCGGTGCGCTCGTCCTGCTCGGGGGCGGGGCTGCGACCTGGTTCCTGTTCTTCCGGTCGCACGGCGACGCCGAGCATCATGCCGAGGCGGCGCACCCGCCGAAGCCGCCGGCCTTCGTCGAAGTGCCCGACATCATGGTCAACCTCTCCGGCGCCCCCGGCGAGCGCGTGCAATACCTGCGGCTGAAGATCGTGCTCGAGCTGAAGGAAGACAAGCAGGTCGAGACCATCAAGCCGACGATGCCGCGCGTCACCGACATCTTCCAGACCTATGTGCGCGAACTGCGCCCCGCCGACCTCAACGGCTCCGCCGGGATCTTCCGCCTCAAGGAGGAGCTGACCAAGCGCGTCAACGCGGCGGTGGCGCCGGTCCAGGTCACGGCGGTGCTGTTCAAAGAAGTCGTGGTGCAGTGAGGGTCCTTGGGAAGGTAATGGACTAGCGTCATGGCCGGCAACGAGCAGATGGACCAGGATGCGATTGCCGCCCAATGGGAGGCATCGCTCGATTCCGAGGATCCGGCGGAGGCCGCGAAGGCTGCTGCCGAAAACGAATTATCGGAGACCATGGCCCTGCAATGGGCGGCCATGGTCGAGGACGGCAGCCGCGATCTCGGCACCGGCAAGAACTCCGGCGAGCGGGTGCTGTCGCAGGAGGAGATCGACAATCTCCTCGGCTTCACCGTCGGCGACGTCACGCTCGACGACCATTCCGGCATCCGCGCGATCATCGATTCGGCGATGGTC
>JAEWBW010000154.1 GCA_023390955.1 Pseudomonadota bacterium
GCCCTCGGCAGTGGGCCGCAGGAGCAGACCGCCGCTTCCTTCAGAGTGATCGCCGACCACCTGCGCTCCTCGGCCTTCCTCGTCGCCGCCGGCGTGCTGCCCTCGAACGAGGGCCGTGGCTATGTGCTGCGCCGGATCATGCGCCGCGCGATGCGCCATGCGCAGCTGCTGGGTGCCAAGGAGCCGCTGATGCACCGGCTGGTCTGGGCTCTTGTGCGCGAGATGGGGCAGGCCTATCCCGAACTGATGCGCGCGGAAAAGCTGATCGAGGAAACGCTGCGGCTGGAAGAGACCCGCTTCCGCAAGACGCTGGTGCGCGGCCTTGCCATCCTCGACGAGAAGAGCGCGTCGCTGAAGAAGGGCGACATGTTCGACGGCGACGTCGCGTTCACGCTGTACGACACCTACGGCTTCCCGCTCGACCTGACGCAGGATGCGCTGAAGTCGCGCGGTATCGGCGTCGACCAGGCGTCCTTCACCGACGCGATGGAGCGCCAGAAGGCCAAGGCGCGCGAGTCCTGGAAGGGCTCTGGCGAAGCAGCCTCCGAGGCAATCTGGTTCCCGCTGCGCGAGAAGCTCGGGGCCACCGAATTTCTTGGCTATGAGACCGAGAGCGGCGAAGGCGTGGTGACCGCGCTGGTCAAGGACGGCAAGGAAGCCACCAGCCTGAAGGCCGGCGAGACCGGTGCGATCGTGCTGAACCAGACCCCGTTCTATGCGGAGTCCGGCGGCCAGGTCGGCGACACCGGCGTTCTGACGGGCGAGGGCGGCATCAAGTTCCGCGTCACTGACGCGCAGAAGAAGCTCGGCGATTTCTTCGTTCACGTCGGCACCCTGGAGAGCGGCGAGCTGAAGCTCGGCACCGCGCTGCAGCTCGAGGTCGATCACAGCAGGCGCTCGTCGATCCGTGCGCATCACTCGGCGACACACCTGATCCACGAGGCTCTGCGCCAGGTGCTCGGTGATCACATCGCCCAGCGCGGTTCAATGGTCGCACCGGATCGTCTGCGCTTCGACTTCGTGCATCCGAAGCCGATCACGGCCGAGGAGCTCGCCCGCGTCGAGGACATCGCCAACGACGTGGTGCTGGAGAACGACGAGGTCACCACCCGCGTGATGGGCGTCGACGAGGCCCGCGAGGCCGGCGCGCGCGCGCTGTTCGGCGAGAAATACGGCGACGAGGTCCGCGTTGTCTCGATGGGCAGGACCGCGCGCGAGCGCGGCGCCAATGCGCTCGGCTGGTCGGTCGAGCTCTGCGGCGGCACCCACGTCAAGCGCACCGGTGACATCGGCCTGATCACGTTGACCGGCGAGAGCGCGGTTGCCTCCGGCGTTCGCCGCATCGAGGCGCTGACCGGCAACTACGCGCGCAGGCACGCCAACGAGACCATGGCGCTGGCCAAGACCGCGGCCGCCGAACTGCGCACCTCCATTGACGACGTCCCGGCGCGCATCACCGCGCTGATGGACGAGCGCAAGAAGCTCGAGCGTGAACTGTCAGATGCCCGCAAGAAGCTCGCGATGGGTGGCGGCGCGTCAAGCGGAGATGGCGCAGCTTCAGCTGTGCGCGAGGCTGGCGGCGTCAAGCTGATGGCACGCGCGGTCGAAGGCATCGAGATGAAGGATCTCAAGAGCCTTGCCGATGACGGCAAGAAGCAGATCGGCTCCGGCGTGGTCGCCATCGTCGGCGTCACCGAGGACGGCAAGGCCGGTGTCGTGGTCGGCGTCACCGCCGATCTCACGGCGCGCTTCAATGCAGTCAATCTGGTGAAGGTCGCCTCCGAAGCGCTCGGCGGCAAGGGCGGCGGTGGCCGTCCCGACATGGCGCAGGCCGGCGGTCCCGATGGCGCCAACGCCAACGCGGCGCTCGCGGCGATCGAAAAAGCGATGGCGGGCGCGTAAGTCGCCGTGGGCCTCGTTCCCCGAGAACGTGGCCTGCGCGATCCCGATCTGAGGGATCGCCTTTACGAATTGCTGGAGCACGATCCGCTGGCCTATTCGGCGGGCGCGCGCTTCATCCAGTTGACCGTCAGCGTCATCGTGCTCGACGTCGTGGCGATGACGCTCGCCTCGGTGCCGGAGCTGGATGCGCAATACGGCACGCTGTTCTCAGCGATCACGATCCTGTCCGTGGTCGTGTTCGCACTCGAATATGCCGCGCGGCTCTGGACGGTGGCGGGCCACACACCGCGCAAGGGCACCGCGCTTGCCGACCGGCTCGGCTATGCCTTCTCCGCGCTCGGCATCATCGATCTCCTGGCGTTTCTGCCCGCAGCGGTCGTGCTGGTCACCGGCCAGCATGCGACGCTGGCCGCGCTCGGCGTGCTGCCCTTCTTCAAGCTGATCCGCTATTCGCCGGCGATGCGTTCCCTGTTGGCCGCCATCCATGCCGAGCGGCGGGCTCTGCTCGGCTGCGTCGTCATCCTGATCGGCGTCGTCCTCACCTTCGCCTCGCTGCTGTATGCGATCGAGCGCGACGTGCAGCCGGTCAAGCTCGGCACCATTCCGGATGCAATGTGGTGGTCGATCGTAACGCTGGGCACGGTCGGCTATGGTGACGTCGTGCCGGTGACGCCGCTTGGTAAGCTCGTTTCTGTCTTCGCCATCATCAGCGGCTTTGCCATGATCGCGCTGCCGGTTGCGATCATCTCCACCGCCTTTGCCGAGGAGGTGAAGCGGCGTGACTTCGTCGTCACTTGGGGCATGCTGGCGCGGGTGCCGCTCTTCTCACATCTTTCCGCAGCCGAGATTGCCGACATCATGCGGCTGCTCCGCGCCCGCACCATCGAGCAGAACGAGATACTGGTGCGCCGGGGCGACGTGGCCTCGTCGATGTATTTCATCACCGCGGGCGAGGTCGAGATCGTGCTGCCGAACCAGCAGGTGCGCATTGCGGACGGCACTTTCTTCGGCGAGATCGCACTGCTGCACAAGACCAAGCGCAGCGGCACGGTGACGGCGACGCGCAAGACGCGCCTGCTGGTGCTCGACGCCCAGGACTTTCACGCGCTGATCGCGCGCATGCCGACGCTCGCCGCGCATGTTCATCAGACCGCCAAGGCGCGGCTGGGTGAGGCCGGCGACCTCGCTGCGGCGGAGCTCGCGCAGGGCGAGCGCGAGAGCACGGAACGCTAGGCGCTCAGGCCTTCTTCAGGAACACATAGTCGGCCGAGTAGGGCGCGCTCCTGAACTCGCCGGCCTTGTCGCAGGCGCCGTCAAGCTTGCCGCCATGGGTGTTGATGCGCTGGACCGTGGTGACCGGCGTCAGCACGCCGCTGCCACGGTGAGCAGTCACCTCCAGCTTCAGCCAGGGGATATCAGCAGCCGTGGCGCCGGGCGCATTGCCGACGGCCTTACCCGTCACGGCGCTGCCGTCGACGTGCTCCCAGTTCGGCCCGGCATAGTGACGACCGATGGTCTTGCCGTCTGCGAGCAGTGTCGCGATCGGTTCGCGAAAGGCCCAGTCGAGCTTGCCGTCGCTGCCGGCCTTGCACTCATAGACCTGCGCGCCCTCGGCGTGGGTGCTGAGCACGACGGTCTCGCCGGGGGGTGCGATCGCTTCGGGGAGAGGCTCCGCAGCGGTGGCTTGCCCGACCATGGTCGACAGCAGCAGCAGGCAGGGGACGGCAAGCTTGATCGGCATGGTCTCATCTGCGCAGGGGCTCGAAAAGAGAACGGGCCGCGCTTGAGGCGCGGCCCGTGATGATGTCTGACCCAGTCGGGCGAAATTGCGGACGGCTTACTTCGCCAACGCCTTTGTGAGATTCTCGGCGACCTTGTCGAGGAAGCCGGTGGTCGAGAGCCAGCGCTGGTCGGCGCCGACGAGCAGCGCGAGGTCCTTGGTCATGTGGCCTTCCTCGACGGTGTCGACGCAGACCTTCTCCAGCGTGTTCGCGAACTTGGCGAGCTCGGCATTGTTGTCGAGCTTGGCGCGGTGCGACAGGCCACGGGTCCAGGCGAAGATCGACGCGATCGAGTTGGTCGAGGTCTCCTTGCCCTTCTGGTGCTCCCGGTAGTGGCGGGTCACCGTGCCGTGGGCGGCTTCTGCCTCGACCGTCTTGCCGTCGGGGGTCAGCAGCACCGAGGTCATCAGGCCGAGCGAGCCGTAGCCCTGTGCGACCGTGTCGGACTGCACGTCGCCATCGTAGTTCTTACAGGCCCAGACATACCCGCCGGACCACTTCAGCGCCGAAGCCACCATGTCGTCGATCAGGCGGTGCTCGTAGGTCAGGCCCTTGGCGTCGAACTCCTTCTTGAACTCGCGGTCGAAGATATCCTGGAAGATGTCTTTGAACCGGCCGTCATAGACCTTCATGATCGTGTTCTTGGTCGAGAGATAGACCGGGTAGTTGCGCAGCAGGCCGTAGTTCAGCGAGGCACGGGCGAAGTCGATGATGGAGTCGTCCAGATTGTACATCTGCATCGCGACGCCGGAGCCTGGGGTCTTGAACACTTCCCGCTCGATCACGGTGCCGTCCTCGCCGACGAACTTCATCGTCAGCGTGCCCTTGCCCGGGAACTTGATGTCGGTGG
>JAEWBW010000184.1 GCA_023390955.1 Pseudomonadota bacterium
GGCGTCGGCTGTGCGTTTCGCGACATTGAAATTCAGGATTCGAACTGACCAACCCGGCTTGTGGCGTGGCACATGCAAAGCATGGCCGCGTCTTTTTTGTGTCTAGCGAGGAGACAACGATGGCGCAAAAGGGCACCGTCAAATGGTTCAACCCCACGAAGGGTTACGGGTTCATCAAGCCGAACGGCAGCGACAAGGACGTGTTCGTCCATATCTCTGCGGTCGAGCGTGCTGGCCTCTCGACCCTCAATGAGAACCAGGTGGTTGAATACGATCTGGTGGAAAACCGCGGCAAGCAGTCCGCGGAGAACCTCAAGGTCTCCTAGACCTTGAGCTGAATTCCACCGCGATCATCATGATGGCGCCCCCGGCTCTGCCGGGGGTTTTTGTTTGTGGACGCCTCAGCTCACAAACGGCGCGACCAGGAAGTTTTGCGACGCTCCGCTGCCCGCCGTCCGGCAGACATCGCCGTCGATGCGGACCTTGCCGGTGGCGACGAGCCGCAGCGCTTCGGGATAGATGCGGTGCTCGACTTCGAGGATGCGCTCGGACAGCGTGTCCGCCGTGTCGTTGTCGCTGACGGGAACGGCGCCCTGCATCACGATCGGGCCGGCATCGGTCGCGGGGATCACGAAATGCACGGTCGCGCCCGACAGCTTGACGCCGGCACGCAAGGCCTGCCCGTGCGGATCGAGACCGGGGAACGATGGCAGCAGCGAGGGGTGGATGTTGAGCATCCGCCCGTACCAGCTCTCGGTGAACTCGGCCGTGAACAACCGCATGAAGCCGCCGAGGCAGATGAATTCGATGCCGTGCTGATCGAGCGCGGCCTGCAGCACCTTCTCGAAACCGGCGCGGTCCTTGCCGAACGGCTTGCTCTCGATCACCAGCGTCTCGACGCCGGCCGCCCTCGCCCGCTCAAGACCAAGCGCATCGGACTTGTTCGCGATCACGAGCGAGATCTCGGCCGGAAAGTCCGCCGTCGCGGCAGCGTTGATCAGCGCGGCCATGTTGGAGCCGCGTCCGGAGATCAGGATGGCGACGCGGCGCTTCATCACAGCGAAAGATCGAGGCTGCCGTTATAGACGACGCGGTGCTCGCCCTCGGCCGGGATCACGGTGCCAAGCTGCGCCACGGTCTCGCCCGCATCGGTGAAGACCCGCACGACCTCGTCGACCTTGTCAGGCTCGACGATCGCGATCATGCCGATGCCGCAATTGAAGGTGCGCAGCAGCTCGAGCTCGGCGATGCCACCCTGCGCCGCCAGCCATTTGAATACCGGCAACACCGGCAGGCGCGCCAGATCGATGCCGACGCCGAGGTTCTTCGGCAGCACGCGCGGAATGTTGTCGGTGAAGCCGCCGCCGGTGATGTGGGCGAGGCCCTTCACTGCACCGGTCTCGCGGATCGCCCGCAGGCAGGATTTCACATAGAGCCGCGTCGGCGTCAGCAGCGCGCCACCGAGCGTCATCACCGGCGAAAACGGCGCCTGCGCGGAAAAGCCGAGGCCGGATTGCTCGACGATCTTGCGGACGAGCGAGAAACCGTTGGAATGCACGCCCGAGGAGGCAAGGCCGATCACGGCATCGCCCGCGGCAATGTCCTTGCGCGGCAGCAGCGTGCCGCGCTCGGCAGCACCGACGGCAAAGCCGCCGAGATCGTAGTCGCCATCCTTGTAGAGACCGGGCATCTCGGCGGTCTCACCGCCGATCAGGGCGCAGCCGGACTCACGGCAGCCTTCGGCAATGCCGGCAACAATGGAAGCGGTCGCCTCCGGATCGAGCTTGCCGCAGGCGAAATAGTCGAGGAAGAACAGCGGCTCGGCGCCCTGCACCACGAGGTCGTTGACGCTCATGGCGACGAGGTCGATGCCGATCCCGCCATGCAGGCCGGTCTCGATCGCGATCTTGACCTTGGTGCCGACGCCGTCAGTGGCGGCAACCAGGACGGGATCCCTAAATCCGGCCGCCTTGAGGTCGAACAGGCCGCCGAAACCACCGATCTCGGCGTCAGCGCCGGGCCGTGCGGTCGCGCGGACCATCGGCTTGATCAGGTCGACCAGGCGGTTGCCCGCATCGATATCGACGCCTGAATCGGCGTAGGTAAGGCCGTTTTTGCGGTCGGTCATGCCGGATTTCCAGTGGGTTTGCGGCTGGTTACGTCGAATTCCGGGGACACGCAATGGCTCGCATGGCGCATCCTGCAGTACTATGTAGATATCAACCGGTTCAGCCTCCAAAGGGCCGGATTCGAGGTCAGGCCGGGTGCCGGGAAGCGCCGCGTGAGTATTCCGAATATCATTACCCTGGGCCGCATCATGCTGGTCCCGATCATCGTCTGGGCGATCGTGTCGAGCCAGATGGAGATCGCCTTCGGTGTGTTCCTGATCGCCGGGATCAGCGATGCCGTGGACGGCTTCCTCGCCAAGCGATTCAACATGTCGAGCGAGCTGGGCGCCCTGCTCGATCCCCTGGCCGACAAGGCCCTGCTGGTCTCGATCTACATCGCGCTCGGCATCTGGGGCGAGATCCCGCGCTGGATCGTGATCCTGGTGGTGTCGCGCGACATCATGATCGTCACCGCCGTCATCGTGTCCTGGCTGTTCGACAAGCCGGTGGCAATGAAGCCGCTGATGGTGTCGAAGCTGAATACGGTTGCGCAGGTTGCCTTCGCGGCGCTGGTGCTGGCGGCGCTGGCCTTCGGCTTCAAGCCGGCGCCCTATGATATTATCCTGATGGCGCTCGTCACCGTGTTCACGCTGTCGTCGGTGTCGCTCTACCTCGTGGAGTGGTTGCGGCACATGAGCACGATCGAGGCGAAATAACCGCCGCACCGGCCCCGCAAAAGGCCAACTCGCAATTGATGAGATCCTTGCGTAGACCCTCTGCGCACGGATTGGCCGGCCCCGCCGGTATGGAGCACAGCAAGCGTGGCAGGCCGCGTTCACCCCCGACAACTGGCGTTTTCGCTTCCGCACGCGGAAAGCCTGAGCCGGGACAATTTCCTTGAAGGCCCCAGCAATGCTGCCGCCCTCGGCCTGATCGATGGCTGGCCGGAATGGCCGCACCGGATCATGTGGCTGGCTGGGCCGGAAGGATCGGGCAAGAGCCACCTCGCGGCGATCTGGGCCGAGGAAGCCGGCGCCCGCTCGACCACCGCCAATACGCTGACGGCGGCGACCGTGCCGGGGGCACTCGCGACCGGCGCGCTGGTGGTCGAGGACATGAGACCCGGGGAATTCGACGAGCGCGCCCTGTTCCATCTGATGAATCTGGCCCGCGAGGATGCCGCCTACGTCCTGCTCACGGGACGCGACATGCCGGCCGCGCTCGAGATCGAACTGCGCGACCTCCGATCACGGCTGCGCGCGGTGCCCGCGGTCGCTCTCCTGCCCCCGGACGACCAGCTGTTCCGGGGCTTGATCGTCAAATACTGCGCCGACCGCCAGCTGACCGTCGACGAGAGCGTGGTGAGCTACCTGTCAACCCGCCTGGAACGGTCCTCGGCCGCCGCGCGGCGGGCGGTCGCCCTGCTCGACAGCGAGGCACTGCGGCTCGGCCGCCCGGTGACCCGTGCGCTGGCGGCCGAATTGCTGCGGGACGCCTGACTGCGGCCCCGGTCCGCGCCGTCACTCCGCTTGACGCGGCGGAACAGCGGAACATCATTGTCATCGAAACGTCATCGCCCTGACAGATGCTCGCGCCGCTTTGCGCTTTAAGTCGCAATGAGGCGAAAAAGGATGGATCGACTTCTGATGGACTCCGCGCAAGCTGTTGAAATTAAAGAACAAGTCATGGATGCCCCGAGCCTGCCGGCGATCGCGACGAGTCCCGAGCGATTCATCAACCGCGAGCTCTCCTGGCTGCATTTCAACCGCCGCGTCCTCGAGGAATCGGTCAATGCGAGCCACCCGGTGCTTGAACGGGTCCGATTCCTGTCGATTTCAGCGAATAACCTTGATGAGTTCTTCATGGTCCGCGTCGCCGGCATCAAGGCCCAGGTGCGCGAGGGCATTGCCGAACGCAGTCCTGACGGGCTGACGCCGTCCGAGCAGCTGGTCCTGATCAACAAGACCGTTTCCGAGCTTGCCACCGACCAGCAGGCGATCTGGGCGGATCTGCGCGGCACCCTTGCCGAAGTCGGCATCGTCCTGGTGGACGGCAAGGACGTCACCAAGGCGGAGCGGACCTGGCTCGAGGACTACTTCCTCCACAACGTGTTTCCGCTGCTGACCCCGCTGGCGATCGATCCCGCCCACCCCTTCCCGTTCATTCCGAGCCTGGGCTTCACCATCGGCCTGCAGCTCACCCGCGCCGCCGACGGCAAGGCGATGAACGCGCTGATCCGCATGCCGGGCAAGATCGACCGCTTCATCCGCCTGCCCGGAGACGGCGCGGTGCGACTGATCTCGCTGGAGCAGTTGACCGGGCTTTTCATCAACCGCCTGTTCCCCGGCTACAATCTCCACGGCCAGGGCGCCTTCCGCGTCATCCGCGACTCCGAAATGGAAATCGAGGAAGAGGCCGAGGATCTCGTGCGCGTGTTCGAGACGGCGCTGAAGCGGCGCCGGCGCGGATCGGTGATCCGGCTCGAGATCGACGCCAAGACGCCCGAGGGCCTGCGCAGCTTCGTGCAGCACGCGCTGTCGGCCGCCGACGACGAGGTGTTCCTGGTCGACGGCGTGCTGGCCATGAACGAGCTGTCGCAGCTCACGCGTCTCGACCGCCCCGACCTCGAATTCACGCCGTACGTGCCGCGGCACCCTGAGCGCGTGCGCGAGCATGGCGGCGATATCTTTGCCGCCATCCGGCAAAAGGACCTGGTGGTCCATCACCCCTACGAATCCTTCGATGTCGTCGTGCAATTCCTGCAGCAGGCGACGCGTGATCCCGATGTCGTCGCAATCAAGCAGACGCTCTATCGCACGTCGAACAACTCACCGATCGTGCGTGCGCTGGCCGAGGCTGCGGAAGCCGGCAAGTCGGTCACCGCACTGATCGAGCTCAAGGCGCGGTTCGACGAGGAAGCCAACATCCGCTGGGCGCGCGACCTCGAACGCGCCGGCGTCCAGGTCGTCTACGGCTTCCTTGAGCTGAAGACCCACGCCAAGCTATCGATGGTGGTGCGCCGTGAAGGCGGCAGCCTCACGACTTATGTCCACACCGGCACCGGCAACTACCATCCGGTCACCGCGCGCATCTATACCGACCTGTCGTATTTCACGTCGGATCCGACCATCGGCCGCGACGCGGCGCGCGTGTTCAACTTCATCACCGGTTATGCGGCGCCGAGCGATCTCGAGAAGATGGCGGTATCGCCGCTGACCTTGCGCAAGCGCATCATCGAGCACATCCAGGGCGAGACCGCGCATGCGCGGCACGGCAAGCCCGGCGCGGTCTGGATGAAGATGAACGCGCTTGTTGACCCCGACATCATCGACGCCCTCTACGAGGCTTCGCAGGCCGGCGTCCAGGTCGAGCTCGTGGTGCGCGGTATCTGTTGCCTCCGCCCCGGCATTCCCGGCCTGTCGGAGAACATCCGCGTCAAATCGATCATCGGCCGCTTCCTCGAACACGGGCGAATCTATTGCTTCGGCATGGGCCAGGGCCTGCCCAGCACCAAGGCGGCTGTGTATATCTCGTCCGCCGATATGATGCCGCGGAACCTCGACCGCCGCGTCGAGGTCCTCTGCCCGCTGCAAAATCCCACGGTGCATCAACAGGTTCTCGAACAGATCATGGTTGCGAACCTGAAGGACAATGAGCAGAGCTGGCAATTGTTGCCGGACGGGTCCTCGACGCGTATGAAGGCCGCGAAGGGCGACGAGCCGTTCAACGTGCACAACTACTTCATGACAAATCCGAGTCTGTCTGGCCGTGGAAAGTCGCTCAAGGAATCCTCGCCGCGGCGTCTCACGCGCCGGAACGAACGCCATCAATCCTGATCGGGGATTGTTGCGGTGAAACGTCCGCGCAAGCGCGGCGCCAGCGTCGCGGTCATCGACATCGGCTCCAACTCGGTGCGTCTCGTCGTGTACGAGGCGCTGACGCGCAGCCTGATTCCGATCTTCAACGAGAAGACGCTGTGCGGCCTCGGACGAGAGGTGCAGAGCACTGGCCTGCTCGCGCCCGACGCCGTCGACAAGGCGCTGACTTCGCTGAAGCGCTTTCGCGCATTGTGCCGCGTCATGCAGGTCGGCCGCGTCTACGCGATCGCGACCGCCGCCTGCCGCGACGCCTCCAACGGTCCCGACTTCATCTCCAAGGCCGAGCGCATCTGCGCCGTGAAGATCGAGATCATCTCGGGCACGCGCGAGGCGCGGCTGTCCGCGCTCGGCGTGATCTCCGGCATCCATCATCCCGACGGCATCGTCGGCGATCTCGGCGGCGGCTCGCTGGAATTGATCGACGTCCGCCGCAACAGCGTGCGCAGCGGCGTGTCGACGCCGCTCGGCGGACTGGCGCTGCAGGATCTCGCGCACAAATCGCTCAAGCGTGCCGACCACATCGTGCGCGACGAGCTCGATGCGGTCGAGCAGCTCAAGGCCGGCCGCGGCCGCACCTTCTACGCCGTCGGCGGCACCTGGCGCGCGCTGGCACGCATCCACATCATCCAGAGCGGCTATCCGCTGCAGGTCATGCACGGCTATTCGATCCCGGCCGCCGAGGCGCTCGATTTCGCACGCCGCCTGCGCCGGCTTGCCGCCGCCAACATGCTCGCCGACATCGAGATCGTCGCCGATGCGCGGCGCCCGCTCCTCACCTACGCTGCGCTCGTGCTCGAGCACATCATTCGCGTGGCGAAACCCAAGACCATCGTGTTCTCGACCTTCGGCGTGCGCGAAGGCCTGTTGCACGAAAAGCTTCCCGAGGCCGAGCGCAACAAGGACGGCCTGATCTGCGCCGCGGAAGAGCTCAACGAGTTGCTGTCACGCTCAGCGCGCCATGCCCGTGAGCTGATCGCCTGGACCGACCGTTTCGTGCGCATCGTGAAGCTGCGCGAGACCGAGGAAGACCGCCGGCTGCGCCACACCGCCTGCCTGCTTTCCGACATCGGCTGGCGCGTGCATCCCGACCATCGCGGCGAGCAGACGCTGAGCCTCGTGGTCAACGGCAATTTCGGCGCGATCGACCACCAGGAACGCGCCTTTGTCGGTCTCTCGGTGTTCTATCGCTATGCGGGCCTGAGCGAGGAAAACCAGCCGCCGGTCGCCATGCAACAATTGCTGACACCGGCGCAGCTCGAGCGCGCCCGCATGCTCGGCGCCGCGTTCCGCGTCGCGCATCTGGTCTCGGCGGCGCGCCCGGGCGTGCTACCCGCCACGCATTTCCGCACCCAAGGGCGCAAGCTGATGCTGATCTTCGAGCACCGCCTCGGCGACCTCGTCGCCGACCGCGTCGGCGGCCGCTTCAAGCAGCTCGCGCGCCTGGTCGGCCGCTCCGGCTCGATCGTCCGGCGCTGACCAGCTAGGCCGGCCTCATCCTTGCGGAACGCTTCCTCGACCACAGGACGAGGCCCGTGACGAACAAGGCGAGCGGAGCAAAGCCGGCCGTGAACACCAGCAGCCGCCCAACTAGTCCAAACGTCGCGCCGTTGTGCAGCCAGAGCTGTTCCGCCAGATAGCGGTCAGCCAAGGACATGGTGCCGGTCGTCCGGTCGTGCACCACCGCGCCGGTCCACGGATCGATCCAGATCGCGCCCCGCGACCGTACGGCGGGATCGGCGCTGCTGGGACGAAACTGAACCCGCCAAAGGTTGCGCGCCGCGGTTGGCGGACTGAGCATCGCAACCGCCACGCCCGGTTTGGCCTCCTGCGCGATCCGCACAATCGCATCGGGCGAAAGCAGAGGCGTCCCTGCCGGAGGCAACGCTTCTATTCGGGGGGAAAGTTCAGGTGCCGGTTGGGACAGCAGGCCAATCACAGGCCGCACCACGTTGGGAAAGACGATCCCGATCCCGGTGATCGATATCATCAAGAGCACGAGCAGCGCCCAGAAGCCGACGGCGCCGTGAATGTCGGAGACGAGCCGAAGAAACGATACGCCCTTGCGCAGCGTGACAGATCGCCAGAATCGCCCTGGCCTCGGCCACCACAGGCAAAGGCCGGATATAGACAATCCGAGCAGCACGAACCCGATCACGCCAACGAGCTCCTTGCCCCACCACTCGTAGAGCAGCAGCGTGAAGTGGAGGCGATAGACCGTGAGAGCGAACGCATTCGCGTAGTCGCGCCGCCCCAGCACCGTCCCGTTCGAGGGATCGACCATGGTCGTCCAGCGATTGGGGTATCGGCCCTTCTGGGTCTCGTGACTGTGGATCACCACCCACACCGGCCAGGTCCGATCCGGTGCCAGGATGGTGGCAATCGGCGCCGGGTCCACGGCGCCGGCGGCCCGCACCACCTCGCTCAACGGCACCCGTTGCTCGCCGGCAGCGGGCGCATACAGTGCCGGGTTCAGCGCAGCATCGATCTCCCGGTAGAATACGATGAAGCTCCCGGTAAGGCCGATCAGCACCACGACGATGCCGCCGATCAATCCGAGCCATCGATGTGTCCACAGAAGCGTGTGCCGTACGCGTGCGGGCAGCATTTTGGAACGGACCGGCCCGGAGCCAGCCGTTCGTGGTGCCCTGACTCGCTCCTCCATTCAGAGCACCCGCCGTTCCCGCCTGGTCATCCCCTGGTCGCCCGGTTCAGAAATCCGTCGACATCGACAATAGCAGGGTTCTCGGCGCGCCCTGCGACACGGCCGAGAAGCTCGCGACACCCGACCAGTAATTGGTGTTGAACACGTTCTGGACCAGGGCCCGGACCGTCACCGGCCTGTTGTTGATGCGCGTGTTGTAGCGGGCACCGAGGTCGAGCCTCGTCCACTCCGGAACGACCTGCGTGTTCGCCGTGTCCAGATATTGGTGTCCCGTGTAGATCGTGTTCGCGACCAGCGTCAGTCCGGGCGCGAACGGTGTGTCCCATTCGACGGACATGTTTGCTTGCACCTGAGGCACTCCGATCGGCTTCTTCCCGAGCGCGGCCAGCGTGTTTGTTTTCGTCAGCTCGGGATCGATCAGCGTCACACCGCCCAGAATTCGCACGCCCGGCTGCACCTCTCCAAACACTGTGAATTCCAGGCCACGATTGCGCTGCTCGGCATCCGCCCGGTAGATCTTGTCGGCCCCCAGCTGCCCCGAGGGCTTGGTGATCTCGAACAGGCTGACCGTGGTGGCCAGCATGCCGAAGTCGACCTTGACGCCCGCTTCCTGCTGCCTGCTGAGATAAGGCGCGAGGACTTCTCCGAAATTGTTCGCCGTCGACGGCGCGATGTCGCCCTTGCTGAGCCCTTCGATATAATTGGCGTACAGCGACACGTTGCTCCACGGCTTGACGACGAGGCCGACCATCGGCGTCACCGCGGTCTGGTCGTAGGTGTTGGCGACGGCTCCCGTAGTCGGATTGAAATTATGCGACCTGACGTTCTGCTGCCGGACGCCGACGGTCAGCTGGAGACGTTCCTGGAACATCGACATCGTGTCGGCCAGCGCAAGGCCGGTCAGCTCGGTATCCGACAGCTTCGGAACGGTCGCGGGAGCCGGAACGATCTGCTCGGGACGGGCGATCGGCGCATAGATGTTGGACAGGACCGGCGTGCCGTTGACCGAACCTCGGGACAACTGATCATTGTAGTAGCTTCCCTGGAAGGTCACAGCGTGACTGATCGCGGCGGTATCAAACCGGGCGCGCACGCCGGCATCGGCAACGTTCCTGTCGATATCGAATTTGAAATGTCCAGGTGTCGAGGTGGTGTTGCCGGCCGCGTTCAGGATCGTCGGCGTACCGAACAGGCGATCGACCTTGGTCCTGCCGCCACCGCCATCGGCCCACACCGTCACGGAATCCGTCACGTCGAATTCGGCACGCGCCAGCAGCGAATTGTCGTGAACCTTGCCGAATTCCCAGGACTGCGTGACATTGCGCCGTCCGTCCGGAGCGGTTGGGACGGCCACGCCGGTTGCGACCAGAAACGGCCTCGCCGGCGCATCGAATTTTTCTTCCTGGTCGATGAAGTCGAGCGACGCCCTGAATCTCTCGCCGCGATAATCGAACGCGGCGGCGCCGACATGCGCCTCCCGGTTCTGATTGTCCTGTGGCGTATCGCCGTTGTGGTAGCTGCCGTTGACGCGGACGCCGAATTCGCGGTTCTCGCCGAACCGCCGGCTCACATCGAGATGCGTGCCGAGCTGGGTCTTGGACGCATAGTCGGTCGTCAACCGCGTCAGGTCGACATCGCCGGCACGCTTCGGAACGATGTTGATGGTGCCCCCGACGCTGCTGTTCGGCGCCATGCCATAGAGTAGCGCGGTCGGTCCCTTGAGGACCTCGATGCGTTCGACGTAATCGGTGAACACACGATAATTCGGTGCCACGCCATAGACACCGTTGAAGGCGATCTCGCCGACATTCCCCTCCCCGATCGGAAAGCCGCGGATGAAGAAGGAATCGAGAATGCCGCCGGTCTGCCCCGTGAAGCGGACCGAGGGATCGTTGCTGACGACGTCGGCGACCGTGGTCGCCTGCTGATCCTCGATCTTCTTGGACGTGTAGCTCGTGATGTTGAACGGCGTATCCATGAAATCCTTGTTGCCGAGCAAGCCAACCTGGCCGCCGCGAGCGACCTGCCCGCCTGCATAGGCGGGCGGGAGCGCACCGGGCTTCGCAGCCGCGGGAACAGCTTCCGCCTGCCTGGCCCGCTCGCTTGCAGGCACGCTTTGACGACCTGCGCCTGCCCTTCGGCTGGGATTGGGCCGTGGACGCGCGCTCTGCTTCGGCGCCTCGGAGGTGACGGTCACCGCTGGCAAGGCCGTCCCCCGCGCAGCCTCGGGCGCTGCGCTTTGCGCGCTCGCGTGCTGCGGAAGCGCTGCGCTCAGCACAACGATGGAGACGGAGACCGCGAAGGCCGCCGGCGTGAAGACCCTCGGACAGGATTTGTCGGAAGCGGCAAGAACGGCAACAGGACGGCAAATGACTCGCGACGGCATCGTACAGCTTCCGATTTGACAGACATGAATATCGGAACGACGTGCGGTCGGAGCTGTCGCGGAGTCAACGCGAGCAGCCCTGCTATTCAGCAGTCTAGAATGAGACAATCTCTAAATCGCGCGAAGATCGCGAGGCTGCAGAGCGCAGCACGAAGACGTCCGCCGGAATCATGCGCGAGGCCTCTCCCCATTTGGAGAGAGGCCTCGCAAAACTGAACCAGCTGTGGAAATTACTCCGCCGCGTTGGCGTGGTGCTCGGAAGCACCATGCGCCGCGGCGCTCATCTTGCGCCGGCGCCAGATCGTGCCGACGACCAGCACGACGATCACGCCGAGCACGGCACAGAGGTGCTCACCGCCGTGCCCGCTATGGCCGAACTGCGGCCGCATGCCGAGGCTCGCAAGCATCGAATCCAGCGAGTTGCCGAGCGGCCCGTCGAACACGGAATGCAACCACGGCACCACCGCAGGATCGGTGGCCATGACTTCGCCCGCGATCCAGCCGAGCAACGCGGCGCCGGCCCAGACCAGCACCGGCAATTTCGTCAGCAGCGCCATGATCAGCGCCGCACCGGCGACGATCAGCGGCACGCTGACGGCAAGGCCAAGCACCAGCAGCGGCACGCTGCCATTGGCGGCAGCCGCCACCGCGATGACGTTGTCGAGACTCATGACGATGTCGGCGACCACGACGATCTGCACCGCCTGCCACAGATGCGAGGCCGACTCGACGCCCTCCTCGTCCTCGCTCTCGGGCACCAGCAGCTTTGCCGCGATCACGATCAGCGCGAGACCGCCGACGAGCTTGAGATACGGCAGCTCCATCAGCGTCGCGACGATGCCGGTGAAGATGATGCGGAGCAGGACCGCGGCGCCGGCGCCGAAGATCATGCCCCACATCCGATGCTTCGGCTTCAGGCCGCGACATGCGAGCGCGATCACCAGCGCGTTGTCACCGGACAACAGGATGTTGATCCAGATGATCTTGCCGACAGCGACCCAGAAGGTCGGCTGGGCCATTTCATTGCGAAACTGGGTGAAGAACGCGTCGATCGTAGCGGGATCGAAGATCTGCCAGAGCCAGTTCACAATGCTTCCTTTCGCGTTGGCGGTTTAATTCGAAGGCCTGATCAGCCGACGATCTCGTTGCCCGAGAAGAACTGCGCGATCTCGATCGCGGCGGTCTCCGGCGCGTCCGAACCGTGCGCAGAGTTCTCGCCGATCGACTTGGCGTAGAGCTTGCGGATGGTGCCGTCGGCCGCCTTGGACGGATCGGTCGCGCCCATCGCGTCGCGGTACTTGGCGATCGCGCCTTCGGCTTCGAGCACCTGCACGACAACCGGGCCCGAGGTCATGAACTCGACGAGTTCGCCGAAGAACGGACGGGCCTTGTGGACGGCGTAGAAGGTCTCGGCCTGCTCCTTGGTCATGCGGATGCGCTTCTGGGCCACAATGCGCAGACCCGCCTTTTCGATCACGGCGTTGACCGCGCCGGTCAGGTTGCGGGCGGTCGCGTCGGGCTTGATGATCGAGAAGGTGCGTTCGATGGCCATGGTACTGTCCTTGAGGAAAACGGCTGGTTGAGGGATTTCGGGGGCTTATATCGGCGCCACCGGCGGACGGCAAGCGACCCCCAAACGGCGCCCACGGACGCATCGTCGCGGGCGGAACAACCTCCCAAGCTCTCGGAATTACGACAATTTCACCAAGATGAACCCAGTCTGAAACGCCCGTCAGGGTTCGGTTCAGGATCTCGGGGGTAAGGTCAGTTCATCGAAACGAAGCCCCTGCCCGTATCCCCCTCGTTTCGGCGGCCATTCCATCGACGCGATAGCCCCGCGCCGGCAGTTTTGAGGAGAACTCCCATGTTCAGGAAACTTTCGCTCGCCGCAGTCGCCGTCGTTGCCCTCGGTGCGGCGCTGGCCCCCAACACCGCCTCCGCCCATTGGCACGGCGGCTGGGGCGGACATGGCTATCATGGAGGCTGGGGCGCTCCCCGCTTCTACGTCGGCGGCCCCGTCTCCTACGGTTATGGCGGCTGCTACGTCCGCCGGCTGGTTCCGACCCCCTGGGGTCCCCGCTGGCGTCTGGTGAACCGCTGCTACTGAGCCGGGCAGTACCCGTCAAAAGCAATCCAAGAGGGTCTCTTCCAAGCCCCCGCGGAAGAGACCGATAGCAAAGCCCCGGCGTTCCCCCCGCCGGGGCTTTGTATTTGAGCAGATACGACGAATTTGGGCGGCTTCTGCCTTATTCATGCAATCTCGGCGAGAATACCAGGCATCCCCCACGGTCTGCGAAACCATTTCGGGGGGCTGTGACTTGGTCCGGTGTCGTTAACAAACACATTGGACCCCCGTCATGACTGGCCCATTCGCCAATGACAGCGAACAGATCGACCGGCGCACCAGCCGTTCGATTTGCGATGCCGTGGGCGAACGGCTCCAGCAGAGCCTTCGGCCCGAATCACGCCTCACCTCGCATCTCGAGCACCTCATGAGCGAGCTCAGGAAACGCGATCGCGACGGCGGCGCGCACAACTAAAAACGAGTTGCGTTTGGCTGCGGCTGCGGTGACAAGGCCGCATGCTGTCCATCACCGACATCTCGGTCCGGCTCGCCGGACGCCTTTTGATCGACCAGAGCTCCGCGCAGATCACGCCGGGCTCGCGCGTCGGCCTCGTCGGGCGTAACGGCACCGGCAAATCGACCTTGTTCAAGGTGATCCGCGGCGAGCTTGCGGCCGAGCACGGCTCGGTGACGCTGCCGCCGCGATGGAGCGTCGGCAGCCTCGCCCAGGAAGCGCCCGACGGTCCCGAAAGCCTGATCACGGTCGTCCTCAAGGCCGATCTCGAGCGCGACGCGCTGCTGCGCGAGGCCGAGACCGCGCAGGATCCGCACCGCATCGCGGAGATCCAGACCCGGCTGGTCGACATCGACGCGCATTCGGCGCCGTCGCGGGCGGCGGCTATTCTCTCCGGCCTCGGTTTCTCGGCGGCGGATCAGCAACGCGCCTGCTCCGAATTCTCCGGCGGCTGGCGCATGCGCGTGGCGCTGGCCGCAACGCTGTTCGCGGCGCCCGACCTTTTGCTGCTCGACGAGCCCACCAACTATCTCGACCTCGAAGGCACGCTGTGGCTGGAGGATCACCTTGCGCATTATCCGCGCACCGTAATCGTGATCAGCCACGACCGCGACCTGCTCGAAAGCTCGGTCGACCAGATCCTGCATCTGGACCGCGGCAAGCTCACGCTCTATCGCGGCAGCTATTCCTCCTTCGAGGAGCAGCGCGCCGCGCGCGAGTTGCTCGACGCCAAGGCCGTCAAGCGCCAGGAAGCGGAACGCGCCCGCTTGCAGTCCTTCGTCGACCGCTTCAAGGCCAAGGCCTCGAAGGCGCGGCAAGCGCAGTCCCGCGTCAAAATGCTGGAGCGGCTCAAGCCGATCACCGCGCTGGTGACCCAGGACGTGCAGGAGATCAGCTTTCCGCCGCCGGAGAAGACACTGTCGCCGCCGATCATCGCAGTCGACAACGTCTCGGTCGGCTACGATCCCGAAAAGCCCGTGCTGACCCGCGTCACGCTGCGGGTCGACAATGACGACCGCATCGCGCTCTTGGGCGCCAACGGCAACGGCAAGTCGACACTGGTCAAGCTGCTCGCCGGCCGGCTCGCGCCGTTCTCGGGCCGCTCCACGCGTGCCGACAAATTGTCGATCGCCTATTTCGCGCAGCACCAACTCGACGAACTGAATTTCGACGCCTCCGCCTATGATCACGTCCGCAAGCTGATGGGCGGCGAAGCGCCGGAATCGAAGGTTCGCGCCCGCGCCGGCGCGCTCGGCTTCTCCGGCAAGGCCGCCGACACGCCGGCCGGAAAGCTCTCCGGCGGCGAGAAGGCGCGGCTGCTGCTGGGCTTGGCGACCTTCTTCGGCCCCAACATGATCATCCTGGACGAGCCGACCAACCATCTCGACATCGACAGCCGCGCCGCGCTCGCGGAAGCCATCAACGAGTTTCCCGGTGCGGTCATCATGGTCTCGCATGACCGCTATCTGATCGAAGCCTGCGCCGACCAGCTGTGGCTCGTCGCCGATCGCACGGTGAAGACCTATGACGGCGATCTCGAGGACTACCGCCGCGTGGTGCTGTCGGCGGCGAACGCGGACAGCCCCCAGCGCGAGCGCAGCGAGACCGCCGAGAAGCCGCAGCGCGCCCGAGACAATCGCGGCCCGCTGAAGAAGCGCATCGCCGAAGCCGAGGCCGAGATCGCGCGCGTCACCGAAATCATCGCCAAGATCGACGCCGCACTGTCCCTGCCCGACATCTTTACCCGCGATCCCAAGCAGGCCACGCAGCTGTCAAAGGCGCGCGCCAATGCCGCCGATGCGCTGACGCGCGCGGAAGAGCAATGGCTGGAAGCGAGCGCGCAGTTTGATGAGGCGGCGGGTTAGGACTTGCGCATCCGACGGGCCGTTGCGGGAACAGGATCACACAACAAATGTTGTAACGACATGTGCCTCCGGGGAGAGCAGGTATGGATGTCGTTCGGGAGGCGGCGCGGCGCCGAAATCAAGCGGAAGAACTGCGCGCCAAGGCCGAGTTGATGGCGCATCCGGAGACGCGGGCGCAATACATCCGGATGGCCGAAGCCTATGAAGCGCTCGCAGATAGCCAGGAAGCGGTGGCGCGTCTTCGTCCGCGCGAATGAGCGCGGGACTTTCGCGCGTTAGGCCGATTTCTTCTTCGGCTTCGGCTTGGCCTTCGGCGCCGCCGGCGCTTCCGGCGTGCCCTCGATCGAGGACAGGCGCCCTGCTGTAAACGAGTAGATGCCGGCGCGCGGGCCGCTCATCCAGGTGATCACCGCAACACGTCGGCCAGCCGCATCGTTGGAGAGGTTGACGCTGGACGGTGCGCCGATGCCGCGCACCACGTCGCATTCGGTGTGGCCGAGCGCGACGGTTCCGCCCATCGGCGCGGTCGAGGCATTGGCATCGGTCGGCGCACCTACAGGCGCCATGCCGGGACAGGCGCCGTCGGCGCTGACGAGATCCTCGGCCGCCACCGGCTTGTCAGGTGTGAGCGGCGGCGATTCGATAGAGATATTCTTGATGAAGAACCGGGTCGGCTTGTTGAACCATTCGGCATCCTTCGACAGCAGATCGGAGCCCGCACAGCCCGCGATCAGCGGCGCAACCGCGCACAACGCCAGCACAAGCGCCGTTGGAAGCTTTTGATGTCGCACGATAAACTCAAATCCCCGTCTGAAGGACCAGCCCTAACCGATTGTCCCAACATCACTTTGCGGCACGACCGTGACCAGACGCCAGCATCGCCCGAAAAGTGCAAATTATCATTAATTGCGACAGACCGCGAATCCCGCGCGTCTCAGTTCTTCTCAGTTCTTGCGCTGCCAACGGCCGCGCTCGTCGGCCTGCCAATAGGTGACCTCAAATCCGCGCGCCTTGCAATCCGCCCAGTGCCCGCGCGCCGCGGCCAGCTCGTCGGGATCGTCGCCGTTGAACAGCAGCACCATGCGCTCGTAGCTCTCCGCATCTTGCGGCAGCGCGGCATTGTCGATCAGGAAGCGGACATTGGCCCGGTTCGGATTGTCCGGCTCGATCGCAAGCACGACCGGCTGCTCGGCGGCATCGCCGACGCGCCATGTCGCGTGCGGCAGGAAGGAATCGTCGCGATAAGTCCATAGATGCGCGTCGAGCGCGTCGGCGCGCTCGGGCGACGTCGACTGCACCACGACGCGCCAGCCGCGCTCGAGCGACTTCTCGAGCAGCGGTGGCAGCACGTTCTCCACCGTCATGTTCTGCAGATGGTAGAACAGGACTTCAGTCATGTTGTGTCATTTGCGTTCGTAATGGTCGGCGACGAGGCGATCGAGCAGACGCACGCCGTAGCCGGAGCCCCAGCTCTGGTTGATGTCCGTCTTCGGCGCGCCCATGGCGGTGCCGGCGATGTCGAGATGCGCCCACGGCGTGCCGTCGACGAAGCGCTGCAGGAACTGCGCCGCGGTGATCGAGCCGCCATGACGGCCGCCCGTATTCTTCATGTCGGCGAACTGGGAATCGATCAGCTTGTCGTATTCGGGGCCGAGCGGCATGCGCCAGATTTTCTCGCCGCTTTCGATTCCGGCTGCCAGCAGGCGGTCGGCCAGTTCGTCATTGTTCGAGAACATGCCGGCATGCTCGGTTCCGAGCGCGACCATGATGGCACCGGTCAGCGTCGCCAGGTCCACCATGAATTTCGGCTTGGCCTTCTTGGCGACGTACCAGAGCACATCGGCAAGCACGAGACGGCCTTCCGCGTCGGTGTTGATGATCTCGATGGTCTGGCCCGACATCGACGTGACGATGTCGCCCGGACGCTGCGCATTGCCATCAGGCATGTTCTCGACGAGACCGATGGCGCCGACGACATTGGCCTTGGCCTTGCGCGCCGCAAGCGCATGCATCAGGCCGACGACGCAGGCCGCACCGCCCATGTCGCCCTTCATGTCCTCCATGCTGCCGGCGGGCTTGATCGAGATGCCGCCGGTATCGAAGCAGACGCCCTTGCCGATGAAAGCCACCGGGGCATCGCCCTTCTTGCCGCCATCCCAGCGCATGATCACCGTGCGGCTCGGCCGCACTGACCCCTGGCCGACGCCGAGCAGCGCGCCCATGCCGAGCTTCTGCATCGCCTTGACGTCGAGCACCTCGACCTTGACGCCGAGCTTGCGGAGCTGGCTGGCGCGGCGCGCGAACTCTTCCGGATACAAGACGTTCGGCGGCTCGTTGACGAGGTCGCGGGCGATGATGACGCCGTCGACGACCGCACCCGCCGAAGCAAAGGCCTTCTTCGCAGCAGCCACGTCGGCGACCGCAAGCGAGATATCGGCGCGCAGGCCGCCCTCCTCGCCGTCCTTCTTCCTGGTCTTGTAGCGGTCGAACTTGTAGGCGCGCAGGCGCAGCCCGGAAGCGATCGCCACCACCTGCTCGTTGCTCATGGCGCCGCCCGGGAGTTCGGCCAGAATCGTCATGGTGGCGGTCCCGCCGCCGAGCTTGCCGGCAGCCACGCCGCCGAATTTGAGGACGTCGTTCATCTTGAGGGCCGACGGCTTGCCGGCGCCGATGACAATCAGGCGAGTCGCCTTCAGCCCCTGCGGCGCCAGGATGTCCAGCGCCGACCCGGATTTGCCCTTGAACCGGCCGGCCGCGGCCGCCCTCTTTACGAGTTCCACTGCGGACCCCAGCGCCTTCGATGTCGCCGGTCCGAATTTCAGGGCGTCATCACAGAAGGCCACCAGGATGCCGCTGGCCGTGCTGGAAAACGGGACGAAGCCGACCTTGACGGCATCGGACATGGGTAAATCCTCCTAAAGACTAGACTTTTCGCCGCTCACCAGCCCGACTCCGGGCGTTGGCTGAACGGCGATTCACTGATCCAAACCCACTATGACCTGCCCGCCCCCGCCATGCCAAGCACCCCCCGTGTCCCTCCGGCCACATCGAGGGAAATATTAACCATATATTGAGGGTGCCACGGGGCAGCCATTTTGTTGACGGATCAAAGGGATGGTAGTGAGAGAGTGAGCCTCCGGAAGAGGTGGCTGGCCGATCTTGGGGATCCCCTTTCGGGGATTGATCGGACAGCCAAAATTCCGGTTCGCGTGGGGACTTGGTGGGATCGTGCGGTAGCGCATGGGGTCGATCGATAAGTATATCTTCCGGACGACGCTCGCGTCGTTTGCGTTGGTCCTGGTCAGCCTCACCGGCGTGATCTGGATTACGCAGGCGTTGCGCGGCATCGACCTGATGACGAGCCAGGGTCAGACCATCCTGACCTTCCTCGGCATCACCAGCCTCGTGGTCCCCGCGCTCATTCTTGTCATCTCGCCGATCGCCCTGATGATCGCGATCTCGCACACCCTGAACAAGCTCGCGACCGACTCCGAAATCATCGTGATGAATGCCGCCGGCTTCTCGCCGTTTCGGCTGTTCTATCCGTTCTTCTACGCCACCTGCGTGGTCGCTGCGCTGGTCGCCTTCATCGCGGCGTATCTGGCGCCCGATGGCATGCGGCGGATCAAGCAGTGGGACGCCGAGATCACCGCCGACGTCCTCACCAACATTCTCCAGCCCGGCCGCTTCGCCCAGCTCGACCAGAATCTCACCGTCCGGATCCGCGAGCGGCAGCCCGGCGGCATCATGGGCGGTATCTTCATCGACGACCGCCGCGATCCGAAGGAACGTGTTTCCATCGTTGCCGAGCGCGGCACCGTGGTGAAGAACGAGAGCGGCTCGTTCCTGGTGCTGGAAGACGGCAATCTGCAGCGATTCGAAATCGGCAAGCGCGAGCCCGCGCTGGTCGCGTTCGGCCGCTACGGCTTCGACATGTCGAAATTCTCCGGCCAGGGCCGCGATGTCACGCTCGGGATTCGCGAGCGCTATATCTGGGAACTTATGTCGCCGCCCGCGAACGATCCCGTCTACGCGCAGGTCCCCGGCCAGTTCCGCTCGGAGCTGCATGACCGCATCATGGCGCCGATCTATCCGTTCGCCTTCGCGGCCCTGACCTTCGCCTTCCTCGGCGCGCCACGCACCACGCGCCAGAGCCGCAACTTCTCGATCGGCGGCTCGGTCATCGCAGTGTTCGGCCTGCGCATGGCCGGCTTTGCCTGCTCGGTCATGACGGTGAAGTCACCGTCTGCGGCCCTGTTCCAATACGTGATGCTGTTCAGCGCCATAGGTGCCGGCGTCTGGATGATCATCGGCGGCGTCGTCGTCGAGCCGCCGGCGGCGCTGATGGAAGCCATCAACAGGTCGAATGCGCGCATCGCGCGGCTGTTCGGACGGCCGGCCACCGCATGAGCATGCTCACCAACACACTCGGGCGCTATTTCGCCGGCCGGTTCGTGATCTCGGCGCTCGGCGTGTTCGCGAGCATCTTCCTGCTGCTCGTGCTCGTCGATTACATCGAGATGGTGCGCAAGACCTCAGGGCTCGCGTCGGCATCCGCACTGATGGTGGCCGAGACCTCGCTGTTCCGCGTTCCGCAGCTGCTGGAAAAGCTGACGCCGTTCTGCATGCTGATCGGCGCGATGACCTGCTATCTCGCCCTCTCCCGCCGCCTCGAGCTGGTGGTGGCGCGCGCGGCAGGCATCTCGGCCTGGCAGTTCATCTCGCCCGCGCTCGGCAGCGCGCTGCTGATCGGCGTGATCGCCACCGTCGCCTACAATCCGATGTCGGCGAATCTGCGCGAGTTGTCGAAGCGCATGGAGGCCGAGCTGTTCGGCGCCGCCCCCGGCGGCGGTGTCCAGGACGCCTCCGGCTTCTGGCTCAACCAGATCACTCCCGACGGTCAGGTCATCATCAACGCGGCGCGCAGCGAGCAGCAGGGCGTCCGGCTGACCGGACTCACCCTGTTCCGTTTCGATACGGAGAATCATTTCAAGGAGCGCATCGAGGCGCGCGAGGCGACGCTTGAGGAAGGCCGCTGGGTGTTCCGCAACGTCCGGCACTTCTCGCTCGACGCCCCGCCGCTCGAGGAAGCGCGGATGGAGATTCCGACCTCGCTGACCGAAGCGCAGGTCCGCAACAGCTTCTCCACACCCGAGACTGTGTCCTTTTGGCAACTACCGAGCTACATCCGCTCGTCCGAGAGTTCGGGCTTCGCGACAGCCGGATATCGACTCCAGTATCACAAGCTTCTGGCACAGCCATTTTTGCTCGCAGCAATGGTGATGCTGGCGGCTTCCGTGTCGCTGCGCTTCTTCCGGATGGGCGGCGTACAGAAGATGGTTTTGAGTGGCGTGGGCGCAGGCTTTCTGCTCTACGTTCTGTCCAAAGTGACTGAGGATTTGAGCAAGGCTGAGTTGATGCATCCGATCGCTGCGGCGTGGCTGCCTGTTGTAGTGGGCGGCCTCACCGGCTTTTTGGCCTTGCTCTATCAGGAGGACGGTTAGTGACTGCCGTCCGACGAGGGCTCGTGTCGATCCTGACGCAGCGCACCGTGGTGCGCGCGAACGGGTGCGGCTTGCCTAAGTCCTTCAAGTCCAAGTCCTTCAAGTCCAAGTCCCCGCTCCGAAAGCTCGTGCTCGCTCTCGCCGCCACAATGGCGCTCGCCGGGATCGTCGATCTCGCCG
>JAEWBW010000042.1 GCA_023390955.1 Pseudomonadota bacterium
ACGCGGAATACCAATCAACCGAACAAAACGTACTTTGAAGGAGAACTGAATGTCCGTCGTTATCCGCCTCGCCCGCGCAGGCACCAAGAAGCGTCCCGTCTATCACGTCGTCGTCGCCGACTCGCGCTTCCCCCGCGATGGCCGCTTCATCGAGCGTCTCGGCTACTTCAACCCGCTGCTGCCGAAGGACAACGAGACCCGCCTGAAGCTCGACATGGACAAGGTGAAGTCCTGGCTCGCCAAGGGCGCGCAGCCGTCGGACCGCGTGTCCCGCTTCCTCGACGCCGCCGGCGTCAAGAAGCGCGAAGCGCGCAACAACCCCGAGAAGGCCGTGCCGCGCAAGGAGCGCAAGGCGCAGGCCGAAGCCGCCGCGAAGGGCTAAGGCTAGATCATGTCGGCGCTGGTCTGCGTCGCGCGGATCGGCGCCGCGCATGGTGTGCGCGGTGCGGTCAAGCTGTGGACCTTCACCGAGGATCCCTTTGCCGTTAAGCGCTACGGTCCGCTGCTGTCCAAGGACGGCAAGCGCCAGTTCGAGGTCGCGCAGGCGCGCGAAGCCAGGGATCATCTGGTCGCGACGTTCAAGGGCGTCACGACCCGCGATGAGGCCGAGCGCCTCAACGGCATCGAGCTCTACGTCCCGCGCGAAAAACTGCCCGCGACGGACGAGGACGAATATTACCACACCGATTTGATCGGGCTCGACGCCGTCACTACCGACGGCGACGCGCTCGGCCGCGTGCTCGCGATCCATAATTTCGGCGCCGGCGACATCATCGAGATCGCCCCGCTCAAGGGCCCGACGCTGCTGCTGCCGTTCTCGAACGCAGTGGTGCCGGAGGTCGATCTCAAGGGTGGTCGCGTCGTGATCGCGCTGCCGCAGGAGATCGAGGGCGAGGATCGCGGCGAAGCTCCCTCCGCTGCTCGTCCCGGCGAAGGCCGGGACCCATAACCACAAGCCTTGACCACAAGCTTTGGTTTTCTGACTAAGCTGACTGCAATGACCAATCCCTCACCCTGGCGCGCGACCGTGCTGACGCTGTTTCCGGAGATGTTTCCGGGACCGCTCGGCGTGAGCCTGGCCGGCCGGGCGCTGGCCACGGGAATCTGGGAGCTCGAGGCGCGGGACATCCGGGCCTCCGCCACCGACCGTCATCTCAGCGTCGACGACACCCCGGCCGGCGGCGGCCCGGGCATGGTGCTGCGGGCGGACGTCCTGGCGGCCGCCATCGATGCCGCCGGGACCGGCCAAGATCCGTCAAAAGATCGCCCCCGCCTGCTGATGAGCCCGCGCGGTCGGCCATTGACCCAGGCCCGGGTCGCCGAGCTGGCCCAGGGTCCCGGCCCCCTCATTGTCTGCGGGCGGTTCGAGGGGGTGGACCAGCGGGTGATCGACGGACGGGGCCTCGAGGAGGTCTCGATCGGGGATTACGTGCTGTCGGGGGGCGAAATCGCCGCTTTGGCGCTGATCGATGCCTGTGTCCGGCTTTTGCCGGGGGTCATGGGCAAGGAAGCCTCGGGAACCGAGGAAAGCTTCTCGGACGGCCTCCTCGAATACCCCCAATACACCCGGCCCCAGCTGTTCGAGGGTGCCCCGATCCCGGATATCCTGACCTCCGGCGACCACGCCAAGGTCGCGGCCTGGCGGCGGGCGCAGTCCGAGGCCCTGACGGAGGCCCGGCGGCCTGATTTATGGGCCCAAATCCCGCCCAAACCACCGAATCGGTCCCGTCGCCAAAAAACGCCAAAAGACAAGACAGACGGGTGACAAACACTCCGTCTTGCCTTATAGCAGCGACCAAATCCGCAATAGCTGGATAAACGAATTTCACGCAGCCCCCGATCTGCGGCTGGGCGCGCCGATGGAGATTTACCCATGAACCTGATCCAACAGCTTGAAAAAGAGCAGTTCGACAAGCTCTCCGCCACCAAGGAGATTCCGGAATTCGGTCCCGGCGACACCGTGATCGTCAACGTGAAGGTCGTCGAAGGCGACCGCACCCGCGTGCAGGCCTATGAAGGCGTTTGCATCGGCCGTTCCGGCGGCGGTCTCAACGAGAGCTTCACCGTGCGCAAGATTTCGTACGGCGAGGGCGTCGAGCGCGTGTTCCCGGTGATGTCGCCGATGATCGACTCGATCAAGGTGGTGCGCCGCGGCAAGGTGCGTCGCGCCAAGCTCTATTACCTCCGCAATCTCCGCGGCAAGTCGGCCCGCATCGTCGAGAAGCAGGACCGCGCGACTGCCGTCGGCGAGTAATCTTCGCCACCAGGCAAGTTTCGGAAAGCGCGGGTCGAAAAGCCCGCGCTTTTTTGTTGCGTCAGCCGTGCGCGTCAAAGCCCTCGCGCTTCCAAATCTCCCTGCTATATAATCCTGGAATGTTTCCAGATCCGACCAGCACCTCGTCCGTCCAGCGCATCGTCATCGACGATCGCTCGCGGCTGCCTGGACGGTTCTTCGGACGCTTTGCGACTTCGGCAACGTCAGAGCTTATGCGCGCAGCCTAAAAGCTGCGCTGACGATTTTGTTGCCCGCGCGTAAATCCGCGCTTCCGCTCACACAACATTCCCGGAGCTCACGCTCATGTCCAAGCCGACCACCCTGTACGACAAGATCTGGAACGACCATCTGGTGCACGAAGCCGACGACGGCACCTGCCTGCTCTACATCGACCGCCACCTGGTGCACGAAGTCACCTCGCCGCAGGCGTTCGAAGGCCTGCGCGCCACCGGCCGCAAGGTCCGCGCGCCCGAGAAGACGCTCGCCGTCGTCGACCACAACGTGCCGACCACCGATCGTACCAAGCCGAATCCCGATCCGGAGAGCATCGAGCAGATCAAGGCGCTGGCCGACAACGCCAAGGAATTCGGCATCGAATATTACGACGAGTTCGACAAGCGCCAGGGCGTCGTCCACGTCATCGGCCCCGAGCAGGGTTTCACTCTGCCCGGCACCACCATCGTCTGCGGTGACAGCCACACCTCGACGCATGGCGCGTTCGGCGCGCTCGCGCACGGCATCGGCACCTCCGAGGTCGAGCATGTGCTGGCGACGCAGACGCTGATCCAGAAGAAGGCCAAGAACATGCGCGTCACCGTCGATGGCAAATTGCCGGAAGGCGTGACGGGCAAGGACATCATCCTGGCCATCATCGGCGAGATCGGCACCGCCGGTGGCACCGGCTACGTGCTGGAATACGCCGGCGACGCGATCAGCGCGCTCAGCATGGAAGGCCGCATGACGGTCTGCAACATGTCGATCGAAGGCGGCGCCCGCGCCGGCCTCGTCGCGCCCGACCAGAAGGCCTACGACTTCCTGCGCGGCCGTCCGAAGGCGCCGAAGGGCGCGGACTGGGATGCGGCGATGCGCTACTGGGAGAAGCTGCGCTCCGACGAGGGCGCGCATTTCGACCACGAGCTGCGCCTCGACG
>JAEWBW010000299.1 GCA_023390955.1 Pseudomonadota bacterium
ATGTTGATGATGCGGCCCCATTTGCGCGCGATCATGTTTGGCAGCAGCGCATGCGCGATGCGGCGGTAGCTGGTGAAGTTCAGCGAGATCGCCTCGTCCCATTTGCTGGCGGGCGCATCGACGGGGAGGGGCCTGCTGCCGCCGGCATTGTTGACGAGGATGTCGACATGGCCGAGTTCCTTCAGCGCGAAGGCCGCGACTTTCTCGGCGGCGTCCTTGGCCATCACGTCCTGCTCCAGCGGCGTGATCAGTCCGCCGCCGACGTCCTTCACCAGCTCCGCAAGCAGGTCGGTGCGCCGCGCCACGGCCACGATGCGCACGCCCTCGGCGGCGAGACCCTTGGCGATGGCACGGCCGATGCCGATGCTCGCGCCGGTGACGACTGCGGTTTTCGATTTGAGCCCGAGGTCCATGGTCACACGCTCTCTTGTTTCGTTTCTTTTTCGGTTGTTCGTTCGTTTCCAGCCCGTCCCGGGGTGCGACGATTTGCCCGACCGGGAGAAGCAGTGGTAACGAAGAGGCCACGCGAAGGAAACAGAAGAAAAGGCGCAGGCGATGGTTTGGGATCCGCAGCAATATCTGAAATTCTCGGGCCACAGGCTCCGGCCTGCGGTCGATTTGTTGATGCGGATTCCGGATTTCGCCGTCCGTACCGTCGCCGATCTCGGCGCCGGCGCCGGCAATGTCACCAAGCTGATCAAGGAGCGCTGGCCGCAAGCTGCCGTCACCGGCGTCGAAGGCTCGGCCGAGATGGTCGCGGCCGGCCGCAAGGCTGCGCCCGAGGTGGAGTGGTCGCACGAGGATCTCGGCCAGTGGCGTCCCGCAAAGCAATATGACTTGGTCTATTCCAATGCCGCACTGCACTGGCTGCCCAATCACACGGCGCTGTTTCCCTCCGTCATGGAGAAGGTCGCGCCCGGCGGCATGCTCGCGGTGCAGATGCCGCGCAACTTCCTCGCGCCCTCCCATGTCCTGATCGGCGAGACGGCGTTGAACGGTCCGTGGCGCAGCAAGGTCGAGCATCTCGTCACGCCGCCGCCGGTGGAAGGGCCGGCATTCTATCACGATCTTCTCGCGCCCTTGTCGCAGAACATCGACATCTGGGAGACCGAATATCTCCAGGTGCTCGAGGGCGAAAACCCCGTGAAGGAATGGACCAAGGGCACCTGGCTGACGCGTTATCTCGACGTGCTGCAGGGCGAAGAGAAGGCGGCGTTCGAAGCCGCCTATGGCGAGCGGGTCGCGAAGGCCTATCCGAAGAATGCCGCGGGACAGACGCTGTTCCCGTTCCGGCGTCTCTTCATGGTGGCGCAGCGCAAGGGCTGATACTTGCCGCAATGCGAGATAAGTGCCTGGTCATCAGGCTGGAGCGGGTGCCGAGTTGCGTATACAAAGATCGTCAAGTGCGCCGAGCTGCGGCAAATTGGGCTTAGGTCTAGTTGTTCGCCTGCAGCTTTGCTGCCACTACTGAAGCCGGAAAAACGAAAAAGAATCCGGTTTTCACGGGCTGTCGGGAGGTACTTCATGCGCAAATTGCTGCTTGCAGCCGTTGCGGCTGCGTTCGTTTTGGCTCCTGCCACGGGGCAGGCCCAAAGTCCGATCGTCATCAAGTTCAGCCACGTCGTCGCCAACGACACGCCGAAGGGCAAGGGCGCGCTGAAGTTCAAGGAACTCGCCGAGAAATACACCGCCGGCAAGGTCAAGGTCGAAGTCTATCCGAACTCCACACTGTACAAGGACAAGGAGGAGATCGAGGCGCTGCAGCTCGGTTCCGTGCAGATGCTCGCGCCCTCGACCGCGAAGTTCGCGCCGCTCGGCATCAAGGAGTTCGAGGCGCTCGATCTGCCGTGGCTGTTCAAGGACGAGGCGACCTACAGCAATGCCATGAAGGGCAAGGTCGGCAAGTGGCTGTTCGACAAACTGGAGACCAAGGGCATCTCGGGCCTCGCCTATTGGGACAATGGCTTCCACATGGTCTCCGCCAATCGTCCGCTGACCAAGCCGACGGATTTCCAGGGGCTGAAATTCCGCATCTCCGGCTCGAAGATCGCGGACCAGTATTTCCGCATCCTCGGCTCGATCCCGCAGATCATGGCGTTCTCGGAAGTCTACCAGGCGCTGCAGACCGGCGTGGTCGACGGCTGCGAGAACACCGCGTCCAATTATCTGACCCAGAAATTCTACGAGGTGCAGAAGGACATCACCGTGTCCTATCACGCGCATCTGCAATATGCCGTGATCGTCAACTCGAAGTTCTGGAACGGCTTGCCGCCGGACGTCCGCAAGGAGCTCGACAAGGCGATGGCCGAGGCGACCGAATACACCAACTCGATCGCGCTCAAGGAGAATGACGACGCGCTCGCCGACATCAAGAAGACGGGCAAGACCACGCTGCACTATCTCACCGACGCCGAAAGGAAGGCCTGGCAGGAAGCGATGCAGCCGACCTATAAATGGGCAAAGGGACGTGTCGGGCAGGAAGTGCTCGATCTCCTCGCCAAGGAACTCGACGTCAAGATGAACTGACGGTCGCACTCCTAAGGAAAACACGAACGGTCGGGGGTGATCGCACTCCCGGCCGTTTCGCTCTTGAATGACGAGCTAACGCTGGGGGACTAACTTGCTACGTGCGCTGAATCGTGTGCTCGATCATCTCGAGGAGTGGCTGATTGCGACGATGATCGCGGCCGCGACGCTGCTCATCTTCGTTGCGGTTCTGCATCGCTACGGCGCCGGGCTGTCCATCGACATCGCCAAATGGGCGGACGCCCGCAATCTGACCTTCATCGCCGTGCCTTCGCGAGCCGCATTCACCTGGCTTGCCGCGCTCGACCTGTCCTGGGCGCAAGAGCTCTGCATCTACATGTTCATCTGGATGGCCAAGTTCGGCGCCGCCTATGGCGTGCGCACCGGCATCCATGTCGGCGTCGACGTGCTCGTCAACATCCTCCCCGGCGGGTCGCGCAAGCGGGTCATCACCTTCGGTCTGCTGTGCGGCGCGCTCTTCACCGCCATCGTGGGCTATTTCGGGGCCGCGTTCGTCGGCCAGATGTGGCACAACGGCACGCAATCCAACGATCTCGAAGCGCCGATGTGGATGGTGTATCTTACCATCCCGCTCGGTTCTGGCTTGATGTGCTTCCGCTTCCTGCAGGTCGCGTGGTCATTCTACCGCACCGGTGAGTTGCCGCATCACGACATGGCCGGCGTCGAGGGTGTCGAGGCGGATCCGGTTCATCCGGCGCCGGTGACGCGCAGCCAGGTCATCCGCGACGAGCGCAGCCCGCTCGGCTGGATCCTGATGCTTCTGCCGGTGCTGATCGTCGCCCTGTGCTTCGCCCATGCGGGTCACATCATCACGCTCCCGCAAGGCATGCGCGTCTTCATCGTCTTCGCGCTGCTGCTGTCGCTGATGCTCACGGGCATGCCGATCTCGATCGCGCTTGGTCTGACCGTGCTCAGCTTCATGTTCACGCTGACCGACGTGCGAACGGAATCGGTGGCGCTGAAGCTGTTCACCGGCATCGAGAACTTCGAGATCATGGCGATCCCGTTCTTCATCCTTGCCGGCAACTTCCTGACGCACGGCGGCGTGGCACGCCGAATGATCAACTTCGCGACTGCGCTGGTTGGCCACTGGCACGGTGGCCTCGCGCTGTCGGGCGTCGTCGCGTGCGCGCTGTTCGCGGCGATCTCCGGCTCCTCGCCGGCGACCGTGGTGGCGATCGGCTCGGTGATCCTGCCCGCCATGGTCGCGCAAGGGTTTCCGAAGCGGTTTGGCGCCGGCGTGATCACCACGTCCGGGTCGCTCGGGATTCTCATTCCGCCGTCGATCCAGATGGTTCTCTATGCCGTCTCCACCAACAGCTCGGTCGGCAAGCTCTTCATTGCCGGTATCATCCCTGGCTTGATGCTCGCCACGTTGCTCGGCATGACGACGTTCTATCGGGCCTGGCGCAACGACTACCCGCGGATGCGCAAGGCAACCTTCCTCGAGCGCCTCGATGCGTTCCGCAAGTCGATGTGGGGTATCCTGCTGATCGTGATCGTGATCGGCGGCATCTACAGCGGCCTGTTCACGCCGACCGAAGCCGCTGCCGTCAGCGCGGTCTATGCCTTCATCGTCGCGGTGTTCATCTACAAGGACCTGAAGCTGCGGGACGTGCCGCGCGTGCTGCTGTCGTCGGCGAACCTTTCGGCGATGCTGCTCTACATCATCACCAACGCCGTCCTGTTCTCATTCCTGATGACCTATGAGAACGTACCGCAGGCACTGGCGCAGTGGATGATCGATCAGGGCCTCGGCTGGATCGGCTTCCTGCTCCTCGTCAACCTGCTGCTCCTGGTGGCGGGCAATGTGATGGAGCCGTCGTCGATCATCCTGATCATGGCGCCGATCCTGTTTCCGGTCGCGATCAAGCTCGGCATCGATCCGATTCATTTCGGTATCCTGATGACGGTCAACATGGAGGTCGGCCTTTGCCATCCGCCTGTCGGCCTCAATCTCTACGTCGCATCAGGTATCGCCAAGATGGGGATCACCGAGCTCACCATCGCCGTGTGGCCGTGGCTGTTGACCATGCTCGGCTTCCTCGTGGTCGTGACCTATTGGCCCGGCCTGTCGCTATGGTTGCCGAACTTGCTCGGCATGTAACAGGCGCGAATTTCTGAGTTGAACGACCGGCGTTTGCCGGTCGTTCGCTGTTGGAACCGGTTCAAGAAATGGCTTAGATGACTCCAATCAGAAAATTGGAGGAGCCAGCCCGATGACCGATACAACCAGCAACGAGCCGAAGGACGCGTCGGCCTCCGTCATCGCGCAGCACGAGGCGATGCTGGGCGCGCTGCCATTTTCCGACACGCGGGATTTCGACGATGCCGCGCGCGGCTTCCTCGGCTCGATCGAGAACGCGAAGATCGCGAACCCGCAGGGGCGGACGGTCTGGAGCCTCGAGCCCTACGGCTTCCTCGATGCTGAGAAGGCGCCCCCAACCGTCAATCCCAGCCTGTGGCGGCAGTCGCGCCTCAACATGAATCACGGCCTGTTCGAGGTGGTGCCGGGCGTCTATCAGGTGCGCGGGCTCGACATCGCCAACATGACGCTGATCGAGGGCGACACCGGTGTCATCGTCGTCGATACCCTGACCTCGATCGAGGGGGCGCGCGCCGCACTCGATCTCTATTACAAGCACCGCGGCCAGCGTCCGGTCGCAGCTGTCATCTTCACCCACACCCACACCGATCATTGGGGCGGGGCGCGCGGCGTTCTTGAGGAGGATGCGCTTGCCATCGGCCGCGTGCCGCTGATCGCACCGAACCTGTTCATGGAGCATTCCGTCTCGGAGAACATCATCGCCGGTCCGGCCATGCTGCGACGGGCGCAATACCAGTTCGGGCCGTTCCTCGCCAAGGGCGTGCGCGGGCATGTCGATTGCGGCCTCGGCAAGACGATGGCGGCAGGCTCTGTGGCGCTGCTGCGTCCGACCGATTTGATCATGGCCACCGGCGACAAGCGGGTGATCGATGGTGTCGAATTCGAATTCCAGATGGCGCCGAACAGCGAAGCGCCGGCGGAGATGCACTTCTTCCTCCCGCGCTACAAGCTTTTGAACCTCGCCGAGAACTGCACGCACAATTTCCACAATCTGCTGCCGTTCCGCGGCGCCGACGTGCGCGATGCGCTGGCCTGGTCGAAATATCTCGGCGAGGCGCTGCAGCTCTGGGGCGGCAAGGCAGACGCGATGTGCGGCCAGCATCATTGGCCGGTATGGGGCCGCGAGCGCATCGACACCATGATCCGCGAGCAGCGCGACCTCTACAAGTTCGCGCACGACCAGACCATCCGCCTGATGAATCACGGGCTCACTGCGGCCGAGATCGCCGAGACGATCCGTCTTCCCGCAAGCCTCGAGGGCGCATGGCACGGCCGCGGCTACTACGGCCACATCCGTCACAATGTGAAGGCGATCTACCAGAAATATCTCGGCTGGTACGACGCCAACCCGGTCAATCTCGATCCGCTGCCGCCGGTCGAATCCGGCAAGAAATATGTCGAGTATATGGGCGGGGCGGATGCGATCCTGACGCGCGCCCGCAAGGACTTCGACAAGGGCGAGTTTCGCTTCGTGGCGCAGGCGCTGAGCCATCTCGTCTTCGCCGAACCGGACAACACAGCGGCTCGCGCGCTGCTTGCCGATACGTTCGAGCAGCTCGGCTATGCCGCGGAGAGCTCGACCTGGCGCAACGCTTATCTGTTCGGCGCGCAGGAATTGCGCCAGGGAATGCCGAAGACGCCGGCGCGTCCGCCGATGCCGCGCGAGACGCTGGCCGCGCTTCGCACCGAGCAGCTCTGGGACGTGCTCGGCATCCGCCTCAACGGTCCCAAGGCCGAAGGCAAGCGCATCGTTCTGAACTGGCGTTTTACGGACACGGCCGAGACGTTTGTCCTCAATCTGGAGAACTGTGCGCTGACCTATAGCGGAGGCACGCAGGCCTCCAACGCCGATGCCAGCTTCACGCTCGCCCGCTCGACCCTCGACGAGGTCATCGCCAAGCTGACCAGCTTTCCGGAGGCGGTCGCGGCAGGCAAGGTCAAGCTCGAAGGCAACCCGATGCGGCTCGCCGAGCTGATGGGCCTGATGGACGAATTCCCGCGCATGTTCGAGATCGTCGAGCCGAAGCGGCAGTGGTGACGTAAGGGGGCCTCGCCCTCCGTCATTGCGAGGAGCGAAGCGACGAAGCAATCCAGACTGTCTCCGGGGAAAGAGCCTGGATTGCTTCGCTACGCTCGCAATGACGTTGGATAGATCGGGCAGCTATTCCGCGCTGCTCACCAGCTTGATTCGCGGCGCCTTCTGTTCCTGCAGGCTGCGATAAGCCGCAAGATAATCGAGCGCCATGCGCCGCGCGGTGAAGCGCGTTTCGAACTGCTTGCGGATCGCGCCGCGATCCAATTGCGCGAGGCGGCCGACGACGCCGACGGCACTGGTCTCGTCCTCGACGATGAAGCCGGTCAAGCCTTCATCGATGATCTCCGGCACCGAGCCGCGATTGAATGCGACCACCGGCGTGCCGCACGCCATCGCCTCGATCATCACGAGGCCGAACGGCTCGGGCCAGTCGATCGGCAGCAGCAGCCCGAGCGCGCCGCTCAAGAAGTCCGGCTTCTCCTGGTCGCTGATCTCGCCGATAAACTCGACGAGCGAGCTGCCCTCGATCATCGGGCGGATCAGCTCGTCATAATACTCCTGGTCGGCACGATCGACCTTGGCGGCGATCTTCAGCGGAATGCCGGCGCGGAGCGCGATCTTGATGGCGCGGTCGACGCCTTTCTCCGGCGCGATGCGGCCGAGCACCGCCAGATAATCCTGCCGCGCAGGCCGCGGCATCAGCAGCTTCTCCGGAAGGCCGTGGTGGATGGTCTGCACCCAGTTCGCCTGCGGCACCGGGCGGCGCTGCGCATTCGAGATCGAAATCACGGGCACTTTTGAGAAGGTGTTGAACACCGGCTGGTGCTCGGGAAGATCGAGCCGGCCATGCAGCGTGGTCAGGAACGGCGTCGGCTGGCGATAGAACAGCGACCACGGATAGTAATCGAGATGGAAATGCAGGAAGTCGAATTCCTCGTCGTCACATTTTTGCCGTACGCGCTCCAGCATCACCATGTGCAGCGCGTTGGGATCGCGCACGGAACCGTCGAGGCGCAAGGCCCGCGGCCATAATGCGTCGAGCTTCGCCGACGTTTGCGAGTCGCCGCTGGCGAACAACGTCACGTCATGTCCAAGGGCAACCAACTCTTCCGTCAACCAATGCACCACCCGCTCGGTGCCGCCATACAGCTTGGGTGGAACAGCCTCCGTCAACGGAGCTACCTGCGCGATGCGCATCTCGCGATCTCCTTCTGTCCGAACATGAGAGAGCCCCCAGCGTGTACCGGCACCGGCATGCCAGCGATGGGAACGTTCCCGCATCTGCGAAGTTCCCCCACGCGAAGGTTACTTATTCGACACGTTGCACGATCGACACATCAGGAATCTCGTCGTCCGCAATCTCGTCTCGATGATGTCACGGCATCTTCTCAGATCGTCCGCATCGTCATGTCGTGATGCGGTGCAGGGGAACCGAGTGCTGTATTCGATGTTCACCCGCGAGCAGCAACAACGCTGACATTTAAATAAAGAACGGGGCGTCGCCACATGGATCATCTCTCAGGATACGCGCAGCGCCCGTTTGCCTTTGTTATGCGTTACTTGCGCCGACGGCTGGTGTCGCATCTCGTGATCCTGGCGGCTGTCGTTGCCGCTGTTGCCTGTTCGGTAGGCACGCAATATGGCGTCAAATCACTCGTCGACAGTTTGTCGGCCGGGCCGTCGCATGGCGGCGGTGTATGGCTGGCATTCATTTTCCTCATGTCGCTGATCGCCGCCGATAACTTTTTGTGGCGGATTGCAAGCTGGACAGCGAGCTTCACCTTCGTGCGAGTCACGGGTGATTTACGGCGTGACATATTTCGTCATCTGACCGGACACGCGCCGAGCTACTTCTCCGACCGCATGCCCGGCATGCTGACGAGCCGGATCACCGCGACGTCGAACGCGGTCTTCACGGTGGAGAACATGTTCGTCTGGAACGTGTTGCCACCCTGCATTGCCACATTTGCGGCAATCCTGCTGATTGGAACCGTCAGCCCCTATATGTCAGCGGGCCTGATCGTGATCGCCGGCGGCATGGTGTTCGCCATGTTCCGCCTCGCCGCGGCCGGCAAGGACCTGCACGATGATTTCGCCGACAAGGCCGCGGCTGTCGATGGCGAGATGATCGATGTCATCAGCAACATGCCGCTGGTGCGTGCCTTCTGCGGCATCAGCCATGAGCATCAGCGCTTCGACGCCACCGTGAACCGCGAGCTGACCGCACGTGGCCGCAGCCTGCGTTACCTGGAAAAGCTTCGGCTGATCCATGCCGGCGTGACGGTCGTGCTGACGATCGCGCTGCTCGCCTGGGCGATCACGCTGTGGCAGCAGGGCCACGCCACCACCGGCGATGTCGTGCTGGTGTGCACGCTCGGCCTCTCCATTCTCAATGCCACGCGCGACCTCGCAGTCGCCCTGGTCGACGTCACCCAGCATGTTGCGCGCCTGACCGAGGCGATCGCAACACTTCTGGTTCCGCACGAATTGCGCGACCATCCGGAGGCCGAGCCGCTGGTCAAGCGCGGCGCCGCCATCGCCTTCAACAACGTCACCTTCGGCTATCCCGGCAGCGACAAGATCCTCGAACGCTTCAGCCTGCGGCTGCAGCCGGGACAGCGCGTCGGCCTGGTCGGGCAATCCGGCGGCGGCAAGTCCACCCTGTTCACGCTGCTGCAGCGATTCTACGATGTCGACGAGGGCGGTATCACCGTCGACGGCCAGAACATCTCGATGGTGACGCAGCGCAGCCTGCGCGAGGCGATCTCGGTCGTGCCGCAGGACATATCGCTGTTCCACCGCTCGATCCTCGAGAACATCCGCTACGGCCGCCCCAATGCCACCGACGACGAGGTGCTGCGCGCGGCGATCGCGGCGCGCTGCGATTTCGTGGATAGCCTGCCGGAGGGAATGGACACCATGGTCGGCGATCGCGGCGTCAAGCTGTCCGGCGGCCAGCGCCAGCGCATCGCGATCGCGCGCGCCTTCGTCAAGGACGCGCCGATCCTGCTGCTCGACGAGGCCACCGCCGCGCTCGACTCGGAATCGGAGGAGGCGATCCGCGAGGCGCTGTCGCGCCTGATGCGCGGCCGCACCGTGATCGCGATCGCCCACCGGCTGGCGACGCTGCGCAATTTCGACCGCGTCGTGGTTCTGAAGGCCGGCAAGATCATCGAGGACGGCTCGCCCGATCGCCTGATGCAGAGCCATGGGCCCTATCGCGAATTGGTCACGCAGGAGATGAACCGGCTCTCCAAATTCGCCGCCTAGAGTTCGCCGCGTAACTCAGTCAGTCGCGTTCAGCGTACTTGGATCACGGCGCAGGGGAATAGCGCATGTCAGCCGAAGTCGTCACTCAGCTCGTCACGGCGTCGCGGACGGTCGAAAACGTCGCGGAGCAGCCGTTCTACATTCCAATGACCGGACCCGCGGCGCGGCCGCGGCGCTCGCTCAAGCACGACGATACCTTCATCGTGCTCGACAGCCATGGGGATATCGGCGCCTCCGCAGGCGGCCCCGATGGCCTGTTCCACTTCGACACGCGCTATCTGGCGCGGCTCGAGCTGACGCTGGACGGGTTGCAGCCGCTGCTGCTCGGCTCGAATCTGCGCGACGACAATTCGGCACTGACGGTCGACCTCACCAATCCCGACATCTACCGCAACGGCCGCATCGTGCTGCAGAAGGATTTGCTGCACATCGTGCGCACGATCTTCCTGTGGCGCGGCACGGCCTATCAGCGCATCGGGCTGCAGAACCACGGCGACCGGCCTGCGTCCTGCGAGCTGACGCTGATGTTCGATAGCGATTTCGCCGACCTGTTCGAGGTCCGGGGCGAGAAGCGGCCGCGCCGCGGCACCGGCTCGAGCAAGCTGGTCGGGCCGACCGACGTCGCCTTCGACTATCGCGGCCTCGATGGCGCGGAGCGCACCACCGCACTGCATTTCGACCCGCGGCCGACAAGGCTGTCGGTCGGTACCGCGACCTGGCAGCTCGAGATCGCGCCGCACCAGAGCAAATCGCTCTTCGTCGCGGTGTCGTGCAATCCGGAGCCGGCGGCCAAGCCGGCGCGCTTTTTCCGCGGCCTGCTGGCGCACCGCCGGGAGATGCGGCGCTCGGCGGAGGGGACGGCCAGCGTCGAGACCTCCAACAACATCTTCAACGAGGTGCTGTGCCAGGCCATGGCCGACCTCAACATGCTGACGACGGATACGCCGCAGGGCCGCTATCCCTATGCCGGCATTCCCTGGTACTCGACGACGTTCGGCCGTGACGGCTTGATCACCGCATTGCAGATGCTGTGGGTCGATCCGCGCGTTGCCCGGGGCGTGCTGAGCCGGCTTGCGCATTTCCAGGCGAAAAGCGTCGATCCGCTCAATGACGCGGCCCCGGGAAAGATCCTTCACGAGATGCGCGGCGGCGAGATGGCGGCGCTGCGCGAGGTGCCATTCGCGCAATATTACGGCAGCGTCGATTCCACCGCGTTGTTCGTGCTGCTCGCCGGCTGCTATTTCGAGCGCACCGGTGATGCCGAGACCCTGAAATCGCTCTGGCCCGCGATCGAGGCGGGGCTCGCCTGGATCGATGGTCCGGGTGATCCCGACAAGGACGGTTTTGTCGAATACCAGCGTGCCTCCGAGCAGGGTCTTGCCAACCAGGGCTGGAAGGATTCCTACGACGCGATCTTCCATGCCAACGGCCAGCTCGCCGAAGGCTATATCGCGCTCGCCGAGGTGCAGGGCTATGTCTTCGCCGCCAAGCAACTCGCAGCGCGCTGCGCAAGGCAGCTCGGCAAGCATGACCTGGCCACGAAGCTGGAGGCGCAGGCAAAGGCGCTCGCCGAAAAATTCGAGGACGCCTTCTGGTGCGAGGAGCTCGGCACCTATGCGCTCGCGCTCGACGGCGCCAAGCGGCCCTGCGCGGTCAAGACCTCGAACGCCGGCCAGCTGCTGTTCAGCGGCATGATCCGGGAGGATCGCGCGCGCAGTGTCGCCGCAGATCTGATGCGCCCGCATTTCTTCTCGGGCTGGGGCATCCGCACCGTGGCGATGGGCGAGGCCCGCTACAATCCGATGTCCTATCATGACGGATCGCTCTGGCCGCACGACAACGCGCTGATCGCGCTGGGGCTCGCGCGCTACGGGCTCAAGCACTCGGTCGCGCATGTCTTCAAGGGCCTGTTCGATGCCGCGACCTATATGGACCTGCGGCGGCTGCCGGAGTTGTTCTGCGGCTTCCGGCGTGAGAAGCGGCGCGGGCCGACACTTTATCCGGTCGCCTGCGCGCCGCAGGCCTGGGCGAGCGCGACGCCGTTCACGCTGCTCGAGGCCGCGCTCGGCCTCGAATTCGATGTCGCCCGCAACGAGATCCGCCTGCGCAACCCGCATCTGCCCGCGTTCCTGAACGAGGTGATTTTGCGCGACCTGCGCCTCGGCGGCTCCAGCGTCGATTTGCGCATCCGCCGTCACGGCGAGGATGTCGCGCTCGAAGTGCTGCGCACGCGCGGGCAGATCCAGGTATCGATCGTGCTCGCGCACTAACCGGTGCAACCGAGGGGAATCCGTATGCGTATCATCGCCCAGTCGGTTCTGATCATGTTGTTGGCCGCGGGAGCGGCTGCAGGCATATCGCGGGCCGCGGAAGAAATCCCGACGGCAAAGGTCGAGCCCGGCGCGCCGCCGCCAGCACCGACGGTGCCGGCCACGCCGAAGGACGCGACGCCGCCGCCATCCGTCACCATCATCGGCCCGAGCGACGCCCATGGCGTGCTCGGCCGCGACGTGCGTAGCGCCGCCGACGAGGCGATGGGGCGCATCGTCGACGTCATCGTCGATCGCGACGGCAAGGTGCGCGCCGCGGTGATCGACTTCGGCGGCTTCCTCGGCGTCGGCAGCCGCAAGATCGTGGTCGATTGGGGCGCGCTGCATTTCGGCAAGATCGCCAACAAGAAGGACAGCATCACCCTCGAGCTGACCAAGGCGCAGGTCGCAGCCGCGCCTGAATACAAGGAGGATGCACCGCTAGTGGTGCTGGGCGCCTCCGGCACGCTGCAGCCGCTGCAGATCCTGCGCTAGGGGATGGGAGGGCGAACTGTCGGTGCGCTTGCTGAAGAAGCCGATCGAGCAGCACGACGACCGGGCGACCTGCGCGGAAAACATTGACGCGCCGCCTGCACAGACGCCGCTGCCGGCGCCGTCGCGCGAGAGCCTGCGCGGCCTCGACTGGTTCATCTTCTTC
>JAEWBW010000308.1 GCA_023390955.1 Pseudomonadota bacterium
GTCCGGGCCAGTGGTACGCCGACGCCGACAGCCTGCGGTACTCCTTCTTCGACAAGATCGAGGACGACGAGGACGACAAGCCCCTGCCAAGTCGTCCAATTGTTTTGCCGAATTCATCTTGATCGCATAGACTCAGGTTCCATAGCGGGCTCCCGCTATCTGTCCTGAGTTCTCTGCGGTCATGCCGGCCGTCAGCATCGGTTGGTTTCATGGCGCAAAGGCCTTCCTCGCCCGACAAAGAGAAGCATGCGGCCTCCGACGAGGCGGCAGAGCTCAAGGACAAGCACGCCGCCAAACCGGACGTCGAGGACGAGGAAGACGACGAGGACGACCTCGAGGATGACGATGATGACGACGAGGACCTCGTCGTCTTTACCGCCCGGGAAGCTGCCGGCGCGCTCTCGACGATCCTCGGTTTCGTCAAACCCTTTCTCGGCAACTACAAGCGGATGCTGTCCTTCGTCGGGTTCGGCGTGCTGGTCGAGACGCTGTTCAACGTCATCATGCCGCTCAGTCTGAAATTCCTCATCGACGACGCGCTCGGCGAGGAAGACTTCCAGGCTCTCTACAAGATCCTCGGCGTGCTCGCGGTTGCCGGCATCTTCACCTCCATCGTCGCCGTCTGGTACGAGCGCTGGGATGCGCGGCTTGCGGCCTGCGTCATTTCCGACGTGCGCAAGCGGTTGTTCGAGCACGTCCAGGATCTGCCCGCCGCTTACTTCGGCCGCACCAAGCGCGGCGAGATCCTGTCGCGCTTCTCCGTCGACCTCGCGGCGTTCGAAGGCTCGGTCAAGACCTTCGCCAACAGCGCCGCCTTGCCGTTCCTGGAATTGATCGCCGGCATCATCCTGATGGCGTTCCTGAACTGGCAACTCGCGGCCGTGGCGCTTCTGGTGTTTCCGATCACGCTGATCGGCCCGCGCATCCTCACGCCGAAGGCGGTGCAGGCCAATTACGAGCAGAAACAGAACGAGGCCGCGCTGCTCGGCATGGTGCAGGAGAATGTCGGCGCCCAGGCGGTGATCAAGGCCTTCAGCCTGCAGCGCAAGATGTTCGGCTTCTTCCGCTTCCGCAACGACGAGACCCGTAACAAGATCGCTTCCGCCACGTTCCTGTCGACCATGGTGGAGCGCACGGTCACGATCTCGGTGCTGCTGCTCCACCTCGTGGTTCTCGCGATCGGCGCGTATCTGGCGACCAAGGGCCAGATCACCATCGGCACCTTCGTCACCTTCGAGAGCGCGTTCTGGGAGGTGTCCTACAACATCGCCCATCTGATGCATTTCATCCCGGTGTCGATCTCATCGGCCGCAGCCGTGCGCCATATCCAGGAGCTGCTGGACGAGCCGACCCGCGGCGCCGACCGGCCCGGCGCGCCGGACCTGCCGCGCATCACCAACGCCATCACCTTCGATCGCGCGACCTTCCAGTACGAGGGCAGCCAGACGCCGGTCCTGGACAACCTCAGCCTCAAGCTCGACGTCGGCAAACGCATCGCGATCGTCGGGCCATCAGGCTCCGGCAAGAGTACGCTGCTCAACCTGATCCTGCGGCTCTACGTGCCTGACGAGGGGCGCGTCACCATCGACGGTGTCGATACCCGCAAAGTGACGCTGGATTCGCTGCGGCGGGGCATGGCGATCGTGTTCCAGGAGAACATGCTGTTCAACATGTCGATCCGCGAGAACATCCGGCTCGGCAAGGAAGGCGCGACCGACGAGGAGGTGGAGGAGGCGGCGAAGAAGGCCGAGATCCACCGCTACATCATGAGCCTGCCGCAGCGCTACGACACGCCGGTCGGCGAGCGCGGCGACACGTTGTCAGGCGGCCAGCGCCAGCGCATCGCGATCGCGCGCGCGATCATCCGCAATCCCTCGGTCCTGTTGCTGGACGAAGCCACCTCGGCGCTCGACCAGACCACGGAGGCCGCGATCAACCGCACGCTGCTGAAGGTCGCGATGGGCCGCACCATGATCTGGTCGACCCACCGCCTGACCTCGGTGGTGGAGATGGACGAGATCATCGTGATTTCAGGGGGGAGGGCGATCGAGCGTGGCTCGCATGCCGAGCTGCTCGCCCTGAACGGCACCTATCGCAAGCTGTGGGACGACCAGCTGCACAAGCCGCACGGGGCGGCAGCTCAGGTCGATGACGACGACAGCGACGAGGATGACGAGGACGACGACGAGGAGGATGACGAGGACGATGACGAGGACGAGGCGTGACCGAGGAAGTGCGGGTTCAGGTGCACTTGTCGGCCTAACCTCCGCATCCAACCCTGCGCCGACCAGGCGATGAAGCGCGCCCAGCGCTGCGCCGTCCAGGCCGGGCTGGTCGAGATCGACACGTCTCGGAAATCGAAGGCCTTTGCCGCCGACCAGGCGTCGCAGGCACGCTTGAGGGGATCCTCGTAAAACGCCGCGATCTTGTCGGCGTCCATGCCCTCGCTCGAAAGCCATTGCGGCACGTGGACGTTGCAGAGCCGTTCGACATCGGTCAGCGCCTTGTCGAGGCCGGTGCCGGCGACCGGGCAGGAGGTCGCGAAGGCATCGCCGACCAGCACGATACCCGCCTGGCGGCAGCCTGAGTTTACATAGAGATCGACGGGGCGGATCTTGACCTCGCTCGTGACGTCGAAGGCGCCGGTGAGGCGTGAGAGGCGGGGTAGCGCAGCATTAAGCGTCGCGACAGGCGATTGCCGCAGCTCGCGCAGCCAGGGATCGTCGGGCGCGCGGTAGACGAACAGATTGGCGCGCATCCCCGACCCGATCGGAAACAGAGAAATGTAGGGAATCCGGTCGCTCGGCCGTTCCGAGAAATAGGTCAGCGCGGGAAAGTCGAACGACGCTCGCCCGACCGGAGCGACATCGAATCCGATCGAGATCGAATGCGCGGTGCTGATGACGTCGCGCCGGATGCCGAGCTGGTGGCGCAGGCCAACGTTGAGGCCATTGGCGAGCACCACAAGGCGGGCCGAGATCGTCTCGTCATTGGACAGCGTGATCCGCTGCCGCTCGGGGCTCGTCGCGATCGACACCGCCTTGGCATGGATTCGCTCGACCGCTCCGGGGATTTCAGCGCGAACCGCGTTGACGAAGTCATGGTAGTGGAAGCCGAATTGCAGGGCCGGCGCCTTGTCGAGCAGGCGGCCGAAGCGCGCGATCCAGTTTTCGCCTGCGAAAGAGAATCGGCGCAGCAGCGACTCAGGCAGTCCGGTGCGGCGGTAGCGCTCGAATTGCTCGTCGCCGCTGATTTTTTCGACTCGGAAGTCGGGCGGATAGTCGGCATGCGGGTCGACAAGCACCGTCGAGACGCCAGCGCGACCCAGCATTGCAGCGGCCGTGGAGCCGGCCAGCCCCCCGCCGATGATCGCAATGTCGGTGTAGCGCATCGACCTTCTCCGCCCGCCTGCGACAACTTTGCACGCGAACAGGAAAAAAAGCCTTAGCGGGGGTTATAAAAGTATATTTTACCCGGATTTAATTAGGGTTTTGGGGTGGCGGAACGTGTTCCCGGGGCCCATATCAGGGAGGCGGCGAGGGGGTCGAAGGCGCTGTTTTTTCAGGCGCGAGAGGACTTTTGCCGCGGTGGTTTCGCCTTGACTTGAGCGATTCTCACTTATAGAAAGCGCCTCACTTAACGACAGGCGGTGAGCATCGCCAACGTCGGTACGGATCACCTGCCAGGCCCTTTTAGGGTCGCCAGCAGGCACCAACCTCGACGAATGCCGCTCAAACGCTGTCGATCATAGCTAGGCAATGCCAGTGCGATTTTAGGTCTCTTGAGCGTGTTCTCTTGAGATCGAATTCGGATGCATGACCTCGGTACGCGGCCGGCGGTATCTCGCTGATCGGCCAAACACTGCGGTCCTCTGTGGCGTCGAAGCGCTTTCCGCTCAGTGATGGAGTGGATGGCGCGATTTCGCTTTGTGCGGTTATTGCCGCGCGCGGCGGCCCCTCGGGCGGGTAGCTCGGAGACGAATTTGCGGGCCGGGTAACGGTTCGCGGCAAGACAGCGGGACCGTGAGGGACCGCCAGAACAAAGGGTAAGGCCAGGATGCCGACGATCAACCAGCTGATCGCTCAACCGCGTGAAGTGCAGAAGTCGCGCAAGAAGGTGCCGGCGCTGCAGCAGTCGCCGCAGAAGCGTGGTGTTTGCACC
>JAEWBW010000319.1 GCA_023390955.1 Pseudomonadota bacterium
GACTTGGCGTGCCCGATATGCAGGTAACCGTTCGGCTCCGGCGGAAACCGGGTCACGACCCGCTTGTGCTTCTTCGATTCGAGGTCAGCCAGGATGATGTCGCGAATGAAGTCGCGCCCCGCCTCTGCCGTCACCGGTTCTGTCGTCATTAACAAGTTCCTGATTTCTGGCGGCCCTTCTGCCAAATTCGCCCCCGGCCGCCAAGCCCGTTTGCCTGCAAGCAAGGCTTTAGTTATGCCGGGTTCCTGCTATACACCACCGCCTCTTTTGCAGACGACCCGCCCTGATGACCTCGCCCATCGTTACCCGCTTTGCCCCCTCGCCGACCGGCTTCCTCCATATCGGAGGGGCGCGCACCGCGCTGTTCAACTGGCTGTATGCCAAAAAGCACGGCGGCAAGATGCTGCTGCGAATCGAGGATACCGACCGTGAGCGCTCGACCGAGGCAGCGATCGCGGCGATCCTCGACGGGCTGAAATGGCTGGAGCTGAACTGGGACGACGATGTCATCTACCAGTTCAGCCGCGCCGCCCGCCACCGCGAGGTCGCCGAGCAACTGCTCGCCGACGGCAAGGCCTATCGCTGCTATGCCACGGCTGAGGAACTCACGGCGATGCGCGAGAAGGCGCGCGCCGAGGGTCGCACCCGCCTCTATGACGGCATGTGGCGCGACCGTGACCCGGCGACCGCGCCGGCCGGCCTCAAGCCGACCATCCGGCTGCGCGCGCCGCAGACCGGCGAGACCGTGATCGAGGACCAGGTTCAGGGCCGCGTGGTCTGGCAGAACGAGAACCTCGACGACCTCGTGCTCCTGCGCGGCGATGGCAACCCGACCTACATGCTCGCGGTGGTGGTCGACGACCACGATATGGGCGTGACCCATGTCATCCGCGGCGACGATCATCTCATCAACGCTGCCCGCCAGAAGCAGATCTACGACGCGATGGGCTGGACGCTGCCGAGCATGTCGCACATTCCGCTGATCCACGGCCCGGACGGCTCAAAGCTCTCCAAGCGCCACGGCGCGCTCGGCGTCGATGCCTATCGCGCGATGGGCTATTTGCCGGCGGCGCTACGCAATTACCTCGTCCGGCTCGGCTGGGGCCATGGCGACCAGGAGATCTTCTCGACCGAGGAGATGATCGCGGCATTCGATCTCTCTGGCGTAGGGCGCGCGGCGGCGCGGTTCGACTTCGCCAAGCTCGAAAGCCTCAACGGCCACTATATCCGCAATGCCGACGATCAATCGCTCGTGAAGATGTTCGAGGACGTGCTCGACTACGTCCCTGACAGGGCCGAGATCAAGGCCAAGCTGAACGACGCCACCCGGGCGCAGCTGCTCAAGGCGATGCCGAGCCTGAAGGAGCGCGCCAAGACGCTGCTCGAGCTGATCGACGGAGCCTATTTCATCTTCGCCGAGCGTCCGCTCGCGCTCGATCCGAAGGCGGCCGCCCTGCTGACGCCGGAAAACCGCGCGCTGATCGGGCGGCTTCATTCCGCCCTGGAGAATGTCGAAAGCTGGAGTGCGGCCAATACGGAGGCGGCGCTGCGTGTCTTTGCCGAGGAAAATAGTCTCAAGCTCGGCGCGGTCGCCCAGCCCTTGCGGGCGGCGCTCACGGGACGGAGCACTTCGCCTGGCATTTTCGAGGTTTTGGACGTCCTGGGACGCCAGGAAACCCTTGGCAGGCTTAAGGATCAGTCTACGACGTAAGTAGGCCATGCGCGCTGCGATCTTGCAGCGCACACAGCAATAATATACCCATCTCCCCCGTACCTTCTGGAATATCCGGCCTGTCCCCACCACCTCATTGGGGTCTCCGGCTCCGGCCCGTTTCACCACACATCGGGGACTACGATGGACGCAAAACCAAGCAATAAGACCGCTACGCTGACGGTCGGAAACAAGAACTTCGATCTTCCGATCCTGAGTGGCAGCGTCGGCCCCGACGTCGTGGACATCGGCAAGCTGTACGGCCAGTCCGGCCTCTTCACCTACGATCCCGGCTTCACCTCGACCGCGAGCTGCCAGTCCAAGATCACCTATATCGACGGCGATGCGGGCGTGCTGGAATACCGCGGCTACCCGATCGAGCAGCTTGCCGAGCACGGCGACTTCCTGGAGACCTGCTATCTGCTGCTGTACGGGAACCTGCCCACCGCCTCGCAGAAGAAGGATTTCGACCACCGCGTGACCCATCACACGATGGTGCACGAGCAGATGGCCCGCTTCTTCCAGGGCTTCCGCCGCGACGCCCATCCGATGGCGATCATGGTTGCGGCCGTCGGCGCGCTCGCCGCGTTCTATCACGACAGCACCGACATCAACGATCCCAAGCAGCGCATGATCGCGTCCATGCGCATGATCGCGAAGATCCCGACCTTGGCGGCGATGGCCTACAAGTACACTGTCGGCCAGCCCTTCGTGTATCCGAAGAACTCGCTCGGCTTTGCCGAGAACTTCCTGAACATGTGCTTCGCGGTGCCTTGCGAGGACTACAAGGTCAGCCCGGTGCTCGCCGACGCG
>JAEWBW010000048.1 GCA_023390955.1 Pseudomonadota bacterium
GAAGGGGTCCGGGAGCTTGATATGCAACCGATGTGCGGCGAGCGCAGCCGCCTGTCGCCCGCGCGACTCCGCAAATGGCACGATCGGGTAGCCAAGCTCGGCGAAATCCGGATTGGCGGGATCGCCATAAAGCGTGATGTCGAAGCCTTTGACGTGCTGCAGGCCGTGAAGCATCGACAGCGTATACTGATAGGTGCCGCCGTTGTCGGGGCCGGCGAGCGCGACGACGCCGAGCTTCGCGGTCACGCCGCGTCCATCGCTTTCAGGATGTCGTTCACTTCGCTGCCGATGCGCTGCACGTCGGACCTTGTCAGCTCGTAGAAGGACGGCAGGTTCAGGCCGATATCCGCCTTTCGGGCGGCTACCTTGAGCGGCGCCTGATGATACATCGGCATCGACGACATGGTGCAGAAATAGGGACGCGAATCGATTCCACGAATCTTCAGTGCCTGCATGACCGCATCGCGTTGCGCGCGGTCGAAAGAATCCACTTCGAGACAAACCATCCAGAACGCGCTCTTCGCCCAATTCTTCACGCGATTGAGACGGACACGGTCGCTGGTTTGGATACTGTCCCGATACCAGTCCATGATCTCCGCGCGCCGGTTCAGAAAGTCATCGATGCGCTCGAGCTGCGCGACACCCAGCGCCGCCTGCAGATTGGTGATCCGGTAGTTGAAGCCGCGTTCTTCGTGGAAGTAACGCCGGGTCGGGCTCATCGCGTGATCCCGCAGCCGCTTGGCGCGCTGCCAGAAGTCCGGATCATCAGTGGTCAGCATCCCGCCTTCGCCGGTCGTGATGACCTTGTTGCCATAGAAGCTGAACACGCCGCATTTGCCGAGCCCACCGACGCGGCGTCCCTTGTACTCGGCGCCATGCGCCTCCGCCGCATCCTCGATGATCGCGATGCCGTTCGCATCCGCGAGCTCGGTCAGGGCATCCATGTCGGCAGGATGTCCGTAGAGATGCACGGGAATGATGGCCTTCGTGCGCGGCGTGATCAGCGCCTTGACGGATGCCGGGTCGATGCACAGCGTCTCGGGATCGATGTCCGCCAAAACCGGTGTCGCGCCGGTATAGGCGACGGCATTCGCGGTTGCGACGAAGGTCAGGTCGGGAACGATGACCTCATCACCCGGCTTCAGTCCGAGCGCTTCCAGCGCGAGATGCAGCGCGGTCGTGCCGTTGCTGACGGCCAATGCATACCGGGTTCCGCAATAGCGCGCGAATTGTTCCTCGAACTCGTCGATATATTTGCCAATCGACGACACCCAACCGGAATCCAGCGCGTCCAGCACGAGCTCCCGCTCGCGCAATCCGACGCTCGGCTTTGAAATCGGGATGAAACTGTCTGACATCGGGTCGGCCTCTTAGAGCGAAGCAACGAGTGCCTCGAACCGCTTCCATTGCACGTCCTTGGAATAGCGGGCCTTTAGCATCTCATGACCGGCGTCGGCAATCTTCGCGCGCTGGTCCGAATCGTCGAGCAATCTGCGAATCTGCCCGACGGCGTCGTCCGGCGATGTGTAGGTCACGATGGTCTGACCGTCGATCATGCCTTCCGGATAATTACCACCGTCCGAAAGCAGGAGCGAACCCGCCCCCAGCGACTCGAAGCAGCGCATATTGCCACGGTCCTTGCCCGATGTGTCGATCGACCCGTTGAGCACGATCTTGGCCGTCGACAGCACCTCGTAATAGTCCCGGCCGAAGATCGGCTGTCGCGCGATCGACCTGACCGGCTCGGGCCTCCGGTGATCCGCCAGCGGCAGCAGTCGCCCGAGCGGGGATTCGGCAAGCCTGCACAAGCGCGAGCGATCGAGGTGGTAGACGACATTGTACTTGCCCGCGAGCGCGGCAACCTGCTCCAGGACGGCGGCGCGCTGCTTGTGGTGACGCGAATAGCCGCCGACGAACAGAACGTCGATCGGCCTGTCCCGCCGGGCAGCAAATGGCGCAAGTTCGGGATCGTAGGCAGGGAAGAAGTAGTCGGTCCGCGCTCCCTGCGCGCCGATCGCCGCCAGAATCGATGGGAAGTTGTTGACGACGAGATCGTAATCGGAGAACGCCACGTTGAGGAGCGGGGCTGCGTGCCACGCAATTTTGTGCTTCACGCAGCCAGGCAGATTTCGGATGAAATCGGAAGGCCAGCCGGTGGCGTCCTGGTTGTAGAACACGTCGGCACGATGATGCTCGATCTGGGCCTTCAGGATCTCCGCAGGCGTCGCGCGCGAGCTGAGCCCCTGCTCCCTGGCCCAGAGTTGCTGCACCTCGATATCGTCACCATTGGTGAAGAATGCCCATTCGGCGCCCTCGTCGACCGGCTGCAGGATATGAGAGCCTGCTTCCCGAAACTTCAGGAACGCAGTCATCTTGCCCGCGAATGTCGGGTAGTCCCTGGTCAGCTCGCGAAGTCTCGGGCGCAGCGACGGATAGTATCGACAGTTCTGGAAGAGCCTCACAAGCGCTATGCCCGGCCGTTGAAAAAGGGATGGCCTGAGACTTGAACCGTCGGATCACCCGGAGGTCAAGCCCTACCCAATCTGCCCTGGGAGCCGCAATGAGCGATGATGGCAATATGCCACTGTTTTGCCCGACGCGTCAACCGATTTTTCGCTAAATCCGCAATTTGGGCGCAGACCCTTCGCTACTTTGCATGGGGTTGTTTTCAAAATATTGGCTGCCGTCCCCCGAACCGGTTCAATCGGGTACCGCCGCCAGCAGACGTCCGCGCACGCGCTTCATCAGCAGAGGGCTCGCCGCGGCGATCACGACGACGAGCCAGATCGCGCATTCCGCCAGGAAGTGGAGCATCCCTGTTCCCGGCACCATGGCGCGGATCGCCAGGCCAAGCCCCCACCCACCCAGTATGATCGTGACCATGCTCGCGATCAGGGCCAGCAGGTGACGGAACGGATGGGCGAGCGTCTGGCGCATGATGACGAGTGTCAGAATGCCGAATTGGGTCAGGAGATCACTCGCCACGATCGCGATGGCCGCGCCGAGGGGCCCGAGTTTGGGAATGAGCAGCCCCGACAGGATCAGGAATGCAATCAGCTGCAGCCCCTTCGCCCGAACCAGGAGATCGCCGCGATTGCTGTGATTGGCAAAGACGAACGCCATCAGCGAGGGGGCAACGACGGCAGAGCCGAGCAGCAGCGTGATCGCGAGCGCGGCATCGTTCGGAACGCTGCCATGCGTCCACAAAGCGAAGAAATCCGACCAGAACGGCAGCAGGCCCGCAACGATCAGGCTGGCCATGGCGGTGACGAGCAGCGAACCCTGCGCATAGAGCCGGCGCAGCCGCACCTTGTCGCCGATCGCATGGTCGTGACCGAGCTCGGCGCCGATCGGCAGCGTCATCAGGATACAGAGGCCCCTCAGAAAGCTCGAGCTCACGCGGACCAGGCCCCATTGTGCCACGGCTACGCGGTCGGCGACCATCGCACTGACCAGCAACATCGGCGCGTTGGCGAGCGCGAGCTCGGTGAGATTGGCAATGGAGAAGGGAACGGCCCGGCCGAGTTGCCCGACGCTCCAGCGCCAGGACAGGGACGCCGTCGAGCGGCCGCCTTGCAGGAACGGCAATTGTCGCGGCGCGTCATAGACGATCAGGAATAGCGCAGCCAATATCTGCGTCGAGACGTAGGCGATCGCGACCGCGAGCAGGCTGCCGAACCAGGCGATCGCGATCAGCTGTCCGACCTGGCCGAGCCCTAGCGCGACGTTGAGCGACCACACCGCACGGCCGTATTTGCCGCGCACGCGATAGAGGCCGGAAACCAGATTGGACGGGAGCAGGAGCAGCGTGCCGACAGTCATCACGAGCATTGCACTGTCGAAGGTCGGCAAGCCCTGAAATCCGAGAACCGCGGCAGGCGGAAACAATTCGATGCCGATGATCAGCAGTGCGCCGAGCACCACGACGATCCGCAGGTAGATCCGCATCATGCGCGCATAAAAGCTCGCCGTGCGCCCGTCGCAATCGACGCTGGATTTGAAAGCGAGAAACCGGTTGATGGAGCGAAGCTGCAGGCCGCCGTCAGCGACGATGACGAGGGCGCCGGCCGCGAACAGCGCAAGCCAGGCCGCGAGCATGTCGCTGCTCCAGAAGTGCAGGAATGCGGGAATGAGGAGAAGCTGCTGCGTCAGCGCCAGCAGTATCTGCACCAAGCTTGCCGACCAGCCGTGGATCAGTCGGTGGAGGCGGCTGTCCCCCTCCTCGCTTTTCGGACCGTCCGTCCTGCCAGGCGCGTCAACTTGCGTATCGGTCAAGCCGCATCCTTCCCCGCAAACGCGTGCCCCGAACCGTCCTGATTGCCCGCGAAGGGGCGGCGCGGTGGTTCCACCTGACTGCGCACGATCGCCAGTTGATTCCCGCAGTGGAAAACGCCAACGTAGGTTCGAAATAGAGCGTTAGCGCGCGTCTTAAGGTGGTTCAACGGCTTAGGCAATGGCATCCGAGTTCATCCCGTTCAATCGGCCCTACCCGACCGGAAAGGAGTCCGGCTACATCCTGAAGGCGCTGGAGAGCCTTCACGTGTCCGGCGACGGCAAGTTCAGCAAGCTCTGCCACCAATGGATCGAGCAGCGCACCGGATGCGCCAAAGCGCTGCTGACACATTCCTGCACCTCCGCTCTCGACCTCGCCGCGATGCTGCTCGACCTCAAGCCCGGGGACGAAGTGATCGTGCCCTCCTTCACCTTCGTCTCAACGGCGAACGCTTTCGTGCTGCGCGGCGCTGTCCCGGTCTTCGTCGATATTCGCGAAGACACACTCAACCTCGACGAACGGAAGATTGAAGCCGCCATCACCTCGCGCACGCGCGCGATCGCGCCGGTCCACTATGCCGGCGTCAGCTGCGAGATGGACACGATCGTCGCGATCGCCAAGCGTCACAACCTGCGGATCGTCGAGGACGCCGCGCAGGGCATCATGGCGAGCTACAAGGGCTCGGCGCTCGGCGCCATCGGTGATCTCGGCGGCTTCAGCTTCCACGAGACCAAAAACATCATGTCTGGCGAAGGCGGCTGCCTGCTGGTGAACGATCCCGAGCTTTCGCTGCGCGCCGAGATCATGCGCGAGAAGGGCACCGACCGCGGCCGGTTCTTCCGCGGCGAGGTCGACAAATATACCTGGCAGGACGTCGGCTCCTCCTTCCTACCGAGCGACATCACCGCCGCTTTCCTCTGGGCTCAACTCGAGGAAGCCGAACGTATCACGCGCGAGCGGCTGGCGATCTGGAACAGGTATCACGACATGCTGGCGCCAATGGAGCAGCGCGGCCTGCTGCGCCGTCCCATCGTGCCCGGCCACTGCCGCCACAATGGGCATATCTATTACGTTCTGCTGCCTCAGGAGGTCGACCGGTCCATGGTGCTGCGCAAGATCAAGGAAGAGAACATCCAGGCTGTCTTCCACTATGTGCCGCTGCATTCCGCGCCCGCGGGGCAGCGGCATGGGCGGACGCATGGCGACCTGGCGCTGACGACCGAACTCTCGGAACGTCTGATCCGGCTGCCGATGTGGATGGGACTGCAGCAGGCTCAGCAGGAGCGGATCTGCGACACGCTGGGGACAATCCTCGGGCGGTAATCCCTAGGGCCCATCCGGTTCGCCGTTCTTCGGCATCGAGCGCGGCACGAAGGGCGCAAAAGACAAATCGCCCGCTGCCGGAGCCACCAGCTTCCCGCTCTCGACGGACGCACCAGCCACCGTCGGCCCCCCCCGGGCGGCGGTGGAGGTGCGGCAAGCGGCGCGTCCAGGCGCTGCAGCACGAGCACCTCGCTACGGTCCCCTTCTTTGAGGGTCACCTCGCGCGGCTGGACCGCGCTCAGCGACCAGCCGGAGCGAGATTCGCTCTGGCGCAACCGGATCACCTTCTGGTCGATCCGGTCGATCAGGATCGCGATGGCATCGCCCTCCCACCGAAGATCGAGCAGCTGCGTCTCCACCATCTCGGATGTAGTGGTTGACAGCTCATTGCGGCGTGCTAGGACCCTTGGCAGCGGCTGGCATAGCCTGACGATCAGCTTCACAGTGCCGACCTCAATTGTGTGGCTTGAGACAAGCTGCCTCGTCGGGCAAGACCTCGATTCTGGTCGCAATCCCTTCTTCGAGAGCATCTTAGCCCGGCTAATCCGATGTGTCCCAGCCATCTGGCAATCAAGTGGCCTCTCGCGCTGGTGCGTCGTCACCGTTCAAGGCCACAGCCTAGGTCTGGCCGCCCCCCTAACATCCGCTGCCGTAGACTGGCATCTCCGATCTAGAGATTCTATAGGTCCGCGACAACCCTGCGTACAGGCCGCTTTCGGGAGAATGACGTGGCAGAGCGAATAACCGGCCTCTATCGAGCGATCCGGCTTCCAGCCGTCTACAAGGGATTGATGTTCGCTCTTGGCGCTGACAATGCGATACGACGATACGTCAATGAGGTGATGACCCCCGCACCCGGCATCAAGATGCTGGACGTCGGCTGCGGGCCGGCAAACGTTCTCGCCTATCTGCCCTCGCTGGACTACACGGGTATAGACCACAACGAGAACCACATAGCCTTCGCGCGTCAACTTTATGGCAGTCGCGGCCGCTTCATCGTCGGCTCGGCTGATCAGCTGCAGCAGGACGGCAACAGCTTCGACCTGATCAACGTATCAGCCATTTTGCATCATCTTGAGGATGGCCAAGCCAAGGCGATGTTCAAATCGTTGAAGCCGCTGCTCAAGGACAATGGAAAGATCACCACAATCGACAACGTCTGGCTTCCTGCTCAGCGCGCCGTCGTCAAGTTGATCAATAATCTCGACTCCGGTATGAACATCCGGACCCCCGAGGGTTATTTAGGTTTATTGAGCGGCCTTGGGTTCGATGTCCAACCTCGCGTTTTTCACGACCTACTGCACGTACCCTACGATCACTTCGTTATGGTCGCGCGACACGGAGCGATGTCCGTTTCCTGAACTAATACCCGAAGACCCTTGGGCCAGAGATGATTGAGCTGGCCAAGGAAACACAGCGGGCAAACTGATTCCCTTCTCGAAATGTATCAAAAGCCTATTTCGCTCGTGCAACCACCAAGCGGCTCCCCCCGATTGGCCACCTGACACCCAATAGCGTCATTTGGACTTCAATTCGCGAAATCGTCGTAAATATACGGTTGACCAGTGGATTGAGCCTAAACTCATGGAAGATATCTTCCCGGGGTTTTCGTACCATATTCGCTACGCGACTTAGTGCCATCACAGGCAGAAGCAAGGTCGTGAATGAGGATGAGAACAAGATCTCAAAGCCACATCGTCTAAGCTTCTCCTCCAATTCGCCCAGCCGATATCGCCGCTCGTGATGCGCAATATCATCGGACGGTCCCCACAACCATGGGTGCTGCGGGACAGCAATAATCGCTCCTCCACCTTCTCGCGTTGCTTTGCGCATTGCACGGAAAACTGCTTCGTCGTCTGCAATGTGCTCAGCTACATCGAAAGCTCCAATCAGGTCGAAGGCCCCCACGGCAGGGATATTCCGCGCATCTAGCTGCACAAACTCAGGTCCGACCGGAAGGCGCTTGCGTGCATGCGCCAATCCAGCCGGATGCAGTTCAGAGCCGACCAGCCTTTGCCATTGCTTCATCGAGGCGAATTCGCGGAGCACCGCGCCGGTCCCGCATCCGACTTCTAAGAACCGCCGAGCCTCCGGGAAGAACTTCGTCGCCAGACCCTTAATCAATTCGCCACGGGTTACGAACCAGAAATATCCAGCCTCCATTTCCGCGAGTTCGTCGAATACGTTGGGATCGAAGCCGCTTACGGTATTGGCTAGGTCGGGGGCAAACATCGGGATACCCGCCTCCTGTGCAACGACATGTCCGCACGCGGGACACTTCCAACCAACCGGCCAGATGGGATCATTCGGATCGATCGGATCGAGCGCATCGCACGCCAGGCACCGTCGGGTCGGATTCAACATCTTACTGGACAAGAGCTCGGAGATGGCTTGCAGGGCCCAAATCAATCCAGACTGCTCTGCCGCCCAGCCCGCACACATCGATTCTGGCCCGCTTGCACGAGGAAACGGAACTCGACAAGCTTACCTTCAACCAAGGCGATTAGAAAGGCCGCTGTTACTCCGCTGCAGCGCACCCACTATCTTGCAACTTTTCTGGAATTTTCCTTTGCCATTTGCGTTTTGGATGCAAGCGAACTATGGGACCTTAGTCACTTGGGAACTGCAAAGCCCACGCAGAGACGCGGATTCGCGAGACTTCACGAGCATGACCAAGAAGGCCGCCATTATTCAATCTAACTATATCCCCTGGAAAGGATATTTCGATTTAATCGCGGCTGTGGACGAATTCATCATCTACGACGACGTCCAATTTACCAAGAACGACTGGCGCAATCGAAACATCATCAAGACACCTCAGGGCATTCAGTGGCTAACCGTTCCGGTCGGTCAAGGCATCAACCGACGCATCTGCGATGTAACTCTCCCCGACATCAGATGGCAGGTGAAGCACTGGAAGACCCTCGAATCCAATTACGGGCGCGCACCGCATTTCGACACGATTGCTGAGAAACTCGAGCCGCTCTACACCCAACATCAGCACACCCAACTTTCGTCTCTGAACCGCACGCTCATCGAGACGATATGCAGCATCCTCGGCATTTCCACGAGGATCAGCAACTCATGGGACTACACATCCAGCCATGGTAAGACGCAACGGCTGGTGGATTTGTGCAAGGAGGTCGGCGCTACCGTGTACATTTCCGGCCCCACCGCCCAGAATTACATTGACGAGGTCGCGTTTGCCGAACAAGGAATCGATTTGGTCTGGTTCAATTATTCATGCTATCCGAAATACCCTCAGCTCTGGGGAGAATTCGTGCACGGAGTTTCCGTCCTCGACCTACTCTTCAACTGTGGCAAGCAAGCGCCCACCTACATGAAGCACGTCGCGCCATGAAGCTCTCGATTGTCAGCACACTGTACTGTTCTGCCCCCCATGTAGATGAATTCCATCAAAGGGCAAGTGCCACCGCCGAACGACTTGCTGGCGACGATTACGAAATCGTACTCGTCAATGACGGGTCGCCGGACGACAGCCTGGAACGCGCAACGAGGATCGCAGACAAAGATAAGCATGTTGTGGTGATCGATCTTTCGCGCAATTTTGGCCACCATAAGGCGATGATGACGGGCTTGAGATACTCCTCAGGCGACCTCGTTTTTCTCATCGATAGCGATTTGGAAGAAGCTCCGGAATGGCTCATTTCATTCCAGCAGCAATTGGACATCGAAGGCGGCGACGTCGTTTATGGCGTGCAGACGAAACGGAAGGGCAACTTTTTTGAGCGCTGGAGCGGCGGACTGTTCTACCGCGCCTTTCGATTTCTCTCGGGGTTGGACCTGCCTTACAACATCACGGTCGCAAGGCTCATGACGCGCCGCTATGTTCGCGCGCTGGTCCTTCACCGCGAATATGAACTCTTCATGGCAGGCCTCTGGATCATCACTGGCTTCGATCAGAGCCCCCATGCCGTCACAAAAATCTCGAGCAGCCAGACCACTTATAGTTTGCGAAAGAAAGTAGCGCAGCTCGTAGACTCGATCGCGTCGTTCAGCAACAAACCACTCATCGGCATCTTTGTACTCGGATGCGGGATCTTTGCCATTTCGAGCAGTTACACGGCGTTTGTCATCGTGAACTGGCTTTTTTTATCTCGTCCTCCGACGGGTTACACTTCCTTGATTGCTTCGGTATGGCTACTTGGCGGCATGATCATCGCCTTCATAGGCGTGGTTGGCATCTACCTTTCCAAGATATACTCGGAGACCAAGCAGCGACCATATACTATCATCCGGCAAATCCACGGCCGCTCTCAAAGGAGCCTCGCTGCAAATGAAGAAGATCATCATCTTTGGCGCGTCTGACGCCGCAGAGCTGGCGCACTACTACTTCACGCGAGATTCCGCCTACTCGGTCGAGGCCTTTACTGTGGATGCCGACTATGTTCCGAAGGAGGGGCACTTCTGCGGATTGGAGATCGTTCCCTTTGACAAGGTGGTGACAATCTACCCACCGGAACGTTACGACTTTTTCGTCGCACTAGGCTATTCTCACCTGAATGAGGTACGCAAGGAAAAATACTTTGCCGCGAAGGCCTTGGGTTACGATCTCGTAAGCTACGTCAGCTCCAAAGCGACAGAACTAAACGAGCACGCCATTGGCGAGAATTGCTTTATCCTCGAAGACAACACGATTCAGCCGTTCGTGACGATTGGCAACAATGTCACGCTATGGAGTGGCAACCATATTGGTCACCACAGCAGGGTGGACGATCACTGCTTCCTTGCTTCGCAGATCGTTGTTTCTGGACGGGTTCAGATCAACCATTCTTGCTTTATCGGCGTCAACGCCACGCTCAGAGACAACATTACGATTGGCGAGAAGAGCATAATTGGCGCAGGCTCGCTCATCCTGTCCGACGTCGCGGCCAACGGCGTATATGCTGGGACGGAGACCGAACGCTCCCGAGTCCCCAGCAATAGAGTGCGAAAAATATAGGCGGCCGACCGATGAAATGGAGAAAATTAGGACAACTTTTCTGCGCCGATGGCAATAACGATTGGCTCTATTCTCATGCGATGATCCCCATCGCGCGGCAGATCGAAGGCGACCTCTATCGCATTTACTTCTCCTCCAGGGACAAAGATAACCGCGGGCATGGCGCCTATATCGAGGTGGACATGCGCGACCCTCTGCAGATCCTGAGGGTGAGCGAAAAGCCCGTTCTGCGACCTGGAGAGCTAGGCTGCTTTGATGATAGCGGCGCGCTTCCTAATTCGATCGTCCAGGTGGGATCGCGCACGTTACTTTACTACACGGGCATCAATCTCGGAGTTACGGTCAAGATTAGAAATTCGATCGGACTTGCGGAATGGAACAGCGAGACCGAGCAATTTGAGCGATGCTTCAAAGGGCCGGTCATCGATCGAACGCGGGAGCTTCCGCATTTCGTGGCGACACCTGAAGTCCACTATGAGAACAACCGCTATCGCGCTTGGTTTACTTCCTGCGTTGGCTGGAAAATTGAGGCAGGCGAACCGAAACATTATTATCGCTTGGAATATGCGGAGTCCCATGACGGCATCGACTGGAAGCGGGATGGAACTGTCGCCATCGACTTCCAAAGTGCTCATGAATATGCGTTGGGCGTGCCTAGGGTGCTGAAGGACCAAACCGGATATAAAATGTGGTTCTGCTCGCGAGCCACGAAGGAGTGTCCCACCTATCGCATCAGATTTGCCACCTCCGCGGACGGGATCAGCTGGCAACGGCGCGATGGTGAAGTTGGAATCGACGTTTCTGAATCAGGCTGGGATTCTCAGATGATTTGCTATCCCTACGTATTTGATCACGCTGGGCAACGCTACATGCTTTACAACGGAAATCACTACGGGAAGACGGGCTTCGGCTTGGCCGTGCTAGAGCAAACTTGACATCGAGACAGTTCGCCTTCCAGGAACTGCGGGTGGACGATGCCGTTTCAACCGGCTCGGTCGTCGCCGATCTTCTTTAGCATGCTGCTGCGACCAACGGCTCAGTGAATAAGCATGTATCCCTCATGAAGAGCCTCGACAAGCGCGGGATTCGTCACCGTGGGTTCGTTCTGATCCGCTGGATGGATCAGGTTTGGCCAAGTGCCATCAACGGGACTCAAGCGATGGTCTCCGGCCGCACTCGAGAGGAGAAGCTCGGAAACTCCCGAATAACTGACATCGTCCGCTGCAGGCGCGGGATCGTTGCGAAAGTAGAAAGACTGGTCGCTCGTTAGGTTGGTGACGCCTTGCAATGTCGAAGCTTCGACCGCCGAGTGTGAGGCTGAGACGCTGGCGTCCCCGTTGAGATCCTGCTGGAATATCGTCTCCAGCGACTTGAGCATGTCATCGGTGCCTGCAACCTGCCCCAAGATATTTGAGATATAGTTGCCGTCGTGATCCGTCGCCCAGGCCGAGTAAAGCCCGCTCACGGAGTCCTTCCAGACTACATCATAGCCGCTCGTCGTCTGCTCTGCAGCGATAGGCGCCCAAGTGCCATACTGACCAGAAGCGACTGCGGTTCCAGAAAGCTTCAACACCGGTCCGATGCCCGAGCTGATGGCATCGAGATAATAGCTGCCTCCGACAACCGAGAGCTTGGTCGCCCCAAAGGATTCGATCGCCGTAGCGGCCGGGAGTCCCATGGCGCCGTCTCCGTTGAGGTCCTGCTGGAAGATCGTCTCCAGCGACTTGAGCGTGGCATTGCTGCCTGCAACATGACCTAGGAGATTTGAAACGTAGTTGCCGGCGTTATCCGTCGCCCAAGCCGAGTAGAGCCCGGTCGCCGGGTCCTTCCAGGCAACATCATAGCCGCTCGCCGTCTTCTCCGCTGCAATCGGAGCCCAAGTGCCATACTGTCCGGAGCCGACTGCGGTTCCAGACAGCTTCAATACGGGTCCGGTGCCGGAGCTGATGGCATCCAGATGATATGTGCCGCCCGCAACAGAGAGCCTGGTCGCGCCGTAAGACTCGATCGTGGTGGTGGGGATCCCTATGGTGCCGTCTGCGTTCAGGTCCTGCTGTAAGATCGTCTCCAGCGACTTGAGCGTGGCATCGCTGCCTGCAACCTGACCCAAGAGATTTGAAACGTAATTGCCGTCGTTATCCGTCGCCCAAGCGGAATAGAGCCCGGTCGCCGAATCCTTCCAGGCAACATCATAACCGCTCGTCGTCTTCTCCGCTGCAATCGGCGCCCAGGTGCCATTCTGTCCGGAAACGACTGCGGTTCCAGACAGCTTCAACACTGGTCCGGTGCCGGAGCTGATGGCATCCAGATGATAGGTGCCGCCCGCAACAGAGAGCCTGGTCGCGCCGTAAGACTCGATCGTGGTGGTGGGGATCCCTATGGTGCCGTCTGAGTTCAGGTCCTGGCGGAAGATCGTCTCCAGCGCCTTGAGCGTAGCATCGCTGCCTGCAACCTGACCCAGGAGATTTGAAACGTAATTGCCGTTGTTGTCCGTCGCCCAGGCGGAGTAGAGCCCGGTCACCGAGTCCTTCCAGGCAACATCATAGCCGCTCGTCGTCTTCTCTGCTGCAATCGGCGCCCAGGTGCCATACAGTCCGGAATCGACGGCGGTTCCATAAAGCTTCAAAACCGGCCCGGTGCCGCCGGCCGTCGGATTAAAGAGATAATTGCCGCCCGACTGCACCAAGCTGGTGATGCCGATCGCCTCGATCACGACCGGCGGAACGAGCTGACTGATCAGCGTGGCGCTCGAGATCGTGCCGTCGGCGAACTGGAAAAACTCCACGCTCGACGCGGTGTCGGCGCCGTCGGGCGTGCCGGAGCGCAGATCGACCAGCGTAAAGACCTGCGAGGTCGAGTTGTAGGTGATCGAGTAGTTCGCCTTACTGCCTGAATATACCGCAGTATCCGTACCCGCGCCGCCGTTGATGGTGTCGTTACCGCCGCCGCCCGTGATGGTGTCGTTGCCGCCACCACCGTTCAGGAGGTTCGCGATCGCGTTGCCGATGATCGCGTCGTTGCCGGAGCCGCCGGTGGCGTTGTCGATGTAGGACCGCACATCGCCGTTGTAGAGATAGGAATTGTAGACGTTACCGGCCGCGTAATGGCCGTTGCCGAGATAGGCAAGCTGCGTCGACGAGAACACCGATGCCGCGCCAGGATTGAGGTTGATCGACAGGTTGGTCGCGTAGTTCGACAAATCGTATGTATCGACGCCGCCGCCGTCCCAGATCGTCTCGAAGATGCGGTTGGCCGAACTGCCGACGCCGCCGCCGCTCGCGGGCTGCGCGACACCGTTGATGAATTCCTGCCCGGTGGTCGTGCTCCAGGTGTAGACGGTGTTGGTGCTCTGGGTCGCGTAGTTCGCGCCGTACATCGTCTGCAGCGCGAGAATGTCGTTCGCCATGTAGGTCTGTGAGAACCCGTAGGTCTCGGCCGTGTAGCCCGTCAGCGGCGCGCCGACGTAACTGCGATAGCTCATGATGGTGTATTCGCTATCGTCGTGCGCGGTCGGCACAGAGACGTTGCCGGGACCGCCGACCTCCTGGCTGTGTTTGAGGCCCAGCGCATGGCCGAGCTCATGCATCGCGGTGGCGAAATAATAATTGCCGAGCGCAGCCTGCGCGTACGGATAGGACGTGCCGAACCAGATGTCGCCGCCGGGGACATAGTTTCCGGGATAGTAGGCATAGGAGGTCGGATTGGCCGCCGACGACTGACCGATCATGATGTCGGCACCATTGGTGCCGGCATAGTTGAGCGTGATGTTGGCGTAGCTCTTGATCAGACCGACGGCGTAGTTGATCGCCGACTGCATCGCCGCCGGCGCCTGGGTGAACGAGGCGGGCTCGTTATTCCCGTAGGTGTAGGTGGGGTAGTCGCTCGCCAAATCCGGAAAGCTATAGGTTATCGTGCCGGACCACTTTGAACCGGACAGCATGCCATCGATTTCGGCATTGTAGGTGGCGCTGACGTTGACGGCTGTAGCCAATGGATCGTCCCTCGGAGAGTGGCCGCGCAAGACCCGATTCAGTGCGGCGATTCTAGCCTTAGGATTTATACGTTTGGTTTAATTTTGGCGAAGGATGCCGCAAAACGCCAATAACGGCTTGTTAAGCGGAAACCCCGTGGTTACACGGACGCCCTTGGGTCACGCAGCAGTGCATTGAGGTCCTCCCATGAAACAGCGCCGACTGGCGGCCGGCTGCCTCGGTGCCCTCGTGGCGCTAGCCAGCCCGGATCTATCGTTCCACGAGGGGTATCCCGTGATGACCAGAAAAGCCAAAGCGGACGATGCGGTGAAGGCCCAGCGGTCCCCGGTCATGCCACCTCCCCGCGACCCGTCGATTGCGGTGGCCGAGGAGTATGAGGCGGCGCGAGCCAAGGGAACGGCCGAGGCGCTCGAGCTGTTCATCACCCGCCACAGCGATGACCCGCTCGCCGAGAAGGCCCGGGCCGACCTGAAGCGCCTGGCGCGGTGATCGGCTCGCAGGCGAGGCACCGCCTCCGAATTCGGAAATTCCGCTGACATGATTGCAAATCGCCCGATCAGACCGAAGCGACGCCGGACGGCTCGCCAATGGCGGGGGACGTCGTTTGCGCCGGCAACCGGCCCGGCCAACCCTTTACAATATCGGGCCCACACAGCAAAATAGCGGCATCTACCTGAAGAGGTAACACACTGCGCGCGCTGCGCTATTCTGGCTGAACTGGAGGCCTTGTCTGACGACGAAAGCCCCCAGCGAGTGGCCGAGATCGCAAGGATCGCTCCGTTGCTGCTCTCTGGCTCAGGCAGCGCAGCGAAACGTCCAGGACAGGAAGACTTCGGATTTTTTGATGAAGGGAATTATCCTAGCAGGCGGCACCGGGTCACGGCTTTACCCCGTCACGGCCGTGATCTCGAAGCAGCTGCTTCCGGTCTTTGACAAGCCGATGATCTACTATCCGCTGTCTATCCTGATGCTGGCGGGGATCCGGGATATCCTGATCATCACCACGCCGGACGATCAGCACCTGTTCGAGCGACTGCTCGGAGACGGATCCAGCCTTGGCCTGCGTTTTTCGTACCAGCCCCAGGAAAACCCGCGCGGTCTTGCCGATGCCTTCGTCGTCGGTCGCGATTTCGTCGGAAATGACGCTGTCGCCCTCGTTCTCGGCGACAACATTTTCTATGGAACGACCTTGCTCGAGCGCCTTCAGCGCGCCAGGGCGCGCGAGAGGGGCGCGACGATCTTCTGCTACCCCGTCAACACGCCGGAGCAGTACGGCGTCATCGAGTTCGACGCTCAGGGCAAACCGATATCCCTCAAGGAAAAGCCGAAAGAGACGAACTCCAATCTGGCGGTGACCGGGCTCTATTTTTACGACAATGACGTGCTCGACATCGCAGCGCGCGTGAAGCCTTCGCCCAGGGGCGAGCTGGAGATCACCGACGTGAACAGGGCTTACCTCGAGCGCGGCGACCTGCATGTCGAAATCCTCGGCCGCGGCTTCGCCTGGCTCGACACCGGCACGCACGCCTCGCTGGTCGAGGCCAGCCATTTCGTGCAGATTCTGGAACAGCGGCAGGGATTGCGCATCGCCTGCCCGGAAGAGATCTCATTGCGGCTCGGATATATCAGTCTCGATGAATTCGAGGAGTTGGCGAAAAAGTGCGCCAAGAGTAGCTATGGTGAGTATCTGTTGTCGATCCACCGTTCGCTACGACGCTAGCTCGCCTCTATTCGTGAAGATCATCGATGCGCTTTGACAAGCAAACCATCTTCGTCACCGGTGGCGCCGGCTTCATCGGATCGGCCGTCATTCGCCACCTGCTGGCGGATACGAACGCATCCGTCGTCAACATCGACAAGCTGACCTATGCGGGCAGCCTGAGCACGCTTCCCGGTGCGCCCGACAATCCGCGTTACGCCTTCGAGAAGCAATGCATCTGCGATGGTCCGGGCCTGCGGGAGCTTTTTGAGAAATACCAACCCGATGCAGTGATGCATCTTGCGGCCGAAAGCCATGTGGATCGCTCCATCGACGGCCCGGCTGAATTCATCAAGACCAACATCGTCGGCACGTTCACGCTGCTTCAGGAATGCCTGCGCCATTGGCGTGGCTTGTCCGGAGACAAGCGCGATCGCTTCCGGCTGCTCCACGTCTCGACGGATGAAGTCTTCGGCTCGCTCGGGCCGGAAGGCTTGTTCAGCGAGACAACGCCCTACGCGCCAAACTCGCCCTACTCCGCCAGCAAGGCCTCGTCCGACCACCTTGTTCGCGCGTGGCGTGAAACCTACGAGCTTCCGACTGTCGTCACGAACTGCTCGAACAATTACGGCCCGTATCAATTTCCAGAGAAGCTGATCCCTCACATGATCGTCCGTGGGCTGGCGGAGCAATCTCTTCCCGTCTACGGCGACGGCAAGCAGATCCGTGACTGGCTGTATGTGGAAGACCATGCCAGCGCGCTCACCCTGGTGCTGGAACGTGGGCGCGCCGGCGAGACATACAACATTGGCGGAAGCAACGAGCGCACCAACCTGCATGTGGTCGAGCGCATCTGCGACGCTCTGGATCGCCTCGTACCGGGGACACTTGGCCCGCGCCGCGACCTGATCAATTTCGTCGCCGACCGTCCCGGCCATGACCGGCGATACGCGATCGACGCCAGCAAGATCAGCAGTGAGCTCGGCTGGCGGGCGCGCGAGGACTTCGAAAGCGGGATCGAGAAGACCATCCACTGGTTCTGTGAGAATCGCTCTTGGTGGCAGGCCATCATCGACCACGGTTACGACGGTTCGCGCGTCGGGCTCAACGCGTAGATCCCGGCATTGTGAGATGCAGGAGTCCACTGCCTGCTGATTGGCACAAACGCGCAGACCACGGCTGCGATGAGCGGTCCAAGTCAAGCTTGGACGCATAATGTTTCGGCACTATGGTGGCGGGCAGTTTGTTCCGGAGCCGCTCACGATGTCCTTCCCGCATGCCTCAGCCGCCTTGTCACGCTTCACCGTGCTCGACTTGACCCGCGTCCGGTCCGGGCCGACATGCGTGCGGCAACTCGCGGACTGGGGCGCAAAGGTCATCAAGATCGACGCGCTCACTGAGGATGCCGGCGGCGAGCAGCCGGGCGGTCCGCGGCGAGGCTCCGACTTCCAGAATTTGCACCGCAACAAGCGGGCGATGACGCTCAACCTGAAGTCCCCGGAAGGGCTCGCGGTCTTCAAGCGGCTCGCCGAGCAGGCCGATGTCGTGGTCGAGAATTTCCGTCCCGACGTGAAGAAGAAGCTCGGCATCGACTACGAGAGCCTGCGCCAGATCAACCCCGGTCTCGTCTATGGCAGCATCTCCGGCTTTGGCCAGGATGGCCCCTACCACAAACGGCCGGGCTTCGATCAGATCGCGCAGGGCATGGGCGGGCTGATGTCGATCACCGGTGCGCCGGGCGAAGGCCCGATGCGGGTCGGCATCCCCGTCGCCGACCTCACCGCAGGATTGTTCTGCGCCATCGGCATCCTCACCGCGCTGCTGGAACGGGATGTCTCCGGCCAGGGCCAGTGGGTGCAGACCTCGTTGCTGCAGGCCCAGATCTTCATGCTCGACTTCCAGGCCGCGCGTTGGCTGATGGAAAAGGATGTCGCGAAGCAGGCCGGCAACAATCATCCGACCAGCATTCCGACCGGCGTGTTCAAGACCTCCGATGGCTTCATCAACATCGCCACCACCGGCGGACGAATCTGGGAGCGTTGCGCGCAGACGGTCGGCGCGCCCGATCTCCTCACCAATCCGGACTATGCGACCGCGCCGGCGCGCTCGAAGAACCGCGACGCGCTCAATGCCGCAATCGAGCAGCGCACGGTGACGAAGTCGACGGAGACCTGGGTCAGGGAATTCAACGAAGCCGGCGTCCCCTGCGGACCGATCTATGCCATCGACCAGATGTTCGAGGATGCTCAGGTCAAGCATCTCGGCATCGCGCAGGACGTCCCGAATGAGGAGAACCGCCACATCCGCCTGGTCGGCCAGCCCGTGACGCTGTCGCGCACGCCGAGCAAGATGGTGGCGCGTCCGCCGGAGTTCGGCGAGCAGACCGACGAAGTGCTGACCGAGTTCGGCTTTGAAGCGGACGAGATCGCAGCGCTGAGGAAGGCCAAGGTGGTGTGAGCGAGCCTGCCGCCTGCCGTGGCCCAAAGCCGCGCGCTCACAGCAAAAGCCCGGCCAGAGGCCGGGCTTTGAAGTCTTACGCGGGAGAAAACGTCTAGCTCGATAACTGGTCTGTCCAGTCCTCGTCTGCTCAGTACTTAGCCACCACCGGGCCGCTGAACTGATAGTTGATACCGGCGCGCAGGATGTGGTCGGTGAAGTGTGAGGACACGTTCACGCCGATCGGTGCGCCGACGGCCGTCAGGGTGAACGGGCCGGAATTGAAGCGGCCGAGATCCATGTAGAGATATTCCAGCTTGGCGCTCCAGTTCTGCGTGATCTTTCCTTCGACGCCGAGACCCGCGGTCCAGCCGGCGCGCGTGGTGGAGGTCGAGCCGATCGAGGCGACGGGCGCGCCGAGCGGCGGCGTGCCGATGAAGCCGCCCATCGCGCCAGTGGTCTTGATCTCGCCAAACGCGAGACCGCCGGTACCGTAGAACAGGACCTTGGGGGTCGCCAGGATACCGACCCGGCCGCGCACGGTACCGAACCACTGCAGCTTCTGGTCGATTGCCAGCGTCGTGCCGGCAAGACCGCCGGCCGGGAGGAAGGTCAGCGTGGGAAGACAGGGGCCGCCGGCGGGCGCTACTGTGCCGACGCAGCTGAACGCGCCGCGGCCACCTTCGTCAGACCACTGGATGTCGCCCTCAAGACCGTAAACCCAGTTGTTGCTCTGCCAGTTGTAGCCGAGCTGCGCGCCCGCGATGGCGCCATTCATGTCGAAGCTGGAGCTACCGATGGAGCCCGCCGGCGGCGCGATCACAGCGCCTGTCGCGGTGTTGAAGAAGGTGGCGTCGGAGCGCGAGCGGCCCCAGCTGTAGCCGGCATTGCCGCCGATATAGAAGCCGGTCCAGCTCCAGACTGGATCCACGATCGGGGCCTTGACGTAGGGACGCGGCGCCATGTCGGCAGCCATCGCACCCGTCGCGAACAGCGACATCGCAGCCGCCAGTCCAACCACAACCCGCTTCATGACCCTCTCCCCCATCAAGAAATCTTGATCGAAAGATATCCGTAGGTCCGCGGGAATGCTGTTACGCGCCGGCAACATCAGGGAACAAACAACGCCGAAGCGACTGCCGGCAAAAATGCCGCCAGAACGAGAATCGATTTGATTCCAAGGGGATTTTCGTCCGGCGCGGAGCGTCCGGCCGGATCTGCGGCGCCCTGCCAAATCTGCCCCTTTTGATCGGGCGGCAGAGGCCG
>JAEWBW010000360.1 GCA_023390955.1 Pseudomonadota bacterium
AGGTCATCGTGAGAGGTGTTGAGATTCGGACAGATCTCCGGGAAGACGCAGGAGGGCCGCCGGCACGCCGCCTCGACCTTCGGGTCCTTGCACGCCATCCGGTACATATTGGCGGTCGGGCCGCCGATGTCGGAGATTACGCCGGTGAAGCCCGGCGTCTTGTCGCGGATCTTTTCGATCTCGCGCAAAATCGAGCCTTCCGAACGGTTCTGGATGATGCGGCCCTCGTGCTCGGTGATCGAGCAGAAGGTGCAGCCGCCGAAGCAGCCGCGCATGATCGTCACCGAAAACCTGATCATCTCCCAGGCAGGAATTCGGGCTTCACCATAGGACGGATGCGGCCCGCGGGCGTAGGGCAGGTCGTAGACCGCGTCCATCTCTTCGGTGGTCAGCGGGATCGGCGGCGGATTGAGCCAGAGATCGCGGTCGCCATGGCGCTGCACCAGCGGCCGCGCATTGCCGGGATTGCTCTCCCGGTGCAGCACGCGTGACGCGCGCGCATAGGCTTCCTTGTCCTGCTCGACCTGCTCGAGGGCGGGCAGCCGGATCACGGTGGCGCCCTTCTGGCGCGTCGCGCCCTCGTCGGCGGAATCGAGATCGTCCGCATGCAGCTCGGAATAATCCTCGGGCACGCGGCGGAACAGCGCGACGCCCCGGACGTCGTCGAGCTCGCGCGGCGACTCACCCGCAGCGAGCCGGTGCGCGACTTCGACGACTGCACGCTCGGCATTGCCGTAGAGGAGCAAGTCGGCCTTGGCGTCGGCCAGCACCGAGCGGCGCACCTTGTCCGACCAGTAATCGTAATGCGCGATCCGGCGCAGCGAGGCCTCGATGCCGCCGAGTACGATCGGCACGTCCTTGAACGCCTCGCGGCAGCGCTGGGCGTAGACGACGGTGCAGCGGTCCGGCCGCTTGCCGCCTTCGCCGCCGGCCGTATAGGCGTCGTCATGGCGCAGCCGGCGATCCGCGGTGTAGCGGTTCACCATGGAGTCCATGTTGCCGCCGGTGACACCGAAGAACACTTTCGGCTTGCCGAGCACCTTGAACGGCTCGGCCGACTGCCAGTCCGGCTGCGAGATGATGCCGACCCGGAAACCCTGCGCCTCCAGCAGGCGGCCGATGATGGCCATGCCGAAGCTCGGATGGTCGACATAGGCATCGCCCGTCACCAGCACGATGTCGCAGGCGTCCCAGCCGAGCTGGTCCATCTCGGCGCGGCTCATCGGCAGGAATGGTGCGGCCTTGCCGGCCTGGGTCCGGTGGCGCGGCCAGGAACTCAGCGGCTTTTCGGCTTGGATGACGGTGTTCATAGGGGCAACGCATAAGACTCCGGGCCTGCAAATTCAACCCACGGACGCGCGATTGGCGCCCGCCTTCACCCGGAGGAGGCCGGAAAGCCGCCCTCGAATGTCCATTGCCGAACGGAACCGTGTGCGTAATCTGCCCGCAGTAACCACAGACAAAGAAACGCCCATGCCCACCTTTGCCGCCGCGACCACCGTGCTCGATTCCGTCCTGTTTCGTGATGCCTTCGGCACGCCAGCGATGCGGGAGGTGTTTTCGGATGTGGCCCTGGTGGCGCGCTACGCCGAGGTCGAGGTGGCGCTGGCGAAGGCCGAGGCCAAATGCGGCGTGATCCCGCGAGAGGCGGCCGACGAGATCGCCGCGCGGACCGACGTGTCGAAGCTCGATTTCGACCTGCTCCGGCAGGAGACCGACATCGTCGGCTATCCGATCCTGCCGCTGGTGCATCAGATGGTGAAGCAATGCGGCGAGGCCGGCCGCTACGTGCATTGGGGCGCGACCACGCAGGACATCATGGACACCGCCGTGGTCCTCCAGCTCCGCGACGGGCTGAAGATCGTCGAGGACGACATCGCCGCGCTGCGCGACATCCTCGCAACGCTCTCGACGCGATATCGCGACACGCCGATGGCCGGCCGCACTCATCTGCAGCAGGCGCTGCCGGTGACCTTCGGCTACAAGACCGCGATCTGGCTTGCGATGTTCGACCGCCACGCCGAGCGGCTGGCGCAATTGAAGCCGCGCGTGCTGGTCGGCCAGTTCGCGGGCGCCGCCGGCACGCTGGCCTCGCTCGGGACCAAAGGGTTCGAGGTGCAGGAGGCGCTGTGTGCCGAGTTGAAGCTCGGCGTGCCCGCCTCGACCTGGCATGTCGCACGCGACGGGTTTGCGGAAGCCGTGAATTTCCTCGCGCTCGTCACGGGCTCGCTCGGCAAGATCGCGCTCGACATCATGATCATGGCCTCGACCGAATTCGCCGAGGTCTATGAACCCTTCGTCAAGGGACGCGGCGCATCCTCGACCATGCCGCAGAAGCGCAACCCGATTTCGTCCGAGCTGATGCTCGCCGCGTCCAAGGCGGTGCGCCAGCATGCCGGGCTGATGCTGGATGCCATGGTGCAGGATTTCGAGCGGGCCACCGGGCCCTGGCACGCCGAATGGATGGCGATCCCGGAAAGTTTCGTGCTCTCTGCCGGCGCCCTGCATCAGGCGAAGTTCGCGCTGGCCGGCCTCATCGTCGATGAAAGGAAGATGAACGAGAATCTCGGCCTCAGCCGCGGGCTGATCGTGGCGGAAGCCGTCATGATGGGGCTCGCGCCGCAGATGGGGCGTCAGGACGCGCATGACGTGGTCTATGACGCCTGCCGGCTCGCCAATGAGAAAGGCATGAGCCTCGCGGATGCGCTGTCCGCCGATCCGCGCGTCTCGCAGCGGATTGATCGCGCAACCATCGACGCGCTGACATCACCGAAAAATTACCTCGGCCTCGCGCCCGACATGGTCGACCGCGTCCTGAAATCGGCAACGCGTTGAAAACCAAACCACGTGAAACTGCGTATCTTACGGGCGTCGCATGCTGCGCGCGCACTTGCGCCTTGTGCCGCCCGGCTTAGATTGAACGGTAGAATATCGACAGAGGACTTGGCATGACCGAACAACGCAGTTCCGCAGGCAGCATCGATCCAGCAAAGCTCGACCGTTTGGCCGAGGTGGCGGTGAAGGTGGGCCTGGGCTTGCGGCCGGGCCAGGACCTGCTGTTGACCGCGCCGGCGATCGCATTGCCGCTGGTGCGACGGATCGCCGTCCATGCCTACAAGGCCGGCGCGGGAATCGTGACGCCGATCCTGTCGGACGAAGAGATGACGCTGGCGCGCTATCGCCATGGTCAGGACAACAGCTTCGACCGCGCCGCCAACTGGCTCTATGAGGGCATGGCGAAGGCGTTCTCCGACAACACCGCACGGCTCGCCATCGTCGGCGACAATCCGATGCTGCTCTCGGGCGAGGATCCGTCGAAGGTCGCGCGCGCCAGCAAAGCCAATTCGATCGCCTACCAGCCGGCGCTGGAGAAGATCGTCAACTTCGACACCAACTGGAACATCATCGCCTATCCAAGCCCGTCCTGGGCCAAGCAGGTGTTTCCCAACGATCCCGAGAACGTTGCCGTCGGCAAGCTGGCGGACGCGATCTTCGCGGCGTCCCGCGTCGACCGCGAGGACGCGATGGCGAACTGGGCGAGCCACAATGCGGTGCTGCGCGAGCGGACCAACTGGCTCAACGGCAAGCGCTTTCGCGCGCTGCAGTACACCGGCCCCGGCACCAATCTCACGATCGGGCTCGCCGATGGTCATGAATGGGAAGGCGGCGCCTCGCTCTCGAAGAACGGCATCAGCTGCAACGCCAACATCCCGACCGAGGAAGTTTTCACGACGCCGCATTGCCGGCGCGTCGAGGGCCACGTCGTTTCCTCGAAGCCGCTGTCCTACCAGGGCACGCTGATCGACAATATCGCCGTTCGGTTCGAGGATGGCCGTATCGTCGACGCAAAAGCTTCGCGCGGCGCGGAGGTGCTGAACAAGGTGCTCGACACCGACGAGGGCGCGCGGCGGCTCGGCGAGGTGGCGCTGGTGCCGCATTCATCGCCGATCTCGCAGAGCGGGCTGTTGTTCTTCAACACGCTGTTCGACGAGAACGCAGCCTCGCATATCGCGCTCGGCCAGTGCTATTCGAAGTGCTTCATCAATGGCGCAAATCTCTCGCCGCAGCAGATCGCGGCGCAGGGCGGCAACCAGAGCCTCATTCACATCGACTGGATGATCGGCTCGGCCGAAACCGACATTGATGGCATTGCGGCCGACGGCAGCAAGGAGCCGGTGTTCCGCAAGGGCGAGTGGGCGAAGTAATCTACTCGCCGCTTACGCCGCGGCGTCGCGCAGCATCGGGTGGCTGTCGATCGTGAAACGATTGAACAGCGTCGTGAACGGCGCGCCGTCGGATGTACGGACGATGACGTCTGAGGCTGCAACCGCCGCATAGAGCGCGCCGACGGGATCGGTCGCCTTGGGCAGTTCGAGCTCGGCGCGCAGAACCTTGCGGGCGTGCTCGATATCGTCCTCGTTCTCCAGCATCGATTCCAGCATCTCGGCTGCGCGCCGCATCTCGTCGATGTCGCCGCCGGCCGAGTACTTCAGGATGTCGGGCCAATAGGGACAGGCGACGACCAGCTGGATCAGTTCCTCAAAACTCGCCGCAATGATCCCGGCGCGGCCTTCGGACGCCACATAAAGCACCCGGCCCGTCGGCAGCAGCACGAACGCGCCGCCGGAACTCTCGCTGCCGATCGGGACGAACTCGTCCAGATCGTCGACCGAGAACCAGCCGTCGATGTCCTCCGGTTCGAGGAACAGGTCGAAGGCGCCAAGCCAGGCCATGATCCCGCTGCGGGTGCGCAGGGCCTCCGGGTTCAGAGCCATGGGGATTGCTCCATATCAATCACTTCGCGCATTTTGTCGCACCCTGGAGAGAACCGGTTCATATGCGCAAATCTGCAGCCGTCTCGCGGCGTTAACCGCCTCTCATCTGCAACTTGCGGCTGATTCTCAGGGCCGGCGTAAGAAAGAATTAAAAAACGGCTACTAGCGTCGCGGACATCATTTGAAACGGCCCGGGATCGGGCCCCGACAGCATATTCAATCTTTCAAGGAAAAGAAGATGTCGCGTGCGATGATTGAAACCGGCAAGTGCGATGTGGATCTGGAGTTGCGGCCGATCGAGCCGTCCTGGGTCATCGAGGGCAATCCGGTCTCGCACTCCAAAATCCTGTCGACCAGCGCCGACGGCACCACCTCGACCATCATCTGGTCGTGCACCGAGGGCAAGTTCAACTGGTACTACGATTTCGACGAGACCATCATGATCCTGGAAGGATCGATCGTGCTGGAGAGCGAAGGCATGCCGCCCAAGCGCTACGGTGTCGGCGACGTCGTCTTCTTCCACGATGGCGCGCATGCCAAATGGCACGTGGAGGGTCACGTCAAGAAGATCGCGTTCTGTCGCAAGACCAACCCGGTGCTGATCGGCTTCATGGTGCGTGTCATCAACAAGCTGAAGCGGATGCTGCTGTCGGGCGGCGAGCGCCGTCCCGCCAGCCTGATGGGCGCGAGCTGAACCAGTTTATCAAGGCGCTTCCCAGCGACCGAAGAAAGAGGGGGCGGGACTATGTCCCGCTCCCTTTTTTGCATCATGACGGCAGCGTCAGGCGATATACGTCGGTGGCGGTGCCCGAGAACAGCGCGGTCTTCTCGGCTTCGCTGCATCCGGCCGCGACGCGCTTGAAGGCGTTGAAGATCACCTGATAGCTGCACTGGCCCTTGTCCGGCGGGAAGTTGCTCTCGAACATCGCCCGCTTCGGCCCGAACGCCTCGATGCAGGTCTCGATATAGGGCCGCCACGCCGCGGCCAGCTCCTCCGATGACGGCGGCTTTGGTCGCAGATGGAAGTCGTAGCCGAGCAGGCACATCGCGAGGCCGCCGAGCTTGACCACGACGTTCTCGCATTTCGCGATCTCGCGGATCGATGCCTGCCATTGCGGAAACACCTCTTCGCGCCGCCCGGCGAACCGGCCGATACCCGCAGGTCCACCGCAATGGTCGAGCACGATGCGGGTGTCGGGAAAAGCGCGCGCGAGATCGGCCAGCTCGCCGATCTGCGGATGAAACAGCCAGGCGTCGAAGCTGAGGTTCAGCGGCGCGAGGCAGGCAAATCCCTTGCGGAAGGTCGCATCCAGCAGCAGCTCCTTCGGCCGGTTGGCATACATGCCGGCGACCTTGGGGTCCTCGTCCCAGGCCGATGAATGCCGGATGCCGCGAAAGCGGCCGTTGCCGGCAGCGATCTCGGCTTCGAGCACGCCCTTGGCCTGGTCGCCGAGCAAGAGATTGACGTGGCTGACGATGCCGGCGCAGATCGCGGCCGGCCCATAACCGCCGCTCGCGCTCATGGCGGCGACGCCATTGGCGAACTCGACCTCGCCGACGGGACGAAACGCCTCGGGTCCGTGCGCACGATACATCGAGCGGCAGTCGACATAGACGGTGGCGATGACGTTGTGGCCGGTGGCGATGTCGGCCGCCATCTCCTCGATCATGTAGTGCATGCTGCCGCGATCCCAGAGATGGTGATGCGGATCGATGATCGGCCGCGCCGGATCGATGACCTCTTCCTGATGCTGCGCGAGCCAGTCCTCGCGCGGATCCACGAATAGCCCGCTGGTGTTGGCGGGCAGACCGCTTGCGGCCATCGGTGTTCGCTCCCTCATGTTTTTTGTGAGCGGAGCCTAGCACCTCATTCCCGCATGCAGCAGCGCGGCCTGCGCAACGGCACCCCTCATCGCGAGCACAGCCGACGCTGTCATCAACTGCCGCGACGTCGCGCCCACACGTCCACAATGCACCGCCAGTCCACCGCGGCCGCCGGCCGGCTCTCGCCGATCCAGTGGAAGGATGTGCCGGTGATCTCGGTAAAGCTCCAGCGCGTCAGTTCGCCGGCCTCGGTCGTGCCCTCCTGCACGATATCCGCGCCGCGGGCGCGGCCGATCTGCTGGCGGAAGATGCTGCGGCCGGGATCGAACCAGGCGATGCGCCAGGCGTCGATGGAGGGATCGTAGACCCGTAGCGTGGTGCCGTACCAATTGCCGGCGACCGGGAAGGGCGGGCTGCCCGCGGCGCGCGGAATCATCCAGACATCCTGCACGGCGCGGCCTTCCAGCACCCAACCGAAGTGAATTTCGCCTGGCGCAATGTGCTTCGTGCCATCGACGCCATGCGCGGTGATCTCGGCGTCCCAGTCGCCGACGAACCGGCCGTAAAGCTGCAGCGCCTGCGCGTGCTCGGGATTGGGCCCGTCCGCATGCAGAAACTTCGCAAAGTCGTTCATGTCGATCTCCATCCTGGCATGGAGATCAGCACGGAGCGGCGGCAGGGGACTTGGAGAAAATTGCGCGTCAGACGCCGTCGAGGATGATCACCGTCGGCGTTGCCGGCAGCTTGTCCCGCGACATCCGGAACGACCGCTCGCCGCGCCGGTCGATCTCGAACTGCTGGCCGATCTTGCCCATGAACTCGCCGAGCGGTGTCATGAAGCGGTGCATCGGCAGCACCACGGAAGCGCGCAGGCGCTTGGTGATCTCGGAGATGCCGTCCAGCGTCATGGTGTAGGTGCCGTCGATCGGCACCATCACGATGTCGAGCCGCCCGATCTGGGCGAAGTGGGTGTCGTCGAGCTTGTGGTGAAGGTGGCCGAGATGACCGATGCAGAGGCCTGCGGCCTCGAAGATGAAGATCGAATTGCCGTCGCGGATCATGTCGGTGCCGGCGTCGTCGCCGAAATAGCGGCGGACGTCGGTGGTGACGTTGCGGATGTAGGTGTCCCCGATCCGCTGCGAGATTATCGCTGGCTTGCCGTCGTCGCTCCAGCCGTGCAGCACGTGGGGAATGCGCTTGTCGGGGAAGAGCGAATAATGCGTGCTGTGGGCCCGGTTCATGGTGACGACATCGGGCAGCCGGCCCACTTGATAGGCGCCGCTATAGTCGGTGGCGATGCGCAGGCCGCCGGGCGTCTCGATGAAATAGGTGGAGTGCCCGGCATAGGTGATTTCGACCTCCGCCGCGGCTGCCGCCTGCCGAAAGGCGACCGGCATGGCGCGCGGTGCCGCATTGGCCATCGCCAGGCATTCGCTGCGCTGAGGCTGTTGCTGGGCAAGGGCAGGCGAGAGGGATGCGCCGAGCAGCGCAAGGGCAGCCGATAGCAGTCGCCACATAGGTCCATCCCCGATCAGTTCAGGGGAAGTGTAACGTGTGACCCGGCTCGCTGCCAACCGGGCGAGATCAACAGCGCGTCAGTGTCGCACCACTAGTCCCGCCGTGGACTGAACTTCCAGGTGAGGGCGACGAGACCTGCGGTGATCAGTCCGCTGATGAGTCCGGCGATCGGGAGCGCCAGCAGCAGGGCAGCGGTGGCGGCCCAGCCGATCGAGGAAAAGGCCTCGGCGAAGGTCGCCAGCCGCGATGAGGTCTGGCGGCGGCGGAACTGGGTGCGTTTGGCCTGGACCCGGAACCAGAGCTGGATCGCGGTGGCGGAGGCCGCGCCGAGGGCGATCGTGCCGGCGGTGACCGCCGCCTGGAGCGGCGACAGGAAGGCAAGGGCTGCGACCAGCGGCGCGAAGATCACGCCGATCGCGATCAGCACGACCTCGATCTTGGCGCGAATCATGCGCGAGGCCGACAGCGGCGCGGTGGCGACGAGATCGGCGGCATCCTCGCCCGAGATCGTCAGCCAGGCGAGGCCGCCGGCGAGCTGTCCGGCCGCCATTACGATGACGGGCGTGATCAGCATCAGCGCCGCCGAGCTTTCCGAGAAGCTGCGCCAGAGCAGCAGCGCGGGCGGCACCAGATAGAGCAGCTGCATCAGCGTCTGCGAGATCAGCCAGGGATCGCGCCACAGCAGCACGAACTCCTTGCGTCGCAGCGCCTGGGATCGCGAGCCGTTGCGGAACGGCTGCTCGCGCGCGGGCCGTCGTGCGCTGGTGCCGTAGGCCGCCGCATCGATCGCGGTGTCGGCGAACCGGTTCGAGAACAGCGCCATCACGCTGCCGAGCATCAGGAGGCCGAGTGCGAGCAGCAGCAACAGCGCTTCGCTGTCGCCCATCGTCGCCCGCGCCGGCCACCAGACGATGCTGTCGGCATCCGGCGCGTAGGCAGCGACGCTGTCCGATGTCAGGACCGCAAAGCGCGACAGCGTGCCGTAGGACATGATCGCCGCGACCTGGAGCGCGATGACGAAACCCGCGCCGATGACCGCCGCGAGGATCTGCGCGATGAAGCGTGTCCGCTTCGGGCCGATCAGCCTGAACAGCAGGATGGTGATGGCGATCGCGATCGCGGAGGCCGACAGGCCCATGGCGATAACCACGCCGAACGCCATCAGCCATCGCGCGCCGCCGCCGAACACGAGCACGTCGATCAGCGGCGTCGAGAACAGCAGCGCCATGGTCGTGATCGCGAGCGCGATCGCGGCTATCCGCACCGAGAACAGGTTGGTCAGTGTCGCCGGCGACGACATGATGAGATCGAGATCGGCGCGGGCGTAGAACACCCGCGTCACGGATTCGATCGCCTGCGAGAGCATCAGGGCCCAAGCGAGCGCGATCGTCGCCGACATCACGATGAGCGACGATTTGTCGAGCGGCAGTTGCAGATCGGCGAAGCGACCGATCACTGCCCAGGCCGGTAGATGCAGCAGCGCTGCGAACACGATCAGGCCGATCACGGTGGCGCGTTTGCGCTTGCGCTGGCCGGTCATCATCGCGAGCCATTCGCGCCAGGCGAGCCGGAGCTCGTGGCGTGCAAACCAGGAGATGGCGGTTGCCGAGCTCATGCGGCCTGCAGCGTGACCAGCGTGATGAAGAGATCTTCCAGGCTGGTGTCGGTGTGGCCGTTCTGCTGCCGCAACTCGGCGAGCGTGCCCTCGGCAACCAGCCGGCCCGACGCGATCACGCCGATCCGGTCGGCCATGCGTTCGGCGACTTCGAGAATATGCGTCGTCATGATGATGGTGCAGCCGGCGCGGACGCGCGCGGCCAAGAGTCCCTTGACGTGGCGGGCCGACACGGCATCGAGCCCGGTCAGCGGTTCGTCCAGGATGATGAGGCGGGGATCGTGGACGAGCGCACCGGCCAGCGCGACCTTCTGGCGCATGCCCTTGGAGAATCCCTCGCAGCGCTCGTGCTTGTGCGGCTCGAGGCCGAGCGAGATCAGCAGTTCCTGCGCAGCCGGCTCGGAGATCGCGGGGGCGATGCCCCAGAGGCCGGCGACGAATTCGAGATATTCCAGCGGCGTCAGCTTGTCGTAGATCATGGGCTCGTCGGAGACCCAGGCCATGACCTGCTTGGCGGCGACAGGGTCCTCGAGTGCGTCGATGCCGAAGATCGACACCGCACCCGCATCGGGCCGCAACAGGCCCGCAACCATGCGCAGCGTGGTGGTCTTGCCGGCGCCGTTGGGGCCGACCAGCGCATAGAATTCGCCGGCATGGATGGTGAGATCGAGTGAATCGACCGCCAAACGGTCAAAACGCTTCGTTAACCCTCGCACGCTCAGAGCCTGCTCGATCGGTTTCATGCTGGCGACACCGTCCGGTTTTGCATTGCCGCCGACCATGACCCGAACATGTTTCGGCGCAGTGAATCGCACCACGGCAAATTTCCGTCATCCGGGCCGGGCCGCGCGGGTCACGCTTTGTTGACAGCGCTTCGCGGTTGAGGCTGAATTGGAATCGGGCAAATGGCGCTGACGCGGCGGCTAAAGATCGCGTAGCGACTGGACACAAGATATGATGAAGCGGCCAGCAAGAGCCGCTCTTTGTATCGGGAGGATGCGCGGCAATGCTGGACTTCGTTCAGCAGCTCGTCAGTGGCATTGCGCTAGGCTGCGTTTACGGCCTGATCGCGCTTGGCTTCGTGCTCGTCTACAAGGCAACCGAGGTCGTCAATTTCGCCCAGGGCGATCTGATGATGCTGGGCGGCTTCTTCGCGTTCACCTTCATCGGCATGATGGGCCTGAACTACTGGCTCGGCTTTGCGGGTGCGGTTGCCGCGATGGCCGCGTTCGGGATGGTGGCCGAGCGCGTGGTGGTGCGGCCGATCCTCGGCTATCCGCAATTCTCCATCATCATGGCCACCATCGGGCTCGGATATTTCCTGCGCTCCGTCGCCGGCATGATCTGGGGCACCGACGATTTGAAGATCGAGACGCCGTTCAGCCAGGGCGTGCTCCGCATCGGCTCGCTGGTGCTTGCGCATGACAAGCTCTCGGTGATCGCGGCGACAATCATCCTGTGCACGCTGCTCTATCTCTTCTTCAACAAGACCGCGCTCGGCACCGCGATGCGCGCCAGCTCCGAGAACATGCTGGCGGCCTATTACATGGGCATCCCGGTCAAGCGCGTGGTGTCGATCGTCTGGGCGATCAGCGCGGCGGTGGCGACCTGCGCCGGCGTGTTGCTGGCGCCGATCACATTCATTCACTCGAATGTCGGCCTGGTGCTCGGTCTCAAGGCCTTTCCCGCTGCCGTGCTGGGCGGCTTCGGATCGATTCCCGGCGCCGTGGTCGGCGGCGTCCTGATCGGCGTGATCGAGAGCATGGCCGGCTTCTACCTGCCTGAAGGGTGGAAGGACGTCGCACCGTATCTCGTGCTGCTTGCGGTGCTGCTGCTCAAGCCCGAAGGCCTGTTCGGCCTTCACGTCCGCAAGAAGGTCTGAACGCCATGCGGTTCCTGTTCAAGACCGACTACGAGGACGACATCAAGCTGTTCCCGCATTCGGGCTATCTGGTCTCCTACGGCCTGCTGCTCGCGATGCTGCTGATCGCGCCGTATCTGCTCTCCAGCTATCTGATGAGCCAGCTCGTCTTCGTCTGCATCTACGCCACCGTCGGCGTGGCGCTGATGATCCTCACAGGCTTCACGGGCCAGGCTTCGCTTGGCCACGCTGCGTTCCTTGCGATCGGCGCCTACACAGCGGCCTATCTGCAGAAATACAACGTGCCGTTCCCGGTCTATTTCCTCGCCGCGGGCGTTCTCACGGGGCTGATCGGTGCGATGGTCGGCTTTCCGGCGTTACGCCTGACCGGCATCTACCTCGTGATCGCCACCATCTCCTTTGCCTTGATCGTCGAGGAGATCCTGGCGCGATGGGAGAGCGTCACCCACGGCAACGAGGGCATGCGGGTCAAGACGCTGTCGCTGCTCGGCGTTCCGGTGCCGCGCGACAGCCCCACTTTCTATTATTTGTGCCTGGCCGTGCTGGTGCTGACCATCGTCGGCACGCTGAATCTGCTGCGTTCGCCGACCGGCCGCGCCTTCGTCGCGATCCGCGACAGCGAGACGGCGGCGCGCAGCATGGGCGTCAACGTCGCGCTCTACAAGGTGAAGTCCTTTGCGATCTCGGCGGCGATCACCGGCTTTGCCGGGGTCTTGTTCGCGCACAAGCTCTCCTTCATCTCGCCGGAGATGTTCACGCTGCAGCTCTCGATCGAGTTCATCATCGTGATCCTGATCGGCGGCACCTTCAGCCTGCATGGCGCGGTGCTGGGCGCGATCTTCATCGTGATGATCGATCCGTTCCTGACCTATCTGAAGGACGACATGCCCGGCATCATCGCCGGAATTGCCGCCGCGTTCGGGGCGGGCAAGGAGCGGGCCGCAAACATCCAGTCGACGGTGGCGGCATTCGCCTCGCTCAATGGCCTCAAGGGCGCGATCTACGGCATCATCATCATGCTGTTCGTGGCGTTCGAGCCGCTCGGCATCTATGGCCGCTGGCTGAAGATCAAGCTCTTCTTCCAGCTGTTCCCGCTCTACAAGCGCGCCACCTTCAAGCGGCAGAAGAGCTACGTGAAGTCGGAGCGGAACCGATGAGCTATTTCCGGGCCGAGAACCTGTCGCTGCATTTCGGTGGCCTCAAGGCCGTCGATGCGGTCTCGTTCGCGGTGGAGAAGGGCGAGATCCTCTCGATCATCGGGCCGAACGGTGCCGGCAAGAGCTCGATCTTCAACCTGATCTCGCGGATCTACCGGCCGACCTCGGGGCGCATCTTCTTCGAGGACCAGGACATCACGGAGGAGCCGGCCTACGACATCGCCAAGCTCGGCATCGCCCGCACCTTCCAGAACATCGAGCTGTTCGAGAATGCGAGCGTGCTCTCCAACCTCCTGGTCGGGCGCCACCGTCATTCGACCACGCAGCTGTGGCAGGAGTTGCTGTTCCTGCCGACTGTCCGCGCCAATGAGAAGGTGCATCGCCGCAGGGTGGAGCAGGTCATCGAGTTCCTCGATCTCGAGCCCTATCGCGACAAGCTGATCTCGGGTCTTCCCTACGGCGTGCGCAAGGTGATCGAGCTCGCCCGCGCGCTGTGCTCGGAGCCGAAGCTGATCCTGCTCGACGAGCCGTCGTCGGGGCTGAACGTGGAGGAGACCGACGATATGTCGTTCTGGATCCGCGACATGAAGAGCGAGCTCGGCATCACCGTGCTGATGGTCGAGCACGACATGTCGCTGGTCAATCGTGTCTCCGACCGCGTCATCGCGCTGAACTACGGCCGGGTGCTGGCGATGGGATCGCCCGCCGATGTGCAGCAGCATCCCGACGTCGTCGCGGCCTATCTCGGAGCCTGATGCATGGACGCCGCCGTGACACCGGACATCATTCTGAAGCTCTCCAACATCGAGAGCTATTACGGGCCGATCATGGCGATCCGCGGCATCTCGATCGAGGTGCCGCGCGGCCGCATTGTCACGCTGCTGGGCGCAAACGGCGCCGGCAAGACCACGGTGCTGAAGACCATCTCCGGCATTCTCGATCCGCAGAAGGGCGCGATCGAGTTCATGGGCAAGCCGATCACGCGCATGGAGGCCGACAAGATCGTGCGGCTCGGCGTCAGCCATGTGCCTGAGGGACGCGAGGTGTTTCCGTTCCTGTCGGTTCGCGAGAACCTGATGATGGGCGCCTATCCGCGCAGCGATCGCGACGGCGTCGCCGATGACCTTGAGCGGGTCTACGGCTATTTCCCGCGGCTCAAGGAACGCATCGACCAGCCGGCCGGACAGCTCTCCGGCGGCGAGCAGCAGATGCTCGCGATCGGCCGTGCGCTGATGAACCGGCCGACCCTGCTGCTGCTTGACGAGCCCTCGCTCGGCCTGTCGCCGATCCTGGTGAAGGAGATCTTCACGATCATCCGTCGCGTCAACGAGGAGCAGGGCATGTCGATCCTGCTGGTCGAGCAGAACGCCAAGGTGGCGCTGGAGACGGCGCATTACGGTTATGTGCTGGAGATCGGCCGCGTCGTGATGAACGACAGCTGCGACCGTTTGGTGAATTCCAAGGACATCCAGGAATTCTATCTTGGCGCCAAGGAAGCCGGCGCGCGCGGCGAGCGGCGCTGGAAAAAGAAGAAGACGTGGCGATAAGAGGATTGATGCTGAAAGGCTGATGGGGCCACCCATCCAAGACATAGACCTCCGGCAAGGCAGGCAAAGGAAAGGGAAGCGGCAAGGAGGAAACGACCATGGCCGAGCTGGCGGTGCTGACGGTCGCGGACACGATCGCGAAGAGCTTTTTGCGCGCGGCTGAGGAGCGTGGCGACAGGCCTGCGATTCGCGAGAAGCGGTTCGGCATCTGGCAGCCGACCAGCTGGCGCGAATGGCTCGGCATTTCGAAGGAGATCGCCTACGCGCTCAACGCATCCGGCTTCGCGCCTGGCGACGTCGCCTCGATCGTCGCGAATGCCGTGCCCGAATGGGTCTATGCCGACATGGGCATTCTGTGTGCCGGCGGTGTCTCCTCTGGGATCTACCCGACGGACTCGTCGGCCCAGCTGGAGTATCTGGTCAACGACTCCGCAACCAAGGTGATCTTCGCCGAGGACGAGGAGCAGCTCGACAAGGTCCTGGCCTGCCGAGCCCGCTGCCCGACCCTGCAGAAGATCGTCGTGTTCGACATGGAAGGCCTCGGTGGCTTTGTCGACGACATGGTGATGTCGCTCGACGAGTTCCGCGCGCTCGGCCGCAATCACATGGTCGATCGCGAGACGCTCTGGCAGGAGATGATCGACGGCCGCGGCGCCGGCGATCTCGCCGTGCTCGTCTACACCTCGGGCACGACCGGCCCACCCAAGGGCGCGATGCACGCCAATCGCAGCGTGACCCACCAGATGCGCCACGCCAACGACTTCATTCCCGCGCGCGCCGACGACCAGCGCCTGGTCTTCCTGCCGCTCTGCCACGTCGCCGAGCGGATCGGCGGCTACTACATTTCGGTCGCGCTCGGTTCGGTGATGAACTTTGCCGAGAGCCCGGAGACGGTGCCGGATAATCTGCGCGAGGTGCAGCCGACCGTCTTCCTGGCGGTCCCCCGTATCTGGGAGAAATTCTATTCCGCCGTCACCATCGCGCTGAAGGATGCGACCCCGCTGCAGCAGTGGACCTATCGCCGCGCCATCGATATCGGCTTTCGCGTGACCGAGGCCCGGATCGAGGGCAGGCCGCCGTCGCTCGCCCTGCAGATCGCCAACCGCCTCGCCTACTGGCTGGTGTTCCGCAATGTCCGCCGCATGATCGGGCTCGACCGCTGCCACACCGCGTTCACGGGCGCGGCGCCGATCGCACCCGATCTGATCCGGTGGTACCTCGCGCTCGGCATCGACATCTACGAGGTCTATGGCCAGACCGAGAATTGCGGGGTCGCGACCCTGATGCCGGTCGAACGGATCAAGCTCGGCTCAGTCGGCAAGGCCGTGCCCTGGGGCGAGGTCTCGCTGTCGCCCGACGGCGAGATCCTGATCCGGGGCGACTTCCTGTTCATGGGCTATCTGAACCAGCCGGAGCGGACCGCGGAGACAATTGACTCGCGAGGCTGGCTGCACACCGGCGACGTCGGCACCATCGACAATGAGGGTTTTGTCCGGATCACCGACCGGATGAAGGACATCATCATCACCGCCGGCGGCAAGAACGTCACGCCGTCGGAGATCGAGAACCAGCTCAAATTCTCGCCCTATATCTCCGACGCCGTGGTGGTTGGCGACAAGCGGCCGTATCTCACCTGCCTCGTCATGATCGACCAGGAGAATGTCGAGAAGTTCGCGCAGGACCAGGACATTCCCTTCACCAATTATGCCAGCCTGTGCCGGGCAACGGAGATCCAGGACCTGATCTGGCGCGAGATCGAGCAGGTCAACGTCAATCTCGCCCGCGTCGAGACCATCAAGCGATTCTACCTGATCGAGCGCCAACTCACGCCGGAAGACGAGGAGCTGACGCCGACCATGAAGCTGAAGCGCAATTTCGTGAACAAGCGCTACGCCGGCGAGATCGACGCGATGTATCGCGAGCGCGCGGTGGCGTGAGGCGCACGGCCGGCAAGGCCGATGCGCAAGAGTGTCATGACGACAGCGAAGGGAGCCGTGGCCCCGCCCTTCGCATCAACATGGGCCGAGGAGAGGAGACGTCGATGTCGAAATCGTTGATGGCGTTCGGCCTTGCGGTGGGCACGGTGATGCTCACCCAGGTGCCGGCCGCGGCGCAAACCAAGGTTACCAATGAGGGCATCTCGGCTAGCGAGATCGTCATCGGCACGCATCAGGACCTGTCCGGCCCGATCAAGGGCTGGGGCGTGCCGGTCTCCAACGGCATGAAGATGGCGACCGAGGAGATCAACGCGGCGGGCGGCATCAATGGCCGCAAGATCAAGCTGGTCGTCGAGGACAGCGGCTACGATCCCAAGAAGGCCGTGCTGGCCTCGCAGAAGCTGATCGAGCGCGACAAGATTTTTGCGATGGTCGGGCCGATGGGCTCACCGACCGTGCTTGCCGCGCAGGACATCCTGTTCGACGCCGGTGTGCTGCAGCTGTTCCCGCTGACGGCAGCCGAGTTCACCTTCAAGTTCGATCCGGCCAAGCCGCAGGAGCGGCTGAAGTTCAACAATCTGCTGCCCTATGTCGAGAGCACGCGGGCGGCGGTGAAGTACATGGTGGAGTGGAAGAACTTCAAGAAGCCCTGCATCATGCACCAGGACGACGAGTACGGTAAGAACGTGCTCGACGGCTTCAACCAGCAGCTCACCGCGATGAAGGTGCAGCCGGCCTCGGTGACGAGCTACAAGCGCGGCGCCTCGGACTTCAGCGCGCAGATCGCCAAGATGAAGTCGGACGGCTGCGATCTCGTCGTGCTCGGCACCATCCTGCGCGAAACCATCGGTGCGATGGGCGAAGCCAAGAAGCTCGGCTGGGACGTCACCTTCCTCGGCGCCACGCCGACCAACGTGCTGGAAGTGCCGCTGCTCGGCAAGGAAGCGGTCGAAGGTCTCTACGCCGCGTCCGGCTTCGAGATTCCTTACGAAGACACGGCCAAGGGCAAGGTGAAGGACTGGCTCGTCAACTACAAGAAAATGTTCAGCACCGACGCCAACACCCAGGCTATCATCGGCTACAACGCGGTGATGACGTTTGCCTTCTACGCGGAGAAGGCCGGCAAGGATATCAACGGCCAGAAGATGCTGGACTCGCTCGAGGGTGGCGAGAAATTCCTCGACATCTTCTCCTCGCCGCCGACCAAGTTCTCCAAGACCGACCATCTCGCCAACACCATCACCCAGGTGCAGCAGGTCAAGAACGGCCGCTGGGTTCTGGTGAAGGACAATCTGATGTTCTGAGTTCGCCTCGCCAGACGGGACGGTGCACCCTCTCCCCTTGCGGGAGAGGGTGGCTCGCCGCATAGCGGCGAGACGGGTGCGGG